>NZ_CVTU01000071.1:0-33288 GCF_900004965.1 Pseudomonas sp. 44 R 15
GATTCAAGCCTGCGTTCGGCCAGCGTGGTTTAACGGGGCGCCTAGGATCAAAAGCAGATCAAGAGCGACTCGCTTCGCATCGTGGTTACGGTTGAGCGCTACAGAGCTGTGTAGATACCTATGCTCATCGGGGGCAAGCCCCCTCCCACATTTGGACCTCACCTGGCTCTTGATCGAGTTACTTCAGCTGCAACTTATGCTTGAGGCTCTGCATCACATCCGCTTTATTCTGCAGATACTCATTCAAGCCCCGGGCGCGCAGGTTGCACGCATCGCAGTTGCCGCAGCCTGTGCCAATCACGCCGTTGTAGCAGGTCAGCGTCTGCTCGCGGACCAGCTCAAGTTGCCCGTGGTAATCGGCCAGGGCCCAGGTCTCGGCCTTGTTCAGCCACATCAGCGGGGTATCGAGGCGTACGTCGTATTCCATGCCCAGCTTGAGGGCCTGGTTCAGCGCTTTCACGAACTCGTCGCGGCAATCCGGGTAACCCGAGAAGTCGGTTTCGCACACGCCGGTGATCACCGTCTCGGCCTTGACTTGATAGGCGTAGATCGCGGCCAGGGTCAGGAACAGGATGTTACGTCCCGGCACGAAGGTGCTCGGCAGGCTTTCGCCTGAACTGTTCACGGTGGGCACGGGGATGTTGTCACGGGTGAGGCTGCTGATCGCCAGCTCATTGAGCAGGGACACATCCATCACCTTGTGCACGGTGGCGCCCAACTGCTTGGCCAACGTGCGGGCCACCTCGATCTCCGCCACATGGCGCTGGCCATAATCGAAGGTGATGCAGTGCACTTCGTCATACTGCTTCAATGCCTGGATCAGGCAGGTGGTCGAGTCCTGCCCGCCACTGAAGACCATAACGGCTTTTTTACTCATTGCTTTGCTTCCTGCATTCGAAGAATTTGGGTATAGGAGCGAGCTTGCTCGCGATCATAAAGGGCATACCATAAAAAACCCCGCGCTTCTTGCGAAGGCGGGGCCTTTACTGCTCAGAACACTCAGTGTGCGTAGGTCAGCAACAGCTCTTTCGGTACCTGGAAATCCAGGGACATCATCACGCTGAGCGCGGTGATGGTGAAGATCGAGAACACGAACAGCTTGCGCGCCCAGACGGTGTCATCCACCGCCTTGTAGCCGGTCCAGGCCATGTACAACCAGTACATGCCCATGGCCGCGGCGACGGCGAGGTAGCTCATGCCGGCATAGCCACTGAAGGTCAACATCAAGGTCGCCACGAGGAAGGCCAGGATGTAGAGCAGGATGTGTTTCTTGGCCACCTGGATGCCACGTTTGACCGGCAGAACCGGAATCGACGCAGCCAGGTAGTCATTGAAGCGGAAAATCGCGATGGCGTAGGAATGCGGCATCTGCCACAGGCTGAACATCACCAGCAGCACCAGCGCGGCCATGTCGAAGCTATTGGTTACAGCCACATAACCAATCACCGGCGGCATCGCCCCCGACAGACTCCCCACCAGCGTGCCGTGTACCGACTTGCGCTTGAGGTAGAGGCTGTAGAGGCCGACGTAGATGACAAAGCCGATCACGGCAAACAGCGCCGCCAGCGGGTTGGCCACCTTGTACAACAACACCACGCCCGCAACACCCAGGACGGTCGCGAAGATCAGTGCCAGTTTCAGGGAGATAAGGCCCTGGACCAGCACGCGATTCTTGGTGCGCTCCATCTTGATGTCGATATCACGGTCGATGCAGTTGTTGAACACGCATCCGGAAGCTACCACCAGGGAGGTGCCGATCATCGCCGCCAGGAAGATGGCCAGATCGACATGTCCCTTGGAGGCCAGGAAGAAACCGCCCGCCACAGAAAGCACGTTACCGAAAATGATCCCCGGTTTGGTGATTTGGATAAAGTGCTTAAGCGACATCGGGTCTTACCTCACTTCGCCATCATGTAGGTGTGGATGCTGAACATGATCCACAGCGACAGACCAACCAGCAGAACGATCACCAGGCCTGCAAACACGAACGCAATCACGTTCTCGCGCTGCTCTTTGGAACGATCCAGGTGCAGGAAGTACACCAGGTGAACCAGGACCTGAATTACCGCGAACGCCAGGACGATCATCAAGGTGATCGACTTCGGCAGGGTTGGGTACATCACCAGGCCGAACGGGATCAGGGTCAGGATGACCGACAGGATGAAGCCGATAGCGTAAGACTTTACGCTGCCGTGGCTTGAATCGTGGCTGTCATGGGAGTGTGCATTAGCCATTACAGAGTCCCCATCAAGTAAACGACGGTGAATACGCAGATCCAGACCACGTCCAGGAAGTGCCAGAACAGGCTCAGGCAGCTCAGGCGGGTCTTGTTGGTGTTGGTCAGGCCGTGCTTATTGACCTGATACATCATCACCGCCATCCACAGCAGGCCGGCGGATACGTGCAGACCGTGGGTGCCGACCAGCGTGAAGAACGCCGACAGGAAACCGGAACGGTGCGGGCCGTAGCCTTCGGAGATCAGCAGGTGGAACTCGTTGATCTCCATGCCGATGAAGCCCAGGCCGAACAGGAAGGTCAGGCCCAGCCAGCTCAGTACGCCTTTCTTGTTGCCCTTGTAGAAGGCCAACATGGCGAAGCCGTAGGTGATCGAACTGAACAACAGCAAGGCGGTTTCGCCGAGCACGTAAGGCAGTTCGAAAATGTCGTGGCCCGACGGGCCACCCGCTACGTTGTTTACCAGTACCGCGTACACCGCGAAGATCGACGCAAACAAGATGCAGTCGGTCATCAGGTAGAGCCAGAAACCGTAGACGGTTATTGGCCCCGAGTCGTGGTGATGGTCATCGTGCCCATGGTCATCGACATGGGCGTGTCCAGCATTGGTCACTAAGTTCGACATGGTTTAAGCCTGTTCCAACGAGGTTTCTACACGGTTGGCCGGGATTTTCTTCTCGGCTACCAGGCGAGCGTGCTGCTCGGCTTCGATGCGTTCGATCGTCTCGACCGGCACCATGTAGCCTTGATCATCACGGGCAGCGTGAATGATGAAGTAACCGATGGTGCCTACCAGGCCCACGATTGCCAGCCACCAGATGTGCCAGATCATCGCGAAACCGAACACGGTCAACAGCGCACCCATCACCACGCCAGTGGCGGTGTTGTTTGGCATGTGGATCGGCTCATAGTGCTTGGGTTGCTGGTACGCAGTACCGTCTTCCTTGGCTTCGGTGAACGCATCGATGGTGTTCGCGGTAGGGATCACGGCGAAGTTGTAGAACGGCGGTGGCGACGAGGTCGACCATTCCAGGGTGTGGCCATTCCATGGGTCGCCGGATTCGCACATGTTCTGCTTGCGGTCACGCACGCTGACGTACAGCTGGATCAACTGGCAGGCGATGCCCACGGCGATCATGATTGCACCGAACATGGCGACGTACAGGTACGGCACCCACTCAGGGTTGGTAGTGGCGTTCAGACGACGGGTCATGCCCATGAAGCCCAGTGCATAGAGCGGCATGAACGCGACGAAGAAGCCCGAGATCCAGAACCAGAATGCAGCCTTGCCCCAGCCTTCGTGCAGCTTGAAGCCGAACGCTTTCGGGAAGTAGAAGCTGAAACCTGCGATGTAGCCGAATACCGCGCCGCCGATGATCACGTTGTGGAAGTGAGCGATCACGAACAGGCTGTTGTGCAGGACGAAGTCAGCACCCGGGATGGCCAGCAGTACGCCGGTCATGCCGCCGATGGCGAAGGTCACCATGAAGCCCAGGGTCCACAGGACCTGGCTGGTCATGCGCAGACGACCGTGGTAGATGGTGAACAGCCAGTTGAATAGCTTCACCCCCGTCGGGATGGAAATCAGCATCGTCGCCAGGCCGAAGAAGGCGTTGACGCTGGCCCCCGAACCCATGGTGAAGAAGTGGTGCAGCCACACCATGAAGCCCAGTACCGAAATGGCGCCCGATGCGTAGACCATCGAGTGGTGACCGAACAGGCGCTTGCCGGTAAAGGTCGAGATCACTTCGGAGAAGATACCGAACGCCGGCAGGATCAGGATGTACACCTCAGGGTGACCCCATGCCCAGAACAGGTTCACGTACATCATTGGATTGCCACCAAGTTCATTGGTGAAAATGTGGAAATCCAGGTAACGGTCAAGCGACAGCAGCGCCATGGTAGCGGCCAGGATCGGGAACGAAGCCACGATCAGCACGTTTGCCCAGGTGCAGGTCCAGGTGAAGATCGGCATGTCCATCAGTTTCATGCCAGGGGCGCGCATCTTCAGGACGGTGGCCAGGAAGTTGACCCCCGTCAATGTCGTCCCGAGTCCTGATAACTGCAGTGCCCAGATGTAGTAGTCCACACCCACGCCCGGACTGTATTGCAGCCCCGACAATGGCGGATACGCAACCCAACCGGTCTTGGCGAATTCGCCGACGCCCAGGGACACGTTGATCAGCACCACGCCGGACACCAGCAGCCAGAAGCTCAGGGAGTTCAGGAACGGATAGGCAACGTCACGCGCACCGATCTGCAGCGGCAAGGCAAGGTTCATCAGGCCGGTGAAGAAAGGCATCGCCATGAAGATGATCATGATCACACCGTGGGCGGTGAAGATCTGGTCATAGTGTTCAGGTGGCAGGTAGCCAGGCGAACCCTCGGTGGCCATGGCCAACTGGGTACGCATCATGATGGCGTCGGCAAAACCACGCAGCAGCATGACCATGGCCACGATGACGTACATGACGCCGATTTTCTTGTGGTCGACGGAGGTCAGCCACTCGGTCCACAGGTAGGTCCACTTCTTGAAGTACGTGATACCCGCAAACAGTGCCAGACCACCCAGCGCGATCATGGCGATGGTCACCATCACGATCGGCTCGTGGAATGGGACCGCGTCCCAACTTAATTTACCAAACATCGTTTACTCCTCTGCCCCAGCAGTTGAATGCGCGCCTGTGTCAGAACCTTCAACCACGGCCACTTCTTTCTTCTCGTGCTTGACCGGCTTGCCTGGCTTCATACCTTCGTACTTGTCGACGATTTTCTGAAACAGGTTCGGTTCAAACGCGGAGTACAGCGCGACAGGGTTGTTCTGGCTTGGTTTGGTCAGGGCGTCGTATTCAGCTTGATCAAGCTGTTTAGGTGCGGCCTTGACTTCGGCTACCCAGGCGTCAAATTCTTCCTGGCTCGTCGAGATCGCTTTGAATTTCATGCCGGTGAAGCCAGCGCCGCTGTAGTTGGCGGAGATGCCTTCCATTTCAGCTTTCTGGTTGGCGATCAGGTGCAGCTTGGTCTGCATGCCTGCCATCGCGTAGATCTGGCCGCCCAGGGCTGGGATGAAGAACGAGTTCATCACGGCGTCGGAGGTGATCTTGAAGTTCAGCGGAGTGTGTTCCGGGAACCGGATCTGGTTCACAGTGGCGATACCCAGGTCCGGGTAGATGAACAGCCACTTCCAGTCCAGCGCGACCACTTCGATGTTGATCGGCTTGACGTCAGATTCCAGCGGACGGTACGGGTCCAGTGCGTGGGTGGACTTGTAGGTCACATAACCCAGGGCAATGATGATGAGGATCGGGACCAGCCACACCGCGATTTCGATCTTGGTGGAGTGCGACCACTTCGGCGCGTAGGTGGCGCTGGTGTTGGACGCGCGGTATTTCCAGGCGAAGGCGAAGGTCATGATAATCACAGGGACCACGACCAGCAGCATCAGCAGGGTGGCGGTGATGATCAGGTTTCGTTCATCCAGACCGACCTGTCCTTTTGGGTCGAGCAAGGTCCACTTGCAGCCTCCCAGCATTAACATCATGCCAAGCAGCGGCAAAAAGCCTAGTAATCGGGGGTACCTGTTTTTACTCATCTCACGACCTCTAAAGCAGCTTGCGCAATGCAGTTGGGTTTTGATCGCCAACACTTCACCCTGCCAAGGGTTGGCATTTCTCTTCGATTGAATAAGAGCCAGCCCGCTACGTCATAGCTGTACGTTTCACGGACCTGCGGTGAGTTCTTATTCGATTTCGTGGCTAAAGGCCTTGTTACAGACCAATTCCATTTGGTGCGGAATAGTTGAAAGGCTGCCGGAACCTGGGATCGCACAGAGCCTTCCATCTGCTCCTCGACCGCTCCAATGCTCAAATATTGAACAGCACCGGACATTCAGTGCGGGCGATTGTAGTTAGCTAGCGATGTATAAACCATGTCTGATACAGAAATAATTTTTATCGATTACAGCAATAATCCTTCACCATTCCTGCAACGGTTCGCGATGTTATCGCGTTCAATTCTCAACAAAAACCACAAAAACTGCCGGGCTATTGGGCAGATTGCCACTCCCCTTACAACCTGTAAGGGCATGGCAAAGGGTGTAAAGTCCCCATAAAACCAGGCATTTAATCACCCTGCCCCTGCTGAACCCGTGAGCGTTTCGCGCTGCCTTTCAAACCACGAACTGACAGCACAGTTTGCGCACCGGATGCAAATCCAAAGCTCGATTCTGCTCGTTGCGCAGCTCCTGCGACGGCCTCCGTGTGACAACATGTCGCATGCTGCGCGACGCTTTTGTTGCCGCTCGTCACAGCACTTTCACAAATCCCCGCGAACAAAAACGCCCCGGCCTGCGCTCAAGCAGATCGGGGCGTTTGGTGGCGCGGGCTCAGGCGTTGGGGTGACGATTACGGTAGATGCACAGGGGCACCAGGATCACGGTCAGCACGAACGCCACCAATGCCCATTGCGCCAGGGACAGGCCAAGGATCGGCGGATAGGGCGTGCTGCAGAAGCCGTCGACCTGAAAGCCCAGGGGAAACACTTTGGCCAGGGGCAGGTCATCGACGATCGGCTGCAGCACATCGATGCCGCAACTGACCTGAGGGAAGAACTGGGTGTACACATGGTGACCGGCAGCCGCCACACCGCCCACGGCGCTGAGCACCACCAGGCCCTCAAAGAACGTGACGGCCCCTTTGGTACGCATCGCGGCCCCGATGAACGCAAAGAACGCGATCAGCAGCAAGGCATAGCGTTGCAGGATGCACAGTGGGCACGGCGCCTCGCCCAACACCACTTGCATGTACAGCGCGCCGCCGATCAGCGCCAGGCAGATGATGCCCAGCAACACCAGAAAGCGCCGCTCCCTGCCCAAACGCATTTCGTCACTCATCTCCGGTTTCCTTTGTCTGTTTGCCTGATGGCAACAAGTTTACACACAGGCAGTGGTTAAAACAGAGAAGGGTTAACGCCGGATTAATCAGGAAAAATGGCGAACCAATGTGGGAGGGGGCTTGCCCCCGATGCGATGTGTCAGCCAAAGACAAGCTGACTGACCCACCTCTATCGGGGGCAAGCCCCCTCCCACATTGAACAGCATGGCTGCTGAGGGATTATTCCAGCGCCGCAGCGGGGCCGAAGAACTCATAGCGCACCTGCTTGTGCGGTACGCCCAACGCCTTCAGATGCCGCTTGATCGCCGCCATGAAACCCTTGGGCCCCAGGAAGTACGCATCAATATCGCGCTGCTCGGGCAGCCACGCCGCCAGTTGCTCCTGGCTCAGCAGGCCGACCGTGTCCGCCGCCGGGCTCACGCCGTCGTCCTCGGCATAGCAATAGAAACGCTTGAGCTGCGGGTGCCTCGCCGCCAGCGTATCCACCCAGTCACGGAACGCATGCACGCCGCCGTTACGCGCGCAGTGGATAAAGTGCACCGGGCGCTGGGTGGCCAGGGCCGCTTCGAGCATCGGCAGGGTTGGCGTAATGCCCACCCCGCCGCTGATCAGCACCAGCGGCTTGTCGCTGGCGGCCAGGGTGAACTCGCCTGCAGGGGGGAACAGGTCAACAGTTGCGCCGACCTGCAGTTGATCATGCAGGTAATTGGACACCCGCCCGCCGGCTTCGCGCTTGACGCTGATGCGGTACACCCCGGCATCGCTTAAGGCCGACAGGGAATAGTTGCGACGCACTTCCTCGCCATCGAGCACCAGCTTCATGCCGATGTATTGGCCGGGGGCAGCGTTGAGGATCGGGCCGTTGTCCACCGGGGCAAAGTAGAACGAGATGATCTCGGCGCTCTCCTGCACACGCTTGACCAGCACGAACGGCCGCGCACCGCGCCAGCCACCGGGCGCCTGGGCTTTCTCGTCGTAGATAGCCGCTTCGGCGCCGATCAGGATGTCCGCCAACTGGCCATACGCCGCGCCCCAGGCGCTCATTACTTCAGGGGTGGCTATCTCGCTGCCCAGCACCTCGGAAATAGCCCGCAGCAGGCACGCACCGACGATCGGGTAGTGCTCCGGCAGGATCTGCAAGGCCACGTGCTTGTTGATGATCCTGGCGACCAGGTCGCCGAGTTGGTCCAACTGGTCGATATGCCGCGCGTACATCAACACGCCATTGGCCAGGGCGCGGGGCTGGTCGCCGCTGGCCTGGTGGGCCTGGTTGAACAGTGGGCGAACTTCCGGGTATTCGCAGAGCATCATGCGGTAGAAGTGGGTAATCAGCGCTTCGCCGCCACTTTCCAGCAGGGGCACGGTGGATTTGACGATGGCACGGTCTTGGGCACTCAGCATGGGAGACTCCTGGGTCTTTTCAGTCATTACCCTTGGGTAGTCAGTAATCATGCCAATTAATAAACCGTTATTTTTCATATAGTTAAATATTATGTAGTCAGTATGACCTCCTACAATTTATAGTCATAAGGACTACAAGGAGTCATTATGACTGCAAAGCCGCTGCTCACCGCCCTGCTGCCGCTGGTTGCCGATCTGACACGGGAACTGCCCGAAGGCGAGCGTTATCGACGCCTGCTGCAAGCCATGCGCGCCCTGCTGCCATGTGACGCCGCCGCGTTGCTGCGCCTGGATGGCGAGTGGCTGGTGCCGCTGGCCGTGGATGGCTTGAGCGCCGATACCCTGGGCCGACGTTTCAAAGTCAGCGAGCACCCGCGTTTCGAGGTGTTGCTGAGCAGCCCCGGCCCTACCCGCTTCGACAGCGACAGCCCGTTGCCCGACCCTTACGACGGCCTGGTGGACGGCCTGCATGGGCACCTGGAAGTCCACGACTGCATGGGCTGCCCGCTGTTTATCGACGACCGGCCCTGGGGCCTGCTGACCCTGGATGCCCTCGACACCGAGCGCTTTGAACGGGTCGAACTCGACGCCCTGCAAGCCTTTGCCAGCCTTGCCGCCGCCACCGTCAACGTCGCCGAGCGCATTGAACGCCTGGCGTTGCGCGCCGAAGACGAGCACCAGCGTGCCGAGATCTACCGTCAGGCCAGCGGCCAGCAGCACAAGGAAATGATCGGCCAGAGCAAGGCGCACAAACACCTGGTGGAGGAAATCAAACTGGTGGGCGGCAGTGACCTGACCGTGCTGATCACCGGTGAGACCGGGGTCGGCAAGGAGCTGGTCGCCCAGGCGATCCACGCCGCGTCGGCGCGTGCCGACAAACCCCTGATCAGCCTCAACTGCGCCGCGCTGCCCGAGACCCTGGTGGAAAGCGAGCTGTTCGGCCATGTGCGCGGCGCCTTCACCGGTGCGCTGAATGAACGCCGGGGCAAATTCGAACTGGCCAATGGCGGCACGCTGTTCCTGGATGAAGTGGGCGAGCTGTCGCTGACGGTGCAGGCCAAGCTGCTGCGGGTGCTGCAAAGCGGCCAGTTGCAGCGCCTGGGTTCGGACAAGGAGCATCAGGTGAATGTGCGCCTGATTGCCGCCACCAATCGTGACCTGGCGGAAGAAGTCCGCAATGGCCGCTACCGCGCCGACTTCTACCACCGCCTGAGCGTCTACCCACTGAAAGTGCCTGCGCTGCGTGAACGCGGGCGCGACGTACTGTTGCTGGCCGGGTTCTTTCTGGAGCAGAACCGCTCACGTATGGGCCTGGGCAGCCTGCGCCTGACCAGTGATGCCCAGGCGGCGCTGCTGGCCTACGACTGGCCGGGCAATGTGCGCGAGCTGGAGCACTTGATCGGACGCAGCGCGCTCAAAGCCCTGGGCCACTGCCGCGAGCGGCCGAAAATTCTCAGCCTGAGCGCTTCAGACCTGGACCTGCCGGATGTCAGCGCAGCGACCCTCGACGCACCGCTCGCCAGCGCCCCCGACGTCACTGGCGACCTGCGCCAGGCCACCGAACACTTCCAGCGCCAGGTCATCAGCGCCTGCCTGGAACGCCATCAACACAACTGGGCCGCCGCCGCCCGCGAACTGGGCCTGGACCGTGCCAACCTCGGCCGCATGGCCAGGCGGCTGGGCCTGAAATAACCCGAAATGTGGGAGGGGCTTGCTACCCAACTCTGTAGCGCCCAACCGTAACCACGATGCGAAGCGAGTCGCTCTTGATCTTGATCTGCTTTTGATCTTGATCTCAGGCGCCCCGTTAAACCACGCTGGCCGAACGCAGGCTTGAATCCGTGGGTAACCCGGCAGGACGCCGGGTTAGCCGCACTGGGCCATGGATGGCACATTGCGGCGGCCCACGGATTCAAGCCTGCGTTCGGGCACACCGAGCCTGAGCGAGGTGCCGAGTGGTGGGGCAAGAGCGTTTTGCTTACTTTTGCGCTTTTCAAAAGTGAGCCGCTGTAAAAGCGGAACCCATAGCAGCCGTGACCGCAGAAACGGATATGTACTCGGTCCAATCCAACATCCTGGTCGGCCCAGAGGCCGCCATCGAGGGCAAGCCCTCTCCCACATTTGGACCTCGAAGCGTCAGGTAGATACGCGTTAGCTCCCTCGCCACAGGTGCGGTGTCGCACCAAAATTGTGTAGATACCTATGGCTACGGGGGCTTGCCTCCTCCCACATTAGACCTGTTTCGCATGCAAAATCGGGGTCACCGGCTTGGGTTTGCGAAACACCAGCACATTGCCCAGCATCACCAGCACCAACCCCGCCAGCGCCGGGGCAGTCCACTGATAGCCCTCGGCAAATGCCGATACATTCAGCGCCACCACCGGGAACAACACGGTGCAATAGGCCGCCCGCTCCGGCCCCATGCGCCCCACCAGCGTCAGGTAGGCGGTAAAGCCAATTACCGAACCAGGGATCACCAGGTACCACAGCGCGCCGATATACCGCGCACTCCAGTCCATCTCGAACGGAATACCACGCACTGCGCAATAGGCCGCCAGCATCGCCGCACCATAGGCCATGCCCCAGGCATTGGTGGTCAACGGCTTGAGCCCGGCTTTCTGCTGCAAGCTGGAGAGCATATTGCCCGCCGAAAAACACATCGTGCCCAGCAAGGCCAAGCCCAGGCCGAGCAAGGTCTGCGGGCTGGCGGTATGCCCGGCCACCTCCGGCCAGAACAAAAAGCCCAGTCCCAGCAACCCAAGCGCGCCGCCCATCAACACGTTGCGTGCAACCCGCTGACCGAAAAACACCCGGGCATTCAGCGCGTTCCACAAAGTCGCCGTGGAAAACACCACCGCCACCAGCCCGCTGGGGATCCACTGGCTGGCGGTGAGAAAACACATGAAGTTGACGCAAAACAGGCACAGGCCCTGCGCCAGGCAAATCAAGTGCCCGCGCCGGTTCATCACCTGCAGCCGGCGGCTGAGCAGCAACAGGACGAACAGCACCAGCGCCGCCAGGCCGAAGCGATAAACGATCGACACGGGAATCGCCACCACGCCCAACTGCCATTTGAGGGCGATCCAGGTGGTGCCCCAGATCAGCACCGTGAGTAGATACAGGGAAAGGTTCATAGCGGGCTCCGATAAGTGAGCCACAGTGTCGCTTTTACCGCGTGCGGTTCTCTTGCACATTCTTGCGCTTTTGTAGGAAGCGGGGCTCACAGCGCCATGACGGCGCGGTAGGATGCGAAACGTCGGAGAACACAGCATGCCAGCACTGGAATCCCTGCAAGTCTTTCAAGCCCTTAACCGCTCGCCCAACGCACGCCTGCAAGCCTGCGCCGAGCTCGGTGACGGTTTGTCCGCAGCATTGTGGAGCAACCACCACGATTCCCAGGATTACCAGGCGCCCAGCCATCACACATTGTCGTGCTACATCGGCGGCGGCACCGGCACTTTTCGCCGTGACCAGCCGGGCGTCAAGGGCGGTCCGGACAAACTGTGCATCCTGCCGGCCGAGCATCAATCGGCGTGGGTGATCAATGGCCAGATTCGCCTGGCCCATGTGTATTTCAGCCCCGAACAATTTGCCCTCGGCTGCGTCACCCTGCTCGACCGCGAACCCCGTGAGCTGCAATTGCGCGAAGGCACCTTCCTCGAAGACGCCCGCCTGTCCGGATGCTTTCACCAGTTGATTGCCCTCAACTGGCACGAGCCCGGCGAGCGCCTGCTGACCAGCAGCCTGGCCCACGAAATGCTCAGTCACACCCTGCTCAGCCAGGTCGGCGCCCGTGACGGGCTGCGGGTAAAAGGTGGGCTGGCCGCGCACCAGCGGCGGCGGTTGGTGGAGTACATCGACCAGCACCTGCAGGACGCCATCAGCCTCGGCCAACTGGCGGGCCTGTGCGCGCTGTCGGAGTACCACTTCGCGCGCATGTTCCGCCAAAGCTTCGGCCTGCCGCCCCACCAGTATTTGCTGGCGCGCCGGCTGGCCCGTGCGAAGAGCCTGCTGCGCGGCAGCGCCCTGGCCGTGGGGGAGATCGCCTTGATGTGCGGTTTCTCCAGCGCCAGTCATTTCAACCAGCGCTTTCGCCAAGCCATGGGGGCGGCGCCCGGGGACTATCGCCAGGCCTTTCGCGCCTAGCCCATCAAGCCCAGCGTCTTGGCCTTGGCCACCGCCTGCGTGCGTCGCTCCACCCCGAGTTTGCTGTGGATACGCCGCGCATGGGTCTTGACCGTGTGCAGGGAGATATACAGGCGGTCGGCAATTTGCAGATTGGAGTTGCCCAGGGCGATCAACTGCAACACTTCCAGTTCGCGCTGGCTCAGCGGGTTTTGCGTGACGCCGACGGGCGACGCTTGCGGTTCGAGCCCCAACTCACTCAATAAGCCCGGTGCACGTAGACGCAACTCGCGCACCGCCTGCTGCACCTGGCAACGCGCCGCCAATGCCAGGCCGGCTTGCAGCGCCAGTCGCGCCCGGGTCGGCTCTCCCAGGCGCCAGGCCACCTCGCCCAGCACCAACTGCAGCTCGGTTTCCAGGCACAGCATGCCGCGTTGCCGGGTGCTGTCGAGCAAGGCGCCGAGACGCTCGAGCGGCTGTTCGGCGCAGCCCAGCCTGACCTCCGCCAGCACCAGCAGGTACTCAAGGCGCGGGATCAATTCCAGTGTGGCCGGCGGTGCCTGCTTGGCGCAGGGTCCATGAAAGTGGCGTAACACGCGGCGCACGGCTTCCACCGTCAATTCCGCGCGCCCCTGCTGCAACCAGAAGTGCCCGCTGACCAACAACAGTACCGCGCGGTACACCAGCACAGGAACGTGGCGCTGCTGCATCAGCCGCTCGGCATCGCGCAGCTGGATAAACGCCTGGGCGTAATCACCGCGATTGGCCGCCAGCAGCGCCAGCCCGAGAAACCCGTAGAGCACCCGCTTGTCCTGGCTGTGCAGGCAGATGTTCATACCGGTTTCGAAACACTCACCCGCCAGGGCATCCTGCCCTTGACGCAACGCCAGATGCCCGCGTCGCAGGGCGATACGCCCCATCAGTGGCCCCGCCTGCAAGCGCTGCTCGGCCAGCATCGCCTGCACGCTTTCCAGCAGGCTTTGCGCCCGGTAAGGCGCGCCGCGCTGTTCCAGCAACTGGGCGTGATCCAGCTCCAGCAAGGCCTCCAACACCAGCGAACCGTGGGCGCGGGCCAGGCACAGCGCTTCGCGATTGAAGGTCTGGGCGACATCCAGCTCACCGCGCAGCAGGGCTTGCTGGGTCAGGCCCGACAGGCACATCAGGCGCGATGTCCAGGCACTCTCGGGCAGGGCTTGCAGCGCCTCCAGAAAATGCGCGCGGGAACCCTCGGCATCGCCGCTCAGGTGCAGCAGCCAGCCGGCCTGCGCCTGCCAGCGCGCCACCAGATGGCGCTGCGCCGTCGCCGTGGGTCGCGGCGCAAATCGAGCCAACTGGTCGATGCACAGCGCCGCCTGCTCGAAGCGCCCGGCAAACAGCAGTGCCGCCGTGACCAGGCCGACCAATTGCGCCGAGCCGAGCATCAATTCATCACCATGCTGCTCATGCAGGCGCAACAGCAGCACGGCATTTTGCCCGCGAAACAAGTCTTCGAAACTGAAGTGCTGCAACAGGCTCACCGCCGCCTCGTATTCCTGCGCCAGCAGCGCCTGCTCGAAGGCGGCCTGCCAGTCCTGCTCGGCACTGAACCACTGGCAGGCGCGCCGGTGCCAGGCGCGCTTGGCCGGCCAGGGCTCTTCGCGCAGCAGGCGCGCCAGGGGGGCAAATATCTGCAGCCCATCGGTGCTGCCTTCCCAGGGCTGGATAAACGCACCGAGCGCTTGCAGCTCGCGCAGGTACTGAGCACCGTCACCAAAGCCGAACAGATGTTCACACAGGCCCGCATTGAAGCGCGGCAGGTTGGCGAGCACCCGCCAGGCTTCGGCCAACTCCGCCGGCAAGCTGTTGAACACTTCGTGTTGCAGATAATCGAGCAAGGTTTTATCGGCATGGCCGTCATTGAGTAACGCGATGCGCGCGCCGGCACACCAGCCTGCGCTGAATTGCATGACACTCTCGACAGTCTGCCCAGGCCCGAGCAATGCCTGGATTTCCGTAGCATTGAAGGCCAGTTCAGCGCTGCCGCACTCCAGCAATTCGTCATCGAGCAGCAGCCGCGGCCAATTGCACGATGGCCGGCGTCGCGCGCCCAGCCACCAGGTCAGCGCCGGGCTGCTGGCGGCAAGCAACCGGTCCAGCAAGGCGTCCAGCTCGGGCGCCGGCAGGCGGCAGAAATCATCCAGGCACACCCACGCCGTGGGTTGCCAGCGCCCCAGATCCAGCAATAACGTGGTTTCATCGGTGTAGGGCAACCCAAGGCTGTGGGCCAGGCGCCGGGAAAAATCAGCAGGGCACGCCACGCCACCATTGAGTGCCAACCAGTACACCTGGCAGCCGGGCGGCGCCTGCAGTGCACATTCGGCGAGCAGCGCACTCTTGCCACTGCCAGCCGGCGCACACAACAACTTCACACGCGCCGGCGCCGCGAGCAACGCTGCGGCCAGGCGCGGGCGCAGCACATGGTGGGCGGACAGCCGAGGCATGAATCCAGGACGGTCCAGGCAGCGTGTCAGGGCGGTCATTGCTGCATCCTGCTTTTTTATTGTGATGCAACCCTAGTCCTGTGGTGGGCGGTTGTTGAAGAAGTATTCAGCGGGGTGATTAAGGACCATGCATAAAACCCGATGTGTATGCAGACCAATGTGGGAGGGGGCTTGCCCCCGAAGACGTCGGCCCAGCAAACATTGATGTTGGTTGACCCACCGCTATCGGGGGCAAGTCGAATCGTCGCACCGCCCCTCCCACAGGGGATCTGCGCTTAATTAGGGCTTGCTCCCCCCACAGATTGATTGCATTTGAGTCGAGGATCAGCGCACGCCTTCGGACCTGAGCGCCGCCGGGGTGTAATCCGCCGCCTTGGCCGCGAAGCCGAACACGAAGCTGCTCTTCTCCTCGTTCTTCATGCCCAGTGCGAGGTAGCGTCCGGCAATCAGGTCGTAGAGGGTTTCCACGGTGTAGGCCGGCACCTGGTGGTCGTAATAGAACTGCGCATGGCCTTCGGCGACGCGCCACAGTTGGCCGCGACCGTCGTAGTGGTCCACCAGGGCGACCTGCCAGCTGTCTTCGTCGATGTACATGTGGCGCTTGGCGTAGATGTGCCGCTCGCTCGGCTTGACAGTGCCGACCACTTCCCAGACGCGATGCAGCTCATAGCGAGTCAGGTCCTGGTTGATATGCCCGGCCTTGATGATGTCGTCGTACTTGAGGGTGGGCGAGTCGAGCTTGTAGCTGTTGTAAGGGATGTACAGCTCCTTCTTGCCCACCAGTTTCCAGTCATAGCGGTCGGGCGCGCCGGAGAACATGTCGAAGTTATCCGTGGTGCGCAGGCCGTCGGAGGCGGTGCCCGGCCCGTCATACGACACCTGCGGCGCGCGCCGCACACGGCGCTGGCCGGCGTTGTAGATCCAGGCCAGGCGCGGCTCCTTCACCTGGTCGAGGGTTTCGTGCACCAGCAGCACATTGCCGGCCAGCCGCGCCGGCGCGGTGACCGATTGCTTGAAATAACTCAGCACGTTGGCCGCCTTGGCCGGGTCGATATCGGGGATGGCCTGGGGCACCGCGACTTCTTCTTCGAAGCGGATCGGCGTGTAGCTGCCGTTGGTCTGGGGCGTGGCCTGGGTGATGATGCGGCGCAGGTTGCCGCCGTGGTAGCGGGTGATGTGGTTCCACAGCACCTCTACGCCATTTTTCGGGATCGGGAACGCGTAGTAACGGTTACCGGTGAAATTTTCCAGACCGTTGCCGTCGTTGATCGCCTTGACGTTGAGGGCGCTGCGCTTGATCGACTCGTAGACATCGGCCGGCAGGTTGACCGTACGGTGGCTCGGGTACACCGGGATCTTGTAGGTCTCGGGGTAGCGCTTGAACATCGCCACCTGGCCGTCTGAAAGCTTGTCCTTGTACTTGTCGACGGTGGCGGCGGTGATCACAAACAGCGGCTTTTCAGCGGCGAACGGGTCGGCGAGAAAGCCCTTGCTGTCCAACGCGCCGGCGTTTTTCGGGATGCCGCCGGTCCAGGCCGGGATCGAGCCATCGGCGTTGCCGGCTTTTTCGGCGCCGACCGGGGTAAGTGTGGTGCCAAGCTTGGCGGCCTCTTCCGGCGATACCGCTGCCATCACGTGGGCGGCCAATAGACTCAGGGCCAGCACTGCAATTGTCTTACGCATAAGTTCTTGTCCTTCTTTTAAGCCAAATCAGAAGTTCACGCCGAAGCTGAGGGCGAGGAAGTCGCGGTCGGTCAGGGTGTTGTAGTCGCCGCCAAAGAAGTCGGTGTAACTGAGGCTGGCGGTGTAGGTGCTGCGGTAGTCCGCGTCCACGCCGACGCTGATGGCCTTGGCGCCTTTGTTGAAAATCCCGTTGGGGCCGTAGCCGGCGACGTCATGGGACCAGGACAGATTGGGCTTGAGGTTCACCCCGGCAATCGCGTTGTTGTAGTCAAGGATTGCCCGTGCGCGGTAGCCCCAGGAGGTGGAGGTGACGAAACCGTCGGTGTCACCCTGGAACCCATAGGCGCCGTACACCGAGTCGCGGCCATAGCGCAGTCTGGTTTTATCTTCCAGGCCGGCGACATGCACCACGGCCGCTTCGCCCACCAGGGTCAGGCGCTCGGCGCCCAGCACCTGGTCGAAGAACTGGGTCATGGTGCTTTGGATCTGGGTGATTTCCTTGCGGCGGTAGCCTTTGTTGTCGGCGCCAAACGAACTGCGGATGGGTGACGCGGTATTGCCGGCAATCGGGTTGACCAGCGCCAGGGTCAGGTCGGTGGTGTTGAGTTGCACGGGCGCATTGGGTCGATAGCTGATTTCGCCGGTCCACGCCGTGCCGGTGGGCAAGGTGGTGGAGAAGCTGGCGCCGAACAAACGGATATCTTCCGGGTAATCCAGGTAGTACTGGCCACGGCCGAGCATGGTGCTCTGGGCCAGCGCCCCGCCCAGGCCCGGCGGCGCGGCGGCACCAATGGCGCCGATGGTCGCAAGGTTGGTATTGGCGGTAATCGTGCCCACGGTCGGGGTGCGGCTGTGGTAGTTCATGAAGTACAGGCCGTATTCGGTGTCGTCACCCAGCCAGCGCAAGGCCGCGCCGAACTGGCCGGAGTCGCGCGCATCCCGGTCTGCGGCGCGCTGCACCACGACGCCTTCGCGGGTCACCACAAAACCTTGGCCGCGTGCCGCCGCGATGGGTTGCAGCGGTGCAATCCCGGGGCTGCCCACCGTGTAGTTACCGGTGCAGCCATCCGCCGCGACGTCGCCGCCGAAGAAGGTGCCGCAGTTGTCCAGCACAGTCTGGTCCCATTCCAGTTGGTAGAAACCTTCCACGGTCAGCTGATTGGTCAGGCTCTGGGAGGCAAACAGCATGTTCACCGGGATCAAGCCTTCCTTGATCTCGGCGCCTGGACGACGGAACGCCGACACGTCGATCGGGTTGATGCTGTTGATGGAGTTGCCGATGAAGGTACTTTCGCCCCAACTGACCACCTGCTTGCCGGCGCGCACGGTGCCGGGCAGGTCGCCCAGGGAGTAGTTGTGGTAGACGAACGCGTCGAGGATCTGCGCGCCGCTGGATTTGGCGCCTTCCTTGCGGTTGTGGTCGCTGATCGGCTTGAACTCGCGGTCTTCGTCCTTGAGCTCGAAGTCGTACCAGTACTTGCCGCGCACGAACACACCGGTGTCGCCGTATTTGAGTTCAAGGTCGTGCAGGCCCTTGAAGATTTTGGAGAAGGTTTCGCCCTTCTTGAAGTTCAGACGCCCGTCATCCCCGGTGGACGCCTGGCCCGTGCCGCCATTGACGGTGCCGACCAGGCTTCGGTCGGCATCGCGCATGCCCCAGCTCGCACCGACCGACAGCGAGGAATCGAATTGCCCTTCGATCTCGCCAATGTTGAACGAAACAGCCTGTGCCTGGGCACAGCAGCCCACGGCAACCGCAGCGGCCAGCGCCTGTAGCGTGAAGATGGCGCGCATTGTTGTTTTTGTCATGCGTCTTCCCAGGTGAGTGACAGAAGGCCCCACCCTACTGCCGCCCATGAAGAGCGATAAGCGCACCAAGGAGGTATTCGTGTTGTCGCTCGAAAGGATGACGAGCCGCGCCGGCAGGGGTTTCGGCGCGGGTCATGGATTGGATGGATGGGGGCTTATCAGAGGAATCGATGGCGAGCGCTTAATTGTTGCCGTTTTGGTAACAGTCCTTGTCCTGAACTGCTATTACTCATTCTGTTACAACCGATTATTCTTACCTCGCTTTCAGGGCAAACGGCCCGCTCCCGAGTTGGGGAGAAAAGCTTGAATCCAACGGATTGTCACTCTTTTCAATCTGTTACCCGTGTTCACTGACGTTGATTTATCGCTCCTTGATCCAACGTCTTACTTCGGCCGCTGCCTGTGCAGCGGCCTTTTTTATGCCTGGAATAAAAACGGGGCGCCGTCGGCGCCCCGTGGGATTCACTGATTTTATGGCAACGATCAGAGGCTGAACTTCTGCAAGTTGGCCATCATCTCTTTCAACGCCTCGATATTGTCGCTGGGGTGCGCAGCCCCTTCGAAGTCGCAGATTTGCTGCCAGTGTGCCGCCACGTCATCCGGCGAAAAGCCCGCTTCGGGATCGAAACCCACGCCCAGGCTGCGCTCCCAACGGGTCTTGCCGATCCAGCCGCCGCCGACCTCGAACAGGCCCGAGGTTTCCTGGCAGGCTTCGCTGCCCAGGTACACCACCAACGGGCTGACCAGTTCCGGCTTGAGGCGCTCGAACACCTGCGGCGGGATCAGCCCTTCGGTCATGCGCGTGCCGCCGGTGGGGGCAATCGCGTTGACCAGGATGTTGTGCTTGCGCCCTTCCAGCGCCAGGGTTCGGGTCAAGCCATACAGGCCGAGCTTGGCCATGCCGTAGTTGGACTGGCCGAAGTTGCCGTAAATGCCCGAGGTGGACGCGGTGAAGATCACCCGGCCATAGCCCTGCTCGCGCAGATGCGGCCAGGCGGCGCGCGTGACTTTGTAGGCGCCTTCGACATGCACCCGGTAAACCAGGTCCCAATCGCTGTCGTCCATTTTGTGGAAGGTCTTGTCACGCAGGATGCCGGCGTTGTTCACCACCACATCGATACGGCCGAACGCGTCCAACGCGTTCTGCACGATTTTGTCGCCGTCGGTGACGGAATCATGGTTGGCTTGGGCAGTGCCGCCGGCTTCGCGGATTTCAGCCACCACGCGGTCGGCGGCCGAGGCATTGGCGCCTTCGCCCTGGGTCGAACCACCGAGATCATTGACCAGCACCTTGGCGCCGTGGCGGGCGAACAGCAGCGCATGGGCCCGGCCCAATCCGCCGCCGGCACCGGTGACGATCACGACCTTATCCTGCAACTGCACTGACTGATTCATACCCAACTCCTGTGGCGACAATGGCAATGGCAAGAGTGTCGGGCACAGCGCCTTTGGTCACAATACATACGGCCGGCGCTGAATGGTGCTCGATAAGGCAGCGGGATGATGCCTTGGGGCAGGTGCCAGGCTCAGGAACAAGCCGCACGCACCGACTGCTGGCCAATATGCTCACGGAACGCCTGGTAATGCCTGAGCACCTGGACCGGCGCCTCGATCTGCGGGTAATGGCCGATGCCGGCCAGCAATACCGTATCGGCATGCGGCACCAGTTGGTGGTAGCGCTCCACCATGTGCGCGCCGGAAATGGGATCGACCTCACCGTCGATGACGCGCAACGGCACGTCGTCGCGTTGCATCGCTGCCACCCAGCGATCGCGCAGGCGACGGCGCTGAGGGATATAGCCGATCAGCTTGTGCAGGATGCGCGCGCCATCATTGCGTTCAATCAGGCTCCAGAAATCATCCAGGGCGCTTTCGCTTGGCCGCGTCCGTGGGCCAAAGATCTGGTTGAAACTGTTGGCCAGGCCGCCTCTTCCCGAGGCTCGGCCAATCATCCAGCCCAAGGGGCTGAGCAACAATTTCTGCACCAAGGTTGCACGGTGGGTTTCAGGGAACAGCCCACCGTTGAGAAACACACAACTGGCCATCTGGAAACGGCCTTCATAATGCCGGGCCAGCAGTTCCTGGGCCACGCTGTCGCCATAGTCATGGGCCAACACGTGCACCGGTTTCGTCACCCCCAGGTGCTCGAGCAGCGCCTGTTGCAAGTCCGCTTGCTCCAGCAGGCAATAACCATGATCCAGCGGTTTGGCCGAGTCGCCAAAGCCGAGCATGTCGCAGGCAATCACCAGATTGCGCTGGGCCAGGGGCTGCCACAGGTAATGCCAATCCCAACTGGCCGTGGGAAAGCCATGAAGCAGCAGCAGCGGTTCGCCCTGCCCGGCCACCCAATAACGAATGGACTGGCCGCGAAAGACGAAGTCCTGGCCGCGCTTGCGCCAGACGCTGAGCGGAATTTCTGCAAGTGGCATCAGCTTTTATACCCGAGGTCCTGGTGATCCAATCTGCGCAGCAGCGCCGGCCAGGCCAGCGCTGCGCTCATACCTTGGGCACTTTTTGTGACAGCTGCCACCATCGCCTTTGACGATGAAACCGGGGCTAGACTCACGATGTTGACCTCCTTGGCGCACTTATTATTATTTTTTAAGTGATGGGCCAGTCTAGTCAGACGCCCTGGCTTGCGGAGTTGCCTTCGCAGCCAGCTTGATGACTGAGCGAGTCAGCCAAGAGAATAGTACAAATCGGTGTCAGAGAAGCGTCGTCAATAAACACACGCCGACCAGTGCGCCCCCAGACGACGCGCCCGTTTGCTATGGCTGCAGGGCAGTCACAAACTCGGCCAGCCACGGCTCGGCGTCGCTCTCCGGGGTCACACTTTCGCTGGCATCCAGGCGCAGCATCGGCAGCACTTCGCGTACGCCCAACTCGCCGAACAATTCGCGCAGTTGCTCGCCGCCGCCGCAGAAGGTGTCGCCGTAGCTGGCGTCGCCCAGGCCAATGACCGCACCGGGCAGGCCGCGCCAGGCAGCAGGCAGTTGGTCGCGAATACTCGAATACAGCGGCTGCAGGTTGTCGGGTAATTCGCCCATGCCGGTGGTCGATGTGACCGCCAGGAACGCCTCGGGGGCAAAAGCCTGCACCTGCGCCAGCGTGGCGCGCGGATCGTGCCAGGCTTCAAAACCCGCTGCGTTGAGGATGTCCCGGGCGTGGCGGGCGACTTCTTCTGCCGTACCGTAGACCGAGCCGGAAAGGATGGCGACTTTCATCAATCTGATCCTGTCATTGAACGAAAGCGTAGGATATTAGCAGCTGCACCAGGGTTTCAGTGCCTGCCGTGCAACATTCAGAATTTGCCATAAACTTGCACCATCGGAACACGCCATGGAACGCTCAATGATTAACCCCAAGTTGCTGCAGATGGTTGTCAACGCGTCCAACGACGGCATCGTCGTTGCCGAACGCGAGGGCGACGAGAAGCCGCTGATCTACGTCAACCCCGCGTTCGAACGTCTGACCGGCTATACCCTGGACGAGATTCTCTATCAGGACTGCCGTTTCCTGCAGTCGGGCGATCGCGACCAGCCGGCCCTGATGGCGATCCGCGAGGCGCTCGACAGTGGCGGCGCCTGCCGCGAGATCGTGCGCAACTACCGCAAGGACGGCACGCACTTCTGGAACGAACTCTCGGTATCCACGGTGTACAACGCGGCCGACCAGCAGACGTATTTCGTCGGTGTGCAAAAAGACGTCACTACCCAGGTCAAGGCACAGCAACGCGTGGGTCAGCTGGAAACCCAGGTAGCCGAGCTCAAAGCCGAGCTGGCGGCGCTCAAGTCAACGAGCGGCGTTAACAAGCTGTAAAAAGTGCGTTCTTTAGAGCGATAATGGCTTTTTAATGCCCAACCGTTGAGCTATATCAATGCGCCGCGATGCTCTATTGACTCAGGACGAGCTGGATTTTATCCAGAACATGCAGCACAACCCGCAGCTCAACCTGCGGGACGCAGGGTCGAGCCTGACGGTCAATGGCGGTGCACAGATTCGCGATCTGCTGACCCGGCTGGCCGCTCATGATCAAGTCACCCTCCAGGCGCAGTTCGACAATCAGCAACTGACCTTCCCTCTGCATCTGGTTGAGGATGAATTTCATGCAGTGCATCTTCGGTTGGGCGTGCCGAGTATTTTTGAAGACGGGCCGATGGTTCGCCCATGGCGCCTGGCCCTTGAAGAGCCGGTGGCCCTGGAGAACAGCAAGGGCTACGCCAGCGCCCTGTGGGTGCATGAAGTGTCATTCAAAGGTGTGCTGGTAGAAGGACGTGGCCGAGCCAGACCGCCGAAAACCTTCTCGTTGTGGTTCAGCCCGTCCGGTTACGAACGCATTGCGCTGCGCGGTACGCTGGAGCGGGAAACCGCCCGGGGATTGTTCGCCTACCGCCTGAATCAGAGTGACGCGGATGAAATCGAGCGCCTGCGCCAGTTCATCCTGCACCAGCATCGTCTGGTGCATCCGCAGGTACATGCCTGAGATCAGGTATCCGGGCCGCCACTGAGAAACTGCTGCAGACGCTGCTGCATCTGGCGCCCTTCGCTGCCCAGGCCACCGATGGAAGTACCGGTCAGATCGGCCTGCAACAGGTCCGATGCAGCACCTGCCAGAAACAGCGGGCAGTTGAGGGTCAATGCCAGCCGGTTCAAGCGCGCTTCCAAGTCCTGCTTGTGTGAGTGGTTGGAGAAAATGACCATCGCCTGGGGGCGGATCTTTTCACAGACCAGGGTCAACTCCTCGACCGGCTGACCCAGGCCCAGCACCTTCACGGTCAAATCCTCCCCGCTCATCAGCAGCGCCGCCACCAAAAGCTCCAGTTTTCGGCACTCACCCGGCATGGCGCTGAGTAACACGCGGGGCGCCGCCGATGCGCTGGCTATCTGTAGGCGCAGGAGCGTCTGCACGCGCAGGAACGCGTCGAAAAACAGCCACTCGCTGGCCTGGCCGAAACCGCCCTGACGGCGCAGCAAGTCGTTCCACAGCGGCATCAGGATGTCCTGGAACGCGACGTTCAAGGGATAGGTCGAGAAAATCTGGCCGTACACGCTTTCCAACTGGCGATCATCGAAAGCACTGATGGCCTGCAGCAGCCGAGCGCGCCACTGCGGCCATTCGCTGTCTGCAGCCGCGTCGCGCTCGGCACGCAGCGCGTCGGCCTGTTGAGCGTCACGGGCCAGAAGTTTGCCTACCTTGCTCACCGCGACGCCACGCTCAGTCCACTCGATAATACGATTGACCGTCTCGATATCGACCCTGGAGTAGAGGCGGTGCCCGCTTTCGGTGCGCACGGGACGGATCAGCCCGTAGCGCCGCTCCCACGCTCGCAGAGTGACCGGATTGACGCCTGTCAATCTTGCCACTTCCCGAATGGGGAACAGGTGCTCCGAATCAATCGGTTCCAGCTGCAAAGTGTTATCAATCGGTGCAGTAATCACGTTATTTCTGACAAAAGCCACCAGGAATGGAACCTCATTTAACGCATTTAAACCTGTCTTTTTCAAGGGCGCTGGACTTCGGACCAATGTCACTGGCGTATTTTCTCAAAACAGGAATAATCCTTGCCTGTTTTTTCAGCGCAGTGGCAATACCCGCCGCTGCGCTCGTGCGCCGCCTACCCGGTCAAGCGCACCCGTTTATCTGGAGATACACAATGTCTACCTCCCCCGTCACCTTGATGGTTGCGCGCCGTGTGGCCAAAGGTCGCTACGAAGAACTGATGGCCTGGCTGCGCGAAGGCGAGCAATTGGCCACCGACTTTCCCGGGTACCTGGGCTCCGGCGTGCTCGCACCGCCACCCCATGATGATGAATTCCAGATCATCTTCCGCTTCGCCGATGAAAAGACCCTGCATGCCTGGGAGTTTTCCGCGTCGCGCAGTGCCTGGCTGAGCCGTGGCAGCGAGCTGTTCGCCAACCCGTCCGAACATCGCGTGAGCGGCATCGATGGCTGGTTCGGTGCCGTGGGCGCGCGCCCGCCGCGCTGGAAACAGGCGGTGGCGATCTGGCTGGCGTTTTTTCCGGTGTCGCTGTTGTTCAACTTCGGCCTGGGCCCCTTGCTCGGCGAGCTGGACCTGTTCAGCCGGGTGCTGGTCAGCACCTTGGCGCTCACACCGCTGATGGTTTACTTCTTTATCCCGTTATCGACTCATCTGCTGGCGCACTGGCTGCATCCGACGCCGCCCCGCAAGACCGGCGAAGCCGCCGCCTGAGTACAGGGGAGACGGGTCGCTGGTATAGTTCGCATCTGCCAGCGACGCGAGCCTCCCATGACTGCAACAAACGCCCCGATCCTGATCACCGGTGCCGGCCAGCGTGTCGGCCTGTATTGCGCCGAGCGCCTGCTGGACGAAGGGCACCCGGTGATGTTCAGCTACCGCAGCGAACGTCCAGGTGTGCAGCAACTGCGCGAACGCGGCGCGGTCGGGCTGTTTGCGGACTTTTCCAGCGAAGCGGGAATCCTGGCGTTCATCACTGAGCTGAAGACACACACCGATGCGCTGCGCGCGATCATCCACAATGCCTCGGCCTGGGTCGCAGAGACCCCGGGCGACGAAAGCCGCGCCTTTATCGACATGTTCAGCGTGCACATGCTTGCGCCGTACCTGATCAACCTGCATTGTTCACCTCTGCTGCAACGCTCGACACCCGCCGACATCATCCATATCAGCGACGATGTGGTGCGCAAGGGCAGCCGTCAGCACATCGCCTATTGCGCCACCAAGGCCGGGCTCGACAGCCTCACGCTGTCGTTTGCCGCGCAGTTCGCGCCGTTGATCAAGGTCAACGGCATCGCGCCGGCCATGGTGATGTTCAATGAAGGCGACGACGCGGCCTATCGCGACAGGGTCCTGGCCAAGTCGGCACTGGGCATCGAGCCCGGGCCGCAAGTGATCTACCAGAGTGTGCGTTACCTGCTGGACAACCCCTATGTCACCGGGACCACCCTGACCGTCAACGGCGGGCGGCACATCAAGTAAGCCGTTTGTGAGGATGTTGTATGACTTTGTCCCTGCCCCACCATTACCGCGAGATCCTCAAGGGCCTGGGTGAAGACCCCGAGCGCGAAGGCCTGCTCGATACGCCCAAGCGCGCCGCCAAGGCGATGCAGTATCTGTGTCATGGCTATGAGCAGAACCTGCAGGAAATCGTCAACGGCGCCTTGTTCGCCTCTGACAATGACGAGATGGTGATCCTCAAGGACATCGAGTTGTACTCGCTGTGCGAGCATCACCTGCTGCCCTTTATCGGCAAGGTCCACGTGGCCTATATTCCGACCGGCAAGGTGCTGGGCCTGTCGAAGCTGGCGCGCATCGTCGACATGTTCGCCCGGCGCCTGCAGATCCAGGAAAACCTCACCCGGCAGATCGCCGATGCCATCCAGGACGTGACCCAGGCCGCCGGCGTGGCGGTGGTGATCGAGGCCAGGCACATGTGCATGATGATGCGCGGCGTGGAAAAACAGAATTCAACCATGAACACCTCAGTGATGCTCGGCGCCTTCCGCGAGTCGAACACCACGCGCATGGAGTTCCTGCAACTGATTGGACGGAGCAAGTAGCAATGCCACAACTTCAACCAGGCATGGCGCGCATCCGGGTCAAGGACCTGCGCCTGCGCACCTTTATCGGTATCAACGAGGACGAAATCCTCAACAAGCAGGATGTGCTGATCAACCTCACCATCCTGTATGCCGCCCAGGAAGCCGTGCGCGATAATGACATCGACCATGCCTTGAACTACCGCACCATCACCAAGGCGATCATCGCCCACGTCGAAGGCAACCGTTTTGCCCTGCTCGAGCGCCTGACCCAGGAGCTGCTGGACCTGGTGATGAGTAACCCATCGGTGCTGTACGCCGAAGTCGAAGTGGACAAGCCCCATGCGCTGCGCTTTGCCGAGTCGGTTTCGATTACTCTGGCGGCCAGCCGCTGATACTCAAGTGAGCCCTATGAACGACCAACAACGCCTCGAACTCGAAGCCGCCGCCTTCCGTCGGCTGGTAGCCCACCTGGACAGCCGCAAGGATGTACAGAACATCGACCTGATGAACCTGGCCGGCTTCTGCCGCAACTGCCTGTCCAAGTGGTACAAGGCCGAGGCCGATGAGCGCCGGATCGAGCTGAGCCTCGATGACGCCCGTGAAGTGGTGTACGGCATGCCGTACGCGCAGTGGAAAGCCCAATACCAGCAAGAAGCCAGCGCCGACCAACAGGCGGCGTTCGCCAAAGGAAAACCCCATGACTGACCTGAACACCCTGCGCGCCAGCCTCAACAGCGGCGAACACGCTTTTGCCGACACCCTGGCCTTTGTTGCCGCAAATTACGACTACCAGCCGCAAGCCTTCACCAACGGCGAGGTGGAAAATGCCGCCGGCCAGAACGAAGGTTCGTGCAAGACCCTGGGGTTGACGTTGCTGGAGGGGTTGAGCGATCAGGAAGCGCTGCTGGCGTTTGGCGAGCATTACCGTTCGGTGGTCGCGACGCCTGAAGGCACTGACCACGGAAATATCCGCGCATTGATCGCCCATGGTCTGGCCGGTGTGAAATTCAGCGCACAGCCGCTGACCCGCAAATCCTGAGTCATACACACATCTAAATGTGGGAGGGGGCTTGCCCCCGATGGCAGTGTGTCAGTCAAAGATCCTCTAACTGAACCACCGCAATCGGGGGCAAGCCCCCTCCCACATTTTTTTTGCAGTGTTGCTTAGAACGAAGCGTCTTTCAAACCATCGAGGTAACGCTCGGCATCCAGGGCCGCCATGCAGCCGGCGCCGGCCGAGGTGATGGCCTGGCGGTACACGTGGTCAGCCACGTCACCGGCAGCGAAGATGCCTTCGATGTTGGTGGCCGTTGCGTTGCCTTCACGGCCGCCCTGCACCACCAGGTAACCGTCTTTGGCTTCCAGCACGCCTTCGAACAACGAGGTGTTCGGGGTGTGGCCGATGGCGATGAATACGCCGTCGACTGTCAACTCGTCGAAGCTGCCGTCGTTGTTCTTCAGACGGGCGCCGGTCACGCCCATATTGTCACCCAGGACTTCGTCCAGCGTGGCGTTGAGCTTGAGGATGATCTTGCCTTCAGCAACGCGGGCGTGCAGCTTGTCGATCAGAATCTTCTCGGCGCGGAAGGTTTCGCGGCGATGCACCAGGGTCACGGTGCTGGCGATGTTGGCCAGGTACAGCGCCTCTTCCACGGCGGTGTTGCCGCCACCGACCACAGCCACCGGCTTGTTGCGATAGAAGAAACCGTCGCACGTCGCGCAGGCGGAAACGCCCTTGCCCATGAACGCCTCTTCCGAAGGCAGCCCGAGGTAACGGGCGCTGGCGCCGGTGGCGATGATCAATGCGTCACAGGTATACACGCCGCTGTCGCCGGTCAGGCTGTAAGGCTTCTTGGAGAAGTCGACCTTGTTGATGTGGTCGAACACGATCTCGGTTTCAAAGCGCTCGGCGTGTTCTTTCATACGCTCCATCAGCACCGGGCCGGTCAGGCCATGGACATCGCCCGGCCAGTTGTCGACTTCAGTGGTGGTGGTCAACTGACCGCCCGCCTGCATGCCGGTGATCAGCAGCGGCTTGAGGTTGGCCCGGGCAGCGTAGACGGCAGCGCTGTAACCGGCAGGGCCGGAACCGAGAATAATCACTCGCGAATGACGGGTATCAGACATGACTCACTCCTATCGACCGTCCGCACAACAAGACGGCTGGAATAAAAAAGGGACCACGAAGCACTTGGGGAAGTGCTTGAACTCGCAGGCCCTGAAAATAATGGGTGCAGCGTATCGAGGGGGGCAAGATTAAGGAAATACGGAATAACAATCCAGCTCATAGGTGGTCTCTATGCAGTCGGCTCGGTCAATCGAGGCGTTTGTTACCGTTGATGTCGCCGCTTTCGCCCGGAATATAAAGCCGGTAAGGTCGGCCCGTTCGTCACTATGCTCGGAGTTATCCATGCCCGCCCCCGCTCTTTCCGGCCCGCAATACCTGCGCGAAGGCCTCAAACTGGTGCTGAGCCCCGGCCTGCGCCTGTTTGTGCTGCTGCCGCTGGCGATCAACCTGCTGCTGTTTGTGGGATTGATCTATTTTGCCGGGCACCAGTTCAGCCTGTGGGTTGACCACCTGATGCCAACCCTGCCGAGCTGGCTGAGCTTTCTCAATTACCTGTTATGGCCGTTGTTTGTCGCGCTGGTGGTGCTGATGGTGTTCTTTACCTTCACCATGCTCGCCAACATCATCGCGGCGCCGTTCAATGGCTTTCTATCGGAGAAAGTCGAGGTGGTGGTGCGTGGCACCGACGACTTCCCCGCGTTCAGCTGGGCCGAATTGATCGCCATGGTCCCGCGCACCCTGGCCCGGGAAATGCGCAAGCTGGGCTACTTTCTGCCGCGGGCTATCGGCCTGTTCATCCTGTCGTTCATTCCAGTGGTCAACCTGATTGCCGCGCCGTTGTGGCTGCTGTTCGGCGTGTGGATGATGGCGATCCAATACATCGACTACCCGGCCGACAACCACAAGCTGGGCTGGAACGAAATGCTCGCCTGGCTGCGCCAGAAACGCTGGCAGAGCATGAGCTTCGGCGGGGTCGTCTACCTGGTGCTCCTGGTGCCGGTGGTCAACCTGCTGATGATGCCGGCGGCGGTGGCTGGGGCCACGCTGTTCTGGGTGCGCGAGCAAGGTGCCGAAGCGATGGCGGGGCAGCAGGTAGCCAGGTCATAAATCCATCATCGCAGTGACACAATGACGACATGGCCCGCAGCGACACTGTGGGTCATGACGACAGCCTCGCTTCACATCACCCTGATCACCGAAACCTTCCCGCCGGAAATCAACGGGGTGGCCAACACCCTTGGCCGCCTGTGCGATGGTTTGCGCGCGCGCGGCCATCAAATCGAACTGGTGCGCCCCCGCCAGGGTGTCGACCAGAGCCGGCCGAGTGACGATGAGTTGCTGCTGTGCCGTGGCTGGCCGTTGCCGGGATATCCAGGGCTGCAATGGGGCCAATCGTCGATGCACAAGCTGCTGCGACGCTGGACACGTCAGCGCCCGGATGTGTTGTACATCGCAACCGAGGGGCCGCTGGGCCTGTCCGCCTTACGCGCGGCGCGACGCCTGGGAATCAGCGTGGTCAGCGGCTTCCACACCAACTTTCAACAGTATTCGAACCAGTACGGCTTGAGTCTGTTGAGTCGCCTGGTCACCCATTACCTGCGCTGGTTTCATAACCGGTCGACGTTGACGCTGGTTCCCAGCGCGAGTCAGCGCCTTGAGTTGGAACGCCGGCATTTCGAGCGTCTCGGGATGCTGTCCCGGGGAGTCGATAGCCAACTGTTCCATCCGGCGAAACGCGACGACAGCCTGCGCGAAAGCTGGGGTGTGGAGAGCGACGATATCGTGGTGCTGCACGTAGGACGCCTCGCCCAAGAGAAAAATCTGGGGCTGCTCAAACGCTGTTTCGACGCGTTGCAGAGCACTTACCCCTCGCGACGGTTCAAGTTGGTCATTGTCGGCGATGGCCCGCAGCGCGGCCTGTTGCAGCGCGACTTGCCCGAAGCGGTGTTCTGCGGCGCCCGGCGCGGCGAAGAGCTGGCACGGCATTACGCCTCGGGCGATCTGTTCCTGTTTCCGAGCCTCACCGAAACGTTCGGCAATGTGGTGCTGGAAGCCATGGCGTCCGGGCTGGGCGTGGTGGCGTACGACCAGGCGGCCGCCACCCAGCATATCCGCCATGGCTACAACGGTGCGCTGGCGATGCCGGGGGATGAAAACGCATTTTGCGACGCAGCCGTCTGGCTGCTGGAGGAGCGCGAGACCTTGCGCCGAGCGCGCTTGAATGCCCGACAACATGCCAGCCGCCAGGGCTGGCCGGCAATCATCGAGCAGTTCGAACGCCAGTTACGCGGTGCGTGCAATGACGGGCAACCGGCGCCCATCTTGTCGCCGCTTACACCAGGGTCGTCAACGCCTCACGACTGAAGGGCAGAATGTCCGCCTCACGCCCCTCGCGCACTTTCACTGCCCAATCCGGGTCCACCAGCAGCGCACGACCCACGGCGACCAAATCGAACTCGTCGTTATTCAAGCGCTCCAGCAGTTTCTCAAGGCTGGCCGGCTGCGCGACTTTATCGGTGTTGACCATGAACTGCAGGAATTCGTCATCCAGGCCGACACTGCCCACGGTAATCGTCGGCTTGCCCGTCAACTGGCGGGTCCAGCCGGCCAGGTTGAGGTCGGAACCTTCGAACTCCGGTTCCCAGAACCGGCGCGTGGAGCAGTGGAAAATATCCACGCCGGCGTCGGACAACGGCTTGAGGAATTCGCCCAACGCCTCGGGGGTTTGCACCAGGCGCGCCGTGTAGTCCTGTTGCTTCCACTGGGAAAAACGCAAGATGATCGGGAAGTCCGGACCGACCGCCGCGCGGGTAGCCTGGATCAGTTCGATGGCGAAACGTGAGCGGTTGGCCAGGCTGCCGCCGTATTCGTCGGTGCGCTGGTTGCTGCCTTCCCAGAAGAACTGGTCGACCAGGTAGCCGTGGGCGCCGTGGATTTCCACACCGTCCATGCCGATGCCCTGGGCATCTTTGGCCGCCTGGGCGAAGGCATTGATCACGTCCTTGATGTCCTGGGTGGTCATGCCGTGGACGACCACGTTGCCTTCCTTGAGTTTCTCCATCGGGCCATAGGCCGGCACGCTGGCATCAGGTTCGGTACCGATACGGCGCACACTGCCCACATGCCACAACTGCGGCACAATCTTGCCGCCTTCGGCGTGGACCGCATCCACCACTTTCTTCCAGCCGGCCAACGCCGCTTCGCCGTAGAAGTGCGGCACGTTGGGGTAGCCGTTGGAGGCTTGATGGCCGACCACGGTGCCTTCGGTGATGATCAGGCCCACACCGGCGGCGGCGCGACGGCGGTAGTACTCGATCACTTTGGGATTGGGTACGCCGCCGGGTGAAAACGAACGCGTCATCGGCGCCATGACCACGCGGGTCGACAGTTGCAGTGCACCGAGCTGGAAAGGTTTGAACAAGGCTTGGACGGGCATGGAGCACTCCACATGAGGCGAATTTATGATGTGGATAATATGCACGCCTAAGCTTGCTGGGTAGCACTATTGATCTGAGTGATTAAGGCGATAAAAACAACCGAATACCTGTAGGAGCGAGCTTGCTCGCGAAGAGCCGGAGCACACCGCGTGTATCCAGCGTGCACGCGTCATGGTTGGCGATTTTCGCGAGCAAGCTCGCTCCTACAACGAGGGATTCAGGCCAGGGCTTTTTCGATGGCCTGGACGACCGTTGGATCATCCGGCGGCGTACGCGGCGAGAAGCGCGCCAGTACACGGCCATCCTTGCCGAGCAGGAATTTTTCGAAATTCCAGGTGATATCGCCTGGAAACTCAGCGCCCTCGCCCGCCAGCAGGCGGTACAACTGGTGACGATCAGGGCCGTTCACCTCAAGCTTGCTGCCCAGGGGGAACGTCACCCCGTAATTGAGGCTGCAGAAGGCCTGGATCTCCTGCTCGGTGCCCGGCTCCTGGCCTGCAAACTGATTGCACGGAAGGCCCAGCACGGTGAAACCCTGGTCCTTGTATTGCTGGTAGAGGTTTTCCAGGGCCGCATACTGCGGGGTCAGACCGCATTTGGAGGCGACGTTGACCACCAGCACGACTTGGCCCTTGAAGGGCGCCAGCGGCAGCTCTTGTCCGTCCAACGCTTTGAGTTTCAGGTCGTGGAAAGCACTCATGACGAACTCCAGATATCCCATGTTCTTCGCATTGCAGCCCTTCGAGATTACAGACCACAAGCCTGCAATCATAGATGCCGATTGAAAAACTCGCCCGCCGGTTACTGCGCGGTTGGCCACGGCAAGATCGGAATCGCGGTCACTGCGTTCTGCGGGCTGCCTTCGATCAGGCGGTCGCTGTAGACCAGATACACCAGCGTATTGCGCTTCTTGTCGAGGAAACGCACCACCTGCATGGTCTTGAACACCAGCGAGGTGCGCTCCTTGAACACTTCGTCGCCGTCCTTGAGCTCGCCCTTGAAGTGGATCGGGCCGACCTGGCGGCAGGCAATCGAGGCTTCGGCGCGGTCTTCGGCCAGGCCCAGGCCACCTTTCACGCCGCCGGTCTTGGCGCGCGACAGGTAACACGTCACGCCGTCGACCTTGGGGTCATCGAACGCTTCGACGACGATCCGGTCATTGGGGCCGACAATCTTGAACACCGTCGACACCTGGCCGACTTCTTCGGCCGAGGCCAACAGTGGCATAGCCAACAGCAGGCCGAGCAGTCCTGTCACTAAACGCATCGTGTATTCCTTTGGTTAAACCAGGATCAGGTTATCGCGGTGAACCAGTTCCGGCTCAGCCATGTAACCCAGAAGTCCGACAATCGCGTCGGACGATTGTCCAATAATCTTCTGCGCTTCCAGGGCACTGTAGTTCGCCAGGCCGCGGGCGATCTCACGACCATCCGGCGCCACGCACACCACCATCTCGCCTCGGCGGAAGCTGCCTTGCACCCGTTTGACGCCCACCGGCAGCAAGCTTTTGTTGCCCTGGGACAGCGCCGATACCGCGCCTTCATCCAGCACCAGGGTGCCACGGGTTTGCAGGTGTCCGGCCAGCCACTGCTTGCGCGCCGCCAGCATGCCACGC
>NZ_CVTU01000072.1:0-18188 GCF_900004965.1 Pseudomonas sp. 44 R 15
ACATTGAAGAAGGAGCGGTTCATGGCCTTGCACATGATGTACGACAGGATCGCGCCGCTGGAGCCCACCAGGGAGCCGGCGATGATCAGCATCGAGTTGTTCAGCGAGAAGCCGATCCCTGCCGCTGCCCAGCCGGAGTAGCTGTTGAGCATCGAGACAACCACCGGCATGTCGGCGCCGCCGATGGGGATGATGATCAGCACGCCCAGTACAAAGGCCAGGGCCAGCATCACGGCGAAGGCCGTGAGGTTGCCGGTGAACATGAAGGCCAGGCCCAGGCCCAGCGTCAGCAGGCCCAGCACCAGGTTGAGCTTGTGCTGGCCGCCGAACTGCACCGGTGCGCCCTGGAACAGGCGGAACTTGTACTTGCCGGAGAGCTTGCCGAAAGCGATCACCGAACCGGAGAAGGTAATTGCACCGATGGCGGCACCCAGGAACAGTTCCAGGCGGTTGCCCGCAGGAATGGCGTCGCCCAGGTGCTTGACGATACCCAGCGATTGCGGTTCGACGACCGCCGCGATGGCGATGAATACCGCAGCCAGGCCGATCATGCTGTGCATGAACGCGACCAGTTCCGGCATCTTGGTCATTTCGACGCGCTTGGCCATGACCGAGCCGGCGGTGCCGCCGATCAGCAGGCCGACGATCACATAGCCGATACCGGCCGTCGCCAGCTCAGCGCCGAGCTTATAGATGAGGCCAACGGTGGTGAGTACCGCCAGCGCCATGCCGAGCATGCCGAACAGGTTGCCGCGCCGCGAAGTGGTCGGGTGCGAGAGGCCTTTGAGGGCCTGGATGAAGCAGATCGACGCAATCAGGTAGAGCGTCGTGACGAGGTTCATGCTCATTACTTGGGCGCCTCTTCTTTTACTTTCGGGGCTTTTTTCTTGAACATCTCAAGCATTCGCCGGGTGACCAGGAAACCACCAAACACATTGACCGCCGCCAGGGCCACAGCCAGGGTGCCCATGGTCTTGCCCAGCGGTGTGACCGTGAGGGCGGCGGCGAGCATGGCGCCGACGATCACGATTGCCGAAATGGCGTTGGTTACGGCCATCAACGGCGTGTGCAGCGCGGGTGTCACGTTCCAGACCACGTGGTAACCGACATAAATCGCCAGCACAAAGATGATCAGGTTGTAGATACCGGGGGAGATAAGCTCTTCCATCGTCTGAATCCCTGCTTAGGCGTTTTTGCGGATGGCTTGGCCGTCGCGGCACATCAGGCACGCGGCGACGATGTCGTCTTCGAGGTTGATTTCAAACTGCCCTTCCTTGGTGAAGACCAGCTTCAGGAAGTCCAGCAGGTTGCGCGCATACAAGGCTGACGCGTCGGCAGCGACGGCGCCGGCGAGGTTGGTCGGGCCGCAGATGATTACGCCGTTCTCCACCACCACCTGGTCGGCGACGGTCAGCGGGCAATTGCCGCCCTGGGCGGCAGCGAGGTCGATGACCACCGAGCCGGGCTTCATCTGCGCGACGGTGTCGGCGCTGAGCAGCGTCGGCGCCTTGCGGCCGGGGATCAGGGCGGTGGTGATGACGATGTCGGCCTGCTTGGCGCGTTCGTGCACGGCCAGGGCCTGGCGTTGCATCCAGCTGCTGGGCATCGGGCGCGCGTAGCCGCCGACACCGACGGAGCATTCACGTTCTTCGTCGGTGTCGTAGGGGACGTCGACGAACTTGGCGCCAAGGGATTCGATCTGCTCTTTTACCGCAGGACGCACGTCGGATGCTTCGATCACCGCGCCCAGGCGTTTCGCCGTGGCGATGGCTTGAAGGCCTGCAACACCGGCGCCGAGGATCAGCACGCGCGCGGCTTTGACCGTACCGGCGGCGGTCATGAGCATCGGCATGAAGCGCGGGTAATGATGGGCGGCCAGCAACACGGCTTTATAGCCGGCGATGTTGGCCTGGGAAGACAGCACGTCGAGGCTCTGGGCCCGCGAGGTACGTGGCGCAGCTTCCAGCGCAAAGGCAGTGATGCCTTGCTCGGCCAGCTTGGCAATGGTTTCGTTGCTGAACGGGTTGAGCATGCCCACCAACACGGTGCCGCTTTTGATCATCGCCAGTTCGTTGTCGCTGGGGGCAACCACCTTGAGAATCAGCTCGGCGCCAAACGCTTCGCTGGCGCTGCCAATGGTTGCACCTGCCGTTTCATAGGCGCTGTCGACGATGCTGGCCTTGGCGCCTGCTCCGCTTTGCACCGTGACCTTGTGGCCCTGGCCGATCAGCTTCTTGATGGTTTCCGGGGTAGCAGCCACCCGCGTTTCACCGGTCTGGGTTTCGAGAGGAACACCGATTTTCACGTATATCTCCGTAACAAAATGACAGAGCACCATGCGACTCAATGAGTAGCAGACGCAGAGATACCTTTTGATTTAGGCGAGCTGGGATAGAGAGGGAGAAACAGACCTGGCCAGGCGACGGTTGCGCGAGGATCTTGGTCGAGTTGTTGTACGAATTGCTGAGGAAATCCAACGCTGGCTCAGCGTTTTACAAAACAGACTACAAAGTGAGTAGTGAGAGGACTTTTCTAATCTCGAACTAAAGCACGGAGCTCGGCTATTCGTCATCTGTAGACACCTGGTGAGGCGCATCTGGAGCGCCCTAGGTTCTCTCTGAAACACATGAAAAGATGATCCACTCACAGGATTTATGTTGAGTGGTGAGCCGAGCCCGTTGTCCCGCGAGTGAGACAATCCTTAGCTAAGGAGGATCAGATCAGCCTATCTCTCATGCAATCTATTATTTTTATGCGCAGTGATGATGCACCACTAATATTCTAGCATGCAAGCATAAAAGCTGACCCTGTATGACACGATTTCGGCGGCGACTATTTCACGCAATGTCCACCATTACGACTTCGCTGTGCTCAAGAGCATTGACGTCCAGCAGGCTTTCATCTCTAACGGCCGCACCATCGCCCTCCTTCAGAATTTTATCATTCAACTTAATGCTGCCCTTGGCCACGACCAAATATGCTAAGCGAAGAGGGTCGATTGCATAGCGGGCGCTCTGGCCCTCTTGCAGCGTTGCTGCAACAAGACGCGCGTTACAGCGAATAGGCAACGCGTCCACGTCCCCTTCGAGCCCACTGGCCAAGGTCACAAAACGCCCTGCTGAAACACCTTTAGGAAACGGACGTGTCCCCCAAGATGGCGGCATACCGGCCTGGTCTGGCTGGATCCATATCTGGAAGGTCTTGGTGACACCTGGCTCAAGATTGTATTCACTATGGGCGATACCAGTGCCGGCACTCATGACCTGGACGTCTCCAGCAACCGTTCGCCCTCTGTTACCTAAGTTGTCCTGGTGGGTAATCGCCCCTTCGCTAACGTAGGTTATGATTTCCATATCCTTGTGGGGGTGAGAAGGAAAGCCTGAATTGGGCGCAATTATGTTGTCGTTCCAGACAAGCAGGCGCCCCCAGTTCATGCGATTAGGATCGTAGTAGCTCGCGAATGAAAAGTGATGTTTCGCGTTCAGCCACCCGTGGTTATCGCTACCAAGTTGATCAAATGGGCGCAGCTCTATCATGTCTTTTCCCCGGGTTCAGGTTGGAATTGCTAGACATCATCCTTTCAAAAAAACACTAGAAAAAGCGCAAATTAGTGTCCAATTCGTCCAGTATTTTAGATAGTTCATGAAGTGAAGCCGCGTATGGCGTCGAGGTCAGGAAGATCGCTACCGGTCGGCTACCATGTATTCGTCATCTGCTTTAAGGATGGCGCCCAATCGCGGCACGCCAAGTTTGTAATCAGGCGTGCCTATGGGCTCAGAAACGCTTAAAATTCTATATTGCGGCAGATGACCAAACACCATCGACCAGACGATTTATGCCCAAAGGATTCGCATTTTTTAGCGCGTCAGGCAGAAGAGCATCTGGATAATTCTGATAGCACACTGGCCTCAGGAATCGATCTATGGCGGCCGTCCCTACTGAGGTTCCCCGAGCATCTGATGTAGCAGGGAATGGCCCGCCATGCACCATCGCATCGCATACCTCGACTCCCGTGGGATAGCCGTTAACAAGAATACGCCCCACCTTCTCTTCGAGCATTGGCACCAACCACTCATGCTCTGACAAGTCAGAACCTTCAGCGATCAGGGTGGCTGTTAGTTGCCCCCGAATCGCTTTTAAGACAGCTCGCAGCTCATGAGTATTTGCAGCTTCCACCAATATAGTGGTCGGCCCAAATACCTCTTCCTGAAGTAAGGAATCGCCGTCTATCAACAGCGCCGCATCGGCCTTGAAAAGTTGGGCCTCAGCCACACCGGCGGCTTGAGGTCTACCGGCAAGATGCGTGACTCCTGAGTGGGCGTGCAGCTTATGGACGCCTTGGCTATAGCTGCTTAATCCTCCAGCGTTAAGCATGGTCTGGGCGGGAGCTTGGCTAAGCCGATGTACTAAATACTCAATGAAGCGCGAGAACTCTGGCGATTTCAAACCGATAACCAAACCAGGATTAGTGCAGAACTGCCCTGCCCCCAGCGTCACTGAATCACCAAGCTCATTGGCGATTGCTGCGCCACGGATCTTAAGTGCCTCAGGAAGTACGAACACAGGGTTGATGCTCGACATCTCGGCGAACACCGGAATAGGCTGGGCACGTTCAGAGGCAATCTTGCAGAGTGCGGTACCACCTGACAGTGAACCCGTAAAACCAACTGCTTGAACAGCCGGGTGCTTAACCAGGGCTTCGCCGACCCTTGAGCCGAAAATCATGTTGAAAACACCTTGAGGCATTCCGGTGCGCTTTGCCGCGCGCTCAATCGCGCACCCCACAAGATCGGCCGTGGCCATATGTCCGCTGTGAGCTTTTACGATTACCGGGCAACCTGCTGCCAATGCTGCAGCGGTATCACCACCGGCGGTCGAGAACGCCAGTGGAAAGTTACTTGCTCCAAATACCGCAACGGGTCCGACCCCAATTCGATATTGACGAAGGTCAACTCGAGGAGCGGGCTTACGCTCTGGCAAAGCACGATCGATACGAGCCCCGAGGTAATCGCCTCTACCTAAAAGTTTCGCGAACATCCGCATTTGATTGCTCGTACGAGCTCGCTCGCCCTGGATTCGCGCCGCAGGTAGTGCCGTTTCCCGGCTAACGATGGAGATGAAGTCATCGTCCAGGAAATCGAGCTCTTCTGCGATTGCTTCTAAAAACTCAGCCCTTCTAGATGGCAAAAGGTTTCGAAAAATAGGAAAGGCATCCTGAGCTGCACAGGCCGCTTCGTCCACCTCTTGAGGTGTTGCCTGGAAGAAAACGCAATCCAATTCCTCACCGGTAGCTGCTTCGATACTGCGTAATGAAGCAGCGCCTATACCACTGCGACTTCCTGCGATGAAATTCTTACCAACAATATGCTGCATACGATCGATCCCCTCACTGCCTCTTGCGACAGCCTTAAGCGTTAGGTCTGCGAAAAACTGATAAAAGGGGCACACTAGGCCCCTTCAAAATCAGGCTGTACCCAGGACTTTCTCCAAAGCACCCTGAAGTTGAGTAATCGCCCCCTCAACGCTCCAAACTGCCTCCGATTGACGCCATGCAATGTAGCCATCAGGGCGAACCAGGATCGCTCCAGCCTCGTCAATCTCTCGCACGCGCTGCCAATCGAAATAGGCGTCAGCAGTACCCTTTTCACCTGTCACGACTGTGCGTAGATAGGGAAGATTGAGTTCCTTCGCTGCACTGACCCAGGCCTGACCGGAAAGACCGGTGACCAGAGAGAATTTGCCCTTGCCTGTTACGTCAAGTGTTGACGTCCTCAGTCCGTTTTTATCGACGAGCCAGGCATGGGGAATCTTCGCACCAGGCCGAGTAGTCGCTTGCAGGAAGAGTTGTTTATCTTGAGCCCAAACCTCTTCACCGGCGGCCTCGTCAACAACAACTGCATCGGATTCATAGCGTTGATTCAGCTCTACGCCCTGAGCGTTGAACTCATAATCCTTGAGCTCGAGAGCCTTCTGAAGAAGCTCGCGAGTTTTCGCGCCTTCCGCAGTCGGTTCGCGCATACGCTTAAGCAATTTGTCGACGGTGTCCACGCCCTGGTTCATTTTGAAGCATTCTTTGAAAAGCCCGTAATCCGCTCGTGATTGGTTGGCCCGCGTGACAATTTGTTTTCCTACGGGTTGACGCTCAAGAGTGTAGGAGTCCAGCAGGGATTGATTCGCGTAGCCCTTAATGACGTAAGCCAGTTTCCAAGCAAGGTTGAAGCCGTCCTGCACCGAAGTATTCGAACCCAACCCGCTTGATGGCGGATGACGATGCACGGCATCACCGCCGCAATGCACCCGACCGTTGGAGTAGAAGGACGCGTATGCCTGATTAACGTACCAGGTGCTGTTCCTGACTATCTCTACTTCGAGTTCAGGATCACCCACAAGAGTACGGATACGCTGCAGAACATGTTCTGGTGAAAAATCAGGTTCGCCCTTCGCCATGTCGAAGCCCCAACCGGCGATCCATTGACTCCAAGGCTTGACCGCGCGAAGCAAGCCCATGCCAATCTCGCCAAAGCCAGCAACAGGATTCGCAATCCACTGCAGCACACTCGGGCGATGGGCAACATACCGGCTTAGATCGGCGTTAAAAACAACATAGGCAGTTCCTGCTCGAGCCATCTCCCCTTCGATAGGCAGGCCTATGTGCTCGACGATTTTCGAGCGCGCGCCATCCGCTCCCACCAAGTAACGGACACGAATCGTGTACTCGCGCTCCGTGAGTAGGTCTTTGAGGGTGACCGTAACGCCGTCCGCATCTTGGACGTGATTGAGGTACTCGGTGTTAAACGAGAATTGCGCGCCACGCTCAGCGGCGTGTTGAACCAGAATAGGTTCCATGAGCGGTTGGACGATATCAGCCATTGGGCATGGGCTGCCTTTGATGTAATCGCCTTTGCGTGCATCACCTGACCCCCAGGATCTCATCCGAGCAATCTCTTCACCAGCCAAGCTGGTGGTGATTAGGGCGTCTCCCATTAGCTCCCACGGCGTCGCGTGTTTCTTGACTACATCTTCAACACCCAGGTCACGGAAGACCTCCATGGCCCGTTGATTCGTAATGTGAGCACGCGGGGAGTTGGCCAAGTAATTGAACATGGTGACAACTCGCACTCTTACTCCATAGGTGGCTAGAGCGAGTGCTGTGGTGGCGCCGGCAGGACCTGTTCCCACAACCAAAACGTCAGTATCGAAGTGCTGGGAATTGTTCATTATTGTTGTCTCCATTACGACAGGCTTGTAGTTATTGTCTGACTAGAGCATCTGGCCAATCCTGGGATCGACTTCAGGATTGGCAGCGATCAATCTGAGCCCTGATTTCTTGCATGCTAGCATGCAAGAATATTAATCGTAAATCAGATTTATCTAGGTAGAAGCCTGAGTTTCTGATGATTGAACGACCGGTGTGTCCGAGTCCGGCGTCGCGAAGGATGTACCACTTTTTACCACCGACAAATAGCAAAGAGATACAGCCGCCACCACTATCCCTGGCATACAGGAGAGCATCACACCGGCAGTGCCAGTGCCAAGAGCCAGCATTTTACCTGCGACCAAGGGCCCACTCATTGCACCTAGCCTGCCTATCGCCACGGCGGTCCCGACGCCGGTAGCTCTGCCCTTTACGGGATAAAATAAAGGTGCCAGGGCATACAACACACTTTGGCCTCCAGTGGTGAAAATACCCGCAAGAAAACCAGCCACAAGCATTCCGATCAGCGTAGTGGATACGTACAGCCCCATCAACGCTACGAGCATGCCTATATAGATGATGAGTGACATTACCCAAGTCGGCACTCTGTCCATCAACATACCGAGCATCAGCGTGCCGATTGTGGCGCCAAGCTGCATCGTGAGAACAACCCAACTGGCATTTTTGCCCGAGAATCCCTGAGCAACCAAAAGGCTCGGCAGCCAGTTGATCAAGATGTACGTCACCATCAATGTAAAGAAGAAGCTCGCCCACAGCAGTAACGTGGGTTTAGCATTGCCCTTTGCAAAAAGCAGCGTTGAAACCCTTAACGTGTCCTGCATCGTTCCAGAAAAAGCTTTCGATTCGGGTAGGTAAACTGCTAGCAAAGGCACGATCAACAAAGGAACGATACCGCCGACATAGAAGACCAGTTGCCACCCTAAACCAAAATCGTTAACGCCAAACAGCGCAGCTCCGGCTGCCCCCAAGGGTACGCCGCAATACATCATGCTCACTGCGGTGCCACGAAACTTGGGACCAGCGACCTCTGAGGTCAATGCAATGAGATTGGGCAGAGAAGCTCCTAGACCGGCACCGGTGAGAAAACGCGCCGCAATGAGCGAGTTGAAGTCCCACGCTTCTGCTGTCACCAAAGAAAAAACACCAAATAGGGCGACAGAGGCCATGAGCACATACTTGCGTCCATATCGATCCGCCAACCGGCCGCCTAAAAAAGCACCCGGTAGCATTCCCATCACACCCGCACTAAAAACCCAGCCCATATGGAGCTTGTCTATACTAAATACAGACATCATTCCCTGGGCTGCAATCCCCGGTGCCTGAAGATCCAAACCCTCCATTAGGGCAACCATGAAGCACAGTGCAATGGTGATGACGAGCCCGCCGCGGGCTGTGTTACTCGGTAGATTAGACATTACCTAACCTCCGGTGCGACGTAGCCGACACAGCTGTTTTTGCGAGACAAAGACGCGGTCGAAATAAAATGCGGTGCCGGTCTTTATCACCAATGAATAATTGGCAGACGTTCATATCAGTAACCCAATTGTTATTGTTGTCATTGAGCAAAAGGCCGCTTTAAAGGCGGCCGTTTTTTAACGCTTCAAGAGATCCAGAGCGACATCGACGATCATGTCTTCCTGACCGCCGACCATACGGCGTTTGCCAAGCTCGACCAGGATGTCGATGGTCTTCAAGCCATACTTTGCGGCAGCCACTTCGGCGTGTCGCAGGAAACTGGAATAGACCCCGGCATAGCCCAGAGCCAGAGTCTCACGGTCGACACGTACTGGGCGGTCTTGTAGAGGTCGGACGATATCGTCTGCAGCATCCATTAAGGTGTACAGATCAGTGCCATGGTTCCAGCCCAATCGCTCAGCTGCCGCGATAAAAACCTCTAACGGCGCGTTACCTGCGCCTGCCCCCATACCAGCAAGACTGGCGTCGATTCGGTCACACCCCTCTTCCACTGCGGTAATGGAGTTAGCTACGCCCAGTGAGAGGTTATGGTGAGCATGCATGCCGGTGTGAGTCTCAGGTTTGAGCACTGCTTTGAAAGCGCGGAACCGATCCCGGATATCCTGCATATTCATGGCGCCGCCGGAGTCAGCCATGTAAACGCATGTCGCACCGTAGCTCTCCATCAGCTTTGCCTGCTCGGCCAATTTTGCCGGCTCGATCATGTGGCTCATCATAAGGAAGCCAACGGTATCCATCCCTAGCTCACGCGCAAACTCGATATGCTGCTTGGAAACATCCGCTTCGGTGCAATGGGTGGCCACACGAACGACACGAGCGCCAGCGTTGTAGGCTGCCTTGAGGTCATGGACAGTCCCAATGCCTGGCAGTAACAAGGTCGCGATTTTCGCGTGGGTAATGACGTCAGCCGCAGCCTCAATCCACTCAAGGTCGGTGTGCGCCGCAAAACCGTAGTTAAAGCTTGAGCCCTGAAGACCGTCACCGTGGGCCACCTCAATGGAGTCGACTTTGGCTTTATCCAGCGCTCGGGCAATGTCCTGAACATTCTGGATGCTGTACTGATGACGAATCGCATGACTGCCGTCGCGCAGAGTAACGTCAGATATGTAGAGTTTCTTATTCAGATCGATGCTCATTGAATATTCCTCAGACGCTCGTCATTGAATGGGCCATGCGCTCTGCAGTTGCCAACGCAGCGGATGTCATGATGTCGAGGTTGCCCGCGTAGGACGGCAGGTAATGCGCAGCGCCTTCGACTTCCAGAAAAATGGAAGTCTTGAGTCCATGAAATTTTCCTAGCCCAGGAATATTCAACGGCGCCTGTTCCGAGATTTCATCGAACTGAACCTTTTGCTTCAAGCGATAGCCCGGAACGTATGCTTGTACTGCAGCGACCATCTCTTCGACCGACGCTTCGATCTGGGCTTTATCCGCAGCTTCCGACAGAACGAAAACTGTATCTCGCATCATCAAAGGGGGCTCTGCCGGGTTCATTACGATGATGGCCTTACCGCGAGCGGCCCCACCAACAGCCTCGATAGCCTGGGAGGTGGTTTCAGTGAACTCATCGATATTCGCACGCGTACCCGGCCCAGCGGACTTGCTAGCGATAGATGCAACGATCTCGGCGTAGTGAACCTTTGCCACTCGCGATACCGCCGCCACCATCGGGATGGTCGCTTGGCCACCGCAGGTGACCATGTTGACGTTGAGCGCATTTAAGTTCTGCTCAAGGTTCACTACGGGAATGCAATATGGCCCAATGGCAGCAGGAGTCAGGTCAATCAAGCGGATACCTGGTTTGATGCTACGCAGGAATGCATCGTTCTTCACGTGAGCGCCGGCACTCGTCGCATCAAAGACAAAATCGATCTCGGGAAATATCGGAAGCTTAGTCAGGCCTTCTACGCCCTCGTGCGTAACGACGACGCCTAAGCGTGCCGCTCGAGCGAGTCCGTCAGAATTAGGATCGATACCAACCATAGCGCCCATTTCCAGGTGCTTGGCATTACGCATGATCTTAATCATCAGATCCGTACCGATGTTGCCGGAGCCGACAATTGCCACTTTGAGCTTTTTCATGTTTTTTTGCTCTCTCATCTCTTAGGTGCGAAATCAACCAGCGCTGAATTCCACCGCTACATTACCGACGCCGCTAATCGTTGCTTCGAACCGATCACCGGCAGCTACTTGCACCATCGGCCCTAGCGCCCCTGTAAGAATGATGTCACCTGCTTTCAAATGCTCACCAAGCTGAGCCATGGTGCGAGCTAGCCATACCGCAGCATTCAACGGATGTCCCAGACATTGCGCGCCGCTACCTATTGAAACTGACTCACCATTTCGGGTCATTTCCATTTGTGCTTCACGCAAATCCAAACCGTCTAATCGCCGTGCTGGGCCGCCCAATACGAAACATCCACTTGAAGCGTTGTCAGCCACCGTGTCGACAAAGCGGATATTCCAGCCTTGAATACGACTACCTACAATTTCGAGCGCAGGAAGCACCCACCCGGTAGCGGCCAGGACATCTGCAAATGTGGTATCCACTCGAGGCAGGTCAGACTCCAAAACCAGAGCGATCTCAGCTTCAATTTTTGGTTGCAGTAGGCTTGCGTAGGGAACGACTTCGTTATCGCCATAACACATGTCGGCGAACAACGTGCCAAAGTCGGGTTGATCGACCCCTAGCTGGGCCTGAACCTGTTTATTTGTTAAGCCGATCTTGCGACCGATGACCCGCCGACCAGCTGCAATGGCGTGGGCCACGTTCAATCGCTGAATGGCGTACGCCGCTTCCCGGTTATCAAGACCAATCTGATCACGTAGAGGCTCAATTGCCTCACCACTGCTTTCAGCCTGGCGCAAAGCTCCCGCTAATTGCTCTAGAGTCTGCTGGGTCACATTCATAAGACACCTCGTAATTGCGCGCTGTACGAATCACCCGATGCTGTGCGTGTGGGACATCGGGGTGTTGGGTGTCGGGACTGAAGGAACCATAGTCGCCGACACCAGGTAAGCGATTAATGGTTGAGGAAGTCCAAAACCATGCGGTTGAACTTGTCAGCATGCTCCCACTGCGCCCAGTGCCCGCAGTTGTTGAAAACGTGCAATTCGGAGTTCGAAATACCAGCAATCAAGCGCAGTCCGGTATCCATCGGGACGAAGCGATCGTTACGCCCCCAAATGACGAAGGTCTCGGCTTTGATTTCACCAAGGCGATGGCCGAAGTCTGGAAATTGCTTAGGGTTTGCGTCGATACTTTTGACAAAGTTGTCCAAGTGCTCGCGCTGGCTCAGCATATTATCCAGGCGGCCTTGGAATAGTTCGTCAGTCAGCGCACTGCTGTCGTAGACGAACACCTTCATCATTTTTTTGAGGTTCTCGATATTGGGCTCGCGGTAGACGCTCTGGATCAGCTTGATGCCCTCTGTGGGCATTGGCACGAAGGAACTCGCTCCACCAGTACCACCGCCCATCAAGACCAACTTGCCCACCCGCTCAGGGTTGTCCAACGCAAAAGCGACTGCTGTGTGGCCACCCATCGAATTGCCTACCAGGTGGACGCGGTCAAGCCCAAGTGCGTTGACAAACCCTTTAAGCGCAGCAGCATTAAGATGGGAGCGTGAGCCAGTGCAGACCACGGGATCGCTTTTGCTCCAGCCCGGACAGTCCATCAAAATGACGCGAAAACCTGCGTCTACAAACGTGTCGATGTTGCGATTGAAATTTGCCCAACCGCTGGCGCCAGGACCCGAGCCGTGGAGCATGATGATTGTTTCAGCCCCGTCACCAGCATCGTTATAGTGCAGTTGAAACTCATGTTCGCCTTCTTTGACGCGAACCAGTTTGCTGGTGTTTTCATTGGTGAAGGTTTGCTTGGCAGACGTCATCTCTTCTTCCTCATATGATCAGGAGATGGGCTCTTGCGATAAGACGCAGGAGAGGAAAAAACTCAAATTCGCTTAATCCGCGATTGGACGAGCGCTCAAAGCACCGAAGCCCGCAATCCACTCTGGGATCGGTCGGTAATAGCGGTTACTCGTTTGATAAGAGCCATAAGCCGTCATGGCGGCGAATGCAGCCACCCAGGCTTTGACCTCGTGAGTGGATTTGCCCGCTATGGCTGAGAGTTCGTCATCACCGATGCCATCAAGCTCACGCAAATCACCGGCTTGAAGGGTGTCGAGAAAATAGCGATCCCATGTCGGGTTTAGCGGATGGAGGGAATTCTGATCATCGATAAACAGAAGAGCAGCGTTGATAACCCGCTGCGTTCGAGCCTCCCGCTCATCTAGCGGCAGGTTCCTGCCCCCACCTAACAAACGCTCTCGCAGATGCGAGTTTGCAGTTGCCAGCTCAGGTACCGGGGGCTGATGAGACAAACCGCCAGATCCCAGAAACAGAACACGCTTGTCGGTTTTGGCGGCATAAGCCCCCACTGCTTCACCGAACATTCGAACCCGCTGAAAACTCGGCATGGGGCGCGCAAGGCAATTGATGAAAATCGGAATCGTGGGATACCGATCTAACCCGCCTAGCAGAAAATCGAGTGGTTGGGCGAAACCGTGATCGACCTGCATGCGATAAGAAACTGCAGCATCTACTCCCGCAGCTAACACCGCAAAAGCGAGTTCCTCAGCTTCCCGAGCTGGCACTGAGATGACACCCGCAGCAGATCCAAAATCGCCGATGGCTTCTGCAGCAGTACCGATGCAAAAGGACGGCATGATGTCGTAAAAGAAACCGTTGTAATGGTCAGGAGCAAACAGGATTACAAGTTCAGGATCGAAAGCTTCGATCTGCTGACGGGCCGAATTAATCTCGGCATTAATTTCTGCCAGAACATCGGGGGAAGGGTCGACTAAGCCGACCAGAGGTGTGTGTGACAGACAGTGGAGGAAAACGCTCATAGCCATGCACCTTGTCATGCGCTAAAAAACCCGAAGGTTTTCGGCACACTAACGACGGCCCAAGTCGAATGCAGTGAAGGCTGCATCGATACCCTAAAAAGGGCGAGTAGCGCTCGTCGTCATGCGTACGCTTTTGTTGTTGGTGAAATCATCATGCCTACTCACATACTAGCATGCAAGAACAATATTAACCTGAGGCGCTGGCATTTTCTCGTCAATGATTGTTCTGGAATCCCTGCGGCCGATGTTGAATCGGCCGTAGGGAGCGCACTTACGCTTGCGGGTTTATAACGAAATTAGTGAATCCACCATGTCGCCCGGCTATGGAATCCAAGGCTTCGTTGATGCGGCTCAGCCCAAAACCAGTCGTCTCGAATACCGACAGATCGAGAACGCCTCGCTCCGCCATGTCAGCAATATCCTGTCCCTGGCCGGCTGTGAACCAGTTAGAACCCAGCCACTGAACCTGGGCTGCCATTAGCTTGAACAGATTCATCGGAACCAACTCAGACACACCACCCACATGCACAGCTTGCGCACCACGATGCAGGCAATCGATCGCATCAGTGACTGCGCTTGCAGGCGCTCCCGGCCCCAAGGTGTCGACAACGAGATCAACCCCTGCTCCGTTGGTATTAGAAAAGGCCCACTCTGACAAGGAGTTGCCGTCAGACGTTGAGAATGTTTCGATTCGCTGAGGGGCTAACTGGCGAACTTGCTCCAGAAGCGCCTTATCCCTGGCGACAGCAAAGATACGAGTGACGCCAAGCGCTAGCGCCAATAGCACAGCGCCAAGACCAAGAGTCCCGCTTGCACCGTTGACCAACACAGTCATACCAGGGCCCGCTTTACCACGCTTAAGAGCAGCGTACGCCGTTCCCAGATACCCGAACCGCGCCGCCTGATCGAACGTTACATTATCTGGCAGCTTCACAAGGCTATATTGGGGAGCTGTCATAAACTGCGAGAAGCCACCGTAGGGGTAGTGCTTCAAAAGATCATTCGCCTCGGGCGAAAAACCGAAATAACCCGAGTAGCCGAAGCGCTCGCAGCTCAGGGGATCACCCTTGCGGCAGCAGCGGCATGTGCCACAGAACCGAGCCGGATTTACATAAACCCTATCGCCCTCTTTAAAGTTGAAAACGCGTTTTCCGACCCCGACAACGGTACCGGCAGGGTCCAAACCGAAAATGGCAGGTAACTTCGGCAGCGGCAGATCTGGAAACCAGGTTGGATAGTTCTTGATCACGTTCCCAAGGTTGGGCACGACACCACACGACTCTACTCGTACAAGCACTTCATCGCTGTCAGGAGTAGGAATATCGATTTCGTCCACACTCATCGGGGAACCGATATCGTGAAGCCGAGCGGCACGCATTTTATTAGTCATTTGAATTCTCCATTTTGTTATTGATAGCGGAGTTATTTTTTACTCATGCTGCACGCTGACACGGATCACTTTCGCGTCGCGTTGTACAACCCTTCAATTACGTTTACGTTGGCACGTGCACCATCTTGAGCGGCGGCCATCCTGATACGTCTAGCCTCTTCCTGGCCTTCTGGAGGCAGCCAGTTGCGGTCATGCCCCCAGAAACTGGGCCCGTGGACGACTTCATAGGGCTCCCACGTTTCGGGATCAATAACCAGCCCGCCCCAACCGCACTCAACCAGAAACCCGGATGGGCTCTTTGCATAGAATGAAACCACCTGATCGTTCGTATGCCTTCCCAACGTCGTTGCAATTCGCCCTTCATCCACCAACGCCAAGTCGTAGGCCTGTCCGACGTCATCAAGACTCAAGGTTTCAAACATGAGGTGGTGGATACCAACCTTGCCCGTTTCCAGAATTGCCAGACTATGGTGACGTTGGTTTAGATGCAGGAAGATCGCCTTGAACGGTCGCTCGAAATAGTCACTCAGATGAAAACCCAAAAGGTCACGGTAAAACGGCAAAATATCCTTGGCGCTTGGTACGGTGAGGACCACATGGCCAATGCCCATGTCCCCAGTCCGGAAACCTTGCATCGTACGTCCTGGAATGAAGGGCGTTCCTGCCTCAGCCAATCCGTGATAGACCTCAATGCGATTGCCAATGGGATCTGAAAAAACAATCAAGTCCCGAACCTGCCTTTGCTCACAAAGCGAGCGCGACCCGCGATTGACGCGTACCTGTGCCCGCTCCAAACGCACTGCAAATTGATCCAGAGCCGCAGCGTCGGCAACCTCCCACCCCATGAAGCCAAGACCGTTGCGGTTCGCTTCGTTGACGGTCAACCGTTGCTTACGGTCATCCATCCTGAAGGACATACCATCACTCACCGTTTCGGTGAGCTGGAGCCCAAGAAAGCGAGAGCCATAATCCTTCCAACCCGAGGAGTCGGTAGTATCGACTCCCAAATAACCCAGAGCTTTAAGCGTCATTGCTGCATATCCTCTGTCGTCGCTGATGCACTTACCGCTATAGCGAGTCGCCTCGTTTAGAAATGAGATGGGGAAAATGCAGTGGGCAGCAGGATTTTGCTTTCTTGCTTCTGCATCACGCTGATGGTCGATTTGGATGGATCCGTCCACTCTGGATCAGACCAGAGCGCCTTACGACGGGCTTCACGATCAGCGTAATTTTCGTACGCCCAGAGCTGCACGATTTGATTAAGTTCACCCGTGTCAGTCGTGTAGTAACCCACCAGATTGCCTAAATGTTTTTTCTGAATTGGAAAGCGCTCTTTTTCAAAAAACGGTAACCATTCACGAAGTTTTCCGGGCAAAAGCGTGTAAGTCCGCATTTCTACGATCATTGGCTAAATCCTTGTTAAATTAGGTGTGATTAACTTTCACGATCCCGGCATCTCGCATCGCGGATGCGAGAACCGGCCTTGCCTTTTCAGAAAGCGGAACCAGCGGTAGTCGGCAGTGGGGCTTGATTAGGCCTAGCTCCCCAAGGGCCCATTTCGTCGGCGATGGGCTGCTCTCGATGAACAGTGCTTGGTGAAGAGGCATCAGTTGCAAGTTAAGCGCCGACGCTGCTTTTGCCTCTCCTGCCAATGCGCGCTCACAGAGCTGAGCCATTAGACGGGGGGCAACGTTCGCAGTAACGCTTATCGTCCCCTCCCCTCCAAGTAGCATTAGCGCCACAGCTGTAGGGTCATCACCTGAATACAAGCTAAAGCCGCTAGGTCTATAGCGAAGAATTTCAGAAGCCCTCTCGATATTGCCGGTAGCATCCTTGATACCAATAATGCTTGGCTCACATGCAAGCTTCAGAGTTAGCTCAACCCCAATATCTACCCCGGTTCGCGCAGGGACGTTGTAGAGCACAATAGGAAGGTCTACTGCCTGAGCGACGGCTCGAAAATGTTGAAACATGCCTTCCTGCGTAGGACGAACGTAGTAAGGAGCTACATGTAGCGCAGCGTCCGCACCAATCTTCTTAGCGAGCGCCGTCAACTCAATAGCTTCGCTGGTTGAGTTCGCACCTGCCCCTGCGATAACAGGTACGCGACTAGCCACCTGGCGAACCGCGAAGGCACATACCTCAATGTGCTCCTCGACGGAAAGCATGGCGGACTCGCCGGTAGTGCCCACGACGCAAAGGCCATGTGTTCCTTCGGCGATATGCCATTCGATAAGCCGCGCGAGGGACTCGTAGTCGACGCCTCCGTTCTCAAGCATCGGTGTAACAACAGCAACGATACTGCCTGCCAGGCTAACCATCACATACCTCTTCAGAACTGAATTGCACTGCAATCCGTCAAGTACACCTAGAGCTGCGGGGCGCCATAGGCCCCGTTCCAAACCGGTGAAATTACCAACTCATTAACACAGACATGACGGGGCATACTGGCGACAAACCTGACCGCAGCGGCGATATCCTCAGGTTTGAGCATCTTCGACAAAGCCGCCTCGGTGGGTGGCACTTTGCGACGCGACATGGCAGGCGTTGCGACTTCTGCAGGAGACAGCGCACAGGCTCGGATACCGTGTTGGTATTCAGAGGCATTGAGGCTGGTGGTCAACGCGATCACCGCTGCCTTGGCCGCGCTATAGGAAGGTCCTGGCTTGGCCGACACGAACCGACCGGCCCACGAGGCGATGTTGATTACCAACCCGCTCTTAAGCGCTCGCATCGATGGGAGCACCGCGTCGATCGTGTAGTAGACGCCGTTCAAATTGATCTGCGTGACCTGATCGAAATCTGAACTGGAGAGCTCTCCCCATGCGCGAGCCGCCACGTTCATCCCAGCATTCGCCACTAGGATACTTACCGGCCCGTAGTCAGATTCGATTTGGGCTACAGCACTACGAACCGCATCGAAAGATGTCACATCAACGCTTACAGCAGCAGCGTTCGGACTTAGGGTGTGCAAGCGTTCTAGCGCTTGCGCAAGCGCTGCTTCACCCCTGGCAGAAATCACAACAAAATGCCCGTCTTGTACAAGTGCTTCCGCTATTGCAAGACCGATTCCGCTCGACGCCCCCGTTACCCAGCAAACAGTTCGATTCGCGCTGCTCATGACACACCCCCGACTTCCAGGAACTCATCGCTTCCTGGATTCACGTCACCGCAGAAAAGCGAGAGCGGCGGG
>NZ_CVTU01000072.1:18248-43871 GCF_900004965.1 Pseudomonas sp. 44 R 15
CCCGCCATTTCAGCAGGATCACTTACAGTTTCGGCCCAGCAGCCAACAGCCCGCGCAATACCCGCATGGTCTACCGCTTGGAATCGGCAGGCGTCACTGTGCACACCGTAATGGACATGCTCGGCATGAAGTTCATAACCCAGAATGCTGTTATTCAAAACAATGAGAACCACTGGAATATTCATGCGCCGTGCTGTCTCAAGCTCCGACCAGCAGTGACCGAATCCACCATCGCCCTCAAGGGCGATCACTCGTGCATTCGGATGCGCTACCTTAGCCCCCAGCGCCATTGGATAACCCCAGCCCAAACCTGCGAGTCCTCGTGGAGTCAGAAAGCGAGATCCTGCACGGCGAGACGTGAGGAAGCTGGTGACCCAGTTGGTGGAGTAGCTCGCGTCTGCCACCACGATGTCATCTGGGCGCAGAATCTTGTCCAGTTCCGCCATCAGCGCCTCCGGTCGAAGCGCGCCATTGCGACCACTACCTATCGCAGCACGTGCTTCTCGCACTTGCGGTCGAGCAGCTTCGATTTCCGCTTTGACCGCTGCAGTCCGTTGAGCACCATGACTAAAGTCATGCGAAGCCAATGCCTGGATGAGCGAATCAACGGTGAGTCGCGCATCGCCCAATAAGCGCACAGAATCATAGTTGCGCCCGATTTCCATCGGGTCGATATCGATGTGGACGATCGTCGCGCCGTTTGGAACAATTTTCCAAGTGTCCGTCCCATTTTGATTGGTACGAGTACCAACCAGCAGAATCAGGTCGGCGTCAGCCAGATGGTGGCCGAGCTCATGACCGGGTGTGCCAGGCCCCATGCAGTTGCCAAAGACGCCCAGAGACAGCGGGCCGGTTTCGTCGACTGTCCCCTTGCCCATATTGGTTGTGGCAACGGGAATACCGCACAGCTCGCTCAAGCGATTGATACTAGCCGTCGCTCCAGAGAGATGCACACCACCACCGGCTACGATAATCGGTCGCTTGGCGCCTGCGATCAGCTTGGCAACGTGCTGTACAGCCTCCGGCGATGGAGCGAAGCGATCCAGTGGGAAATGCCCAAGATTGGAGGTGCGCGCCGGACTGGATGTAGCAGGCTTGCGCAGCAAATCCATTGGCAAAATAAGCACAGCTGGCCCTGGTCGGCCGCTGGATGCAGCAGTGAAAGCCTGGTCAATGTAATCGTCCAGTCTGCTGACCTCTGTCAGACGTCTAACCCATTTTGCACAAGACTGAAAAAGGCTGACGTGGTCAAACTCCTGAAACGCGTTGCGGTCAGTCATGCCCATAGGCACGTCCTGAACGATCGCCACCATTGGAACTGATGCCTTCAATGCTTCCGCCAATGGCGCGACCAATAGGGTCGCTGCCGGACCATTTTGCGCAGCCACTACACCCACTTTGCCACTCACACGAGCATAGGCATCAGCCATTGCACCGCCTGCGTTTTCGGTACGGTAACCAACCTGACGGATACCATATTCATGAGCAATAACGAAGAAAGCGGCAGGAATGGCTTGACCGAACACATGAGTGACATCATGACGGCGCAGTGCAGCGGCAAGGACGTGAGCGGCAGTGGTGTTGGATTCTGTTGCGGCAGCTTGAGACTTATCCGCTTCTTGGGATTGTTTCACTTCGACCTCCTGAGTGCATTGCCCTAAGGCATTTGTGCGGTCCGCGTAGACGAACCTTTTTATTGGAATGCTAGCATGTAAGCTAAGCCTATGCGGTTAGCGAGTCAATGCTTGGTACGTGCTAATAACTGAATACGTTGCCGCCAAAACCATCGAATTGTTAGATATATACTTCCGGTGTGACTATCAAACAACAGAAGGCGAGTCGATAGATTTCTTGACCCTCACCACTGCCGGGGACAGTGCAAATAGCGTGAGCACCGCGCCGGTCAGCCCCAACATCGCGATGCCGATAATTCCAAGGTTCAAGCTCCCGGTTACGGTCTTGATGTAGCCCAGAATCGGAGGACTAACGAAGCCTGCGACGTTACCCAGCGTGCTGATGAATGCGATCCCTAATGGGGCCGATTTACGATCCAGATATCCAGGCGGTAGTGACCAAATCAAAGGCCCGCTCGCCCCCGTGCCGAAACTCGCCACGGCGAAGAAGAACAGCATCCAGGGAAGCGTTTGAGCGATGGTTCCTGCCACTAAACCAAAGCTGATCAAACCAAAGCAAAACACGAGATGCCACCGTCGCTCACGTAACACGTCTGAGCTCCAGCTTAGTGCGATAGCCCCCACAAATCCGAAAAGCAGGGGAATCGCAGACAGGAAACCGACATCCACAAGGGAGTTCACACCAGAGTCCTTAACGATCGTGGGAAGCCAAAAAAACAACAGGTAGTTGCTGCATGCCGCGGTAAAGAACAGGTAAGCCACTAAATAGTTAACGGGGTTACAAAGAATGTTCCTCATAACGCCCTTGGAGTGCTGCTCCTCAGGGATTTCGTCCTTTGCCAGGTCTTCCTTCACCAGTCGTTTTTCATCATCCGTCAACCAGGTCGCGTCGTCGGGGCGATCACGCAGTACGAAAAAACATAGGATACCCAGCAAGCAAGCCGGCGCACCTTCGACGACGAACACCCATTTCCATCCTGATAGCCCTCCCACCCCGTCCATATAAGTGATGATCCAACCGCTTAATGGAGACGCAATAGAGCCAGCTACTGCGTTGGCAACAAAAATAACTGCCGTGACACGAGCCCTCATAGATGAAGGAAACCAGAACGTCAGATAGAGAATGATGCCGGGTAGAAAGCCCGCCTCAAAAGCTCCCAGCAGCAGACGCAGGGTGATGAGGTGAGAAACGCTGGTAACAAATGCAGTGGCGACCGTCGCTAGCCCCCACAAGAACATGATGCGCAAAAAAGTCCGTCTGGCGCCCCATCGAGCTAACAGTGCATTACTCGGCATTTCACACAATGCATAGGTAATGAAGAAAGCACCGGCTGCAATCCCGAACCACGTAGCATTGATGCCAAGCTCCTCACTCATCTGCAGCTTGGTGAAGCCTAGATTGATTCGATCAATGAAGGCCACGCCGTAGCAGATAAACAAGAAAGGTATTATGCGCCACCAAATTTTGCGGTAAGCGGTTTTGCGCTTGATCGCTATTTCAAGCTGCAGCTCAGTTGACACGGTCATAACCTTCTCCACTTATTATTTTTAAATTGGGCTGGTACAGGTCGCGCTGCTACCAAAGGCTCATCGTATAATCGATATTGATTCGCGTTTCATTGTCATCGCGCACGCTGGCGGCGCTAGAGAAGTCATTTCGGTATAGAGAGTGCCTTGCACGCACACTTACGCCTTTTAGGCTGCCTTGAAACGCGTAGCTGAGTTCAAGGTATCGCTCACTTTCAGTAAGACCTTGACCACCGAGAGTGGGCAGCTCGATATTGGAGCCCTTGATGTATCGAGTGGTTGCTTTGAGACCCGGCATGCCGAATGAGGCGAAGTCATAGCTGTAAAGCGCCTGCCAAGAGCGTTCTTTGGGGTTGAGGAACTCAGAACTAAGAAACCCCTCACTTACAACCAGCGGCTCAGTACCCGCCAGATAGGGCATCGCGGTATCACCATTAAGTTGCATGTATCCGGCACCGAAGCTTTGCGCGCCGTAGGTGTACGTGAACATGATCCCGGCATTCTTATTATCGACCTTACCTGCGCGGCCCTGGCCGCTTTCATCAGTCTGGTAAAATCGAAAATCTGTTTTCAGCTTGCCCCCGCCAACTTGCCAAAAGTGCTCAAACCCGAGGTAGTTTTTCTGGTAGATATCTTCCAGCTCGGCATAGAAATACTTCAAGTTCAGCGCAGGGGTGATCTGGTAGTCGCCCCCCATGAAAATAAATTTGTCTGATTCGGCGGTGGGTATGAAGCGACGGTTCGGCGAAGCCACTGACATTTTCTGGTAGTCAGTTGAATCCCGATAGTTGATGCGATCCAGATACCCTGCATGCAGACTAAATTTATCAATGTCAGTGGAGCGGATGTAGGCCCCTCGGAACGTCTGAGGAAGAAGTCTCGTTGGGCTGGCGAAAGCAATGGGGAGAAACGTTGATATTGAGCCTACCTGCAGCTCGGTCTTCGACACCTTTGCTTTAGCGGTAAGGCCCAACTCTGAATACTCATCAGACGCTCTGTGAGTGACCGCATCTCGAGGTAAAAGCCCGGTACCAGAACGATCAGGCGACGAGTCGAGCTTGATGCCCATCATTCCAACTGCGTCAAGCCCGAAGCCAACGACGCCAGGCGTGAATCCGGAGGTAAATCTCAATATGCCCCCTTGCGCCCATTCCCGAGCGGCGCTCTGTAGGGTTGTTCCTTTGTAATCGCGATCAAAATAGTAGTTGCGCAGCGTAACTGTGGCTTTGCTATCTTCAAAATATCCCTGCGCGTTGGCAATGCCGCAAATCGAAAATGCGATGGGTAATGATGCCCACCCAAGAACGTTTTTATAATCGTTCATCTGACGCCCTATCTTGTTTTTATATTATTCGCCGTTAAAAACTGTTCGCAACAATACTGATATTAACTACAAGGTTACGCCTCCAGTGGAATATGTTTCCCCCTCCAATGCAGTAAAGGGGACTTATCGAAGACGCGACTTCTGGTAACCCGACCAATGAAGATTGTGTGATCCCCGCCGACGACCATTTTTTCTACCTCACACTCCAGCCACGCCAGACAGTTATCTATGAGCGGTAAACCGTGCAGACCAGGTGTGGATGAAACTGTCGCAAAACGATCTATTGGCTTGCAGAAATCTCTCGAAACATCCTCTTGATCAGAAGCGAGAATATTTATCGCGAAATGCTTTGCCCTCTGAAACTTCGGGAATGAAAAAGACTCGGTCGTAATACTCCATTGAATCAACGGAGGATTAAGAGAAAGGGAGCAAAAAGAACTAACGGTCATTCCGTATGGTCGCCCCTGCTCATCAAGAACCGAAACTACAGTTATTCCCGTGACAAATTGGCCCACTGCGCCTCGGAATTCAGTTGTACTAACTCCAGGTGCCACGCCGATATTGAGCTGCGTCATATCCGACCTCGAATAATAAAGTCTTGGATTTTAAGTAATTAGATGCGGACTTTTTTGCGCCCGTTTACAGTGTCATTACAGGTACGAGACGGGCTCTGGATTGCCTGCCAACTGCAACGCTTGGTTCACCAGACGAATAGGATTCGGATCCTTGGAGCTCAAATAGTTCATTGCAAGGTTTCGTACCGGGTCCCCAGCGTAATAACGCTCATACTGCACAAGCCTCTGACCAAACGCCTCCCCTGCAAGATCCCAAGCCAATTTAAACAGCTTCACGCGCTCCAGAGATGGCATTCCATCAGCGCCCTGGTAGTAAGCATGCAGATCATCTGCAATTTCCGGCGCCTGGAAGTCCGCAGCGCTCGGCATCAGCATGAAGCCACCTGCACCGATCGTTTGCAGCACCTCAATCACCCGCGGATAGGCAGTAGGCAGCATGGTTCGAATGGCCTGTAGTGGTGCGAGATTAGGCTGGAGTGTTCCACGAGACGTCCGCTGGGCCTCAACCTCTGCACGCACCAACGCACTCTTGACCTGCTCAATATAACCAAGGCATTCGCCCAACATTTGTTGAACGTGAAGGAATTGGTCAGCTTTGATGGAGCGCGCTACGGCCATCGCAAGCCCGACGGAAAACTGCATCTTAACCAATGCACGGGTATTGGTTTGATGTGCCGTGTGATTACGCACGCCGGTAGTGGCGTAGAGACGGTTAGAGAGCTCAACATTTCGGTAGCAGAAAACACGCCCCCAAGGCACAAACACATTGTTGAATACCAGCAGAGAATCGTTTTCTTCAAAACGCGTTGAAAGCGGGTGATCGAAGCTCGTGCGCCCTTCAACATAGTAAGGGTCGCGACAGATTTGTCGAAGGCCTTCAATGTGGGTCGGCACCGCAAATACCAACGCATGATCTTCGTCACCTGCTTTGAAGGATGGCAGGTTGTACATAACCATTTCGTCTGACACCGGCCCCAGCGTGGCAATCATCCGGGCTCCGCTTACGTAGATGCCTTCAGCACTTTCGCGTACAACCCGAAGGTGCATGTTGCCCATTTGCGAAGACTGCTTAGAACGATCATTTTGCGGCGTAATCAGTGCATGACTTAAGAACAGATCATTGTCACGGATATATTCGTAGTAACGCTCGACGTTGTCAGCGTACTGCTGCCCACCCTCGGCGAAAGTATCGCGTGCCTCCCAGAACGCCAAGAGAGTTACGTTCATAAAATCAGGAGAGCGGCCCATTAGCCCAAAATTGGTTTCAGCCCACACTTTGTATGCTTCACGACGCTTAGTCAGATCCTCGACGTTTTGCGCAGGATGAAACGCCATCCCCGCACGTTGTCCGGTGGAGGGGACAACATAAGTCACTTTATCTTGAAGCTCGGGATCATGCTGCGTGTCGTAAAGCTCGGCTAATTGCTTGACTGCGCCGCGGAATGCAGGGTGGGTCGTAACATCACTTACTTGAACCCCATTCACCCACACGTCGCGACGATTCTCTTTAAGGCCAGCTATAAACTCTTTACCTGAACGAATACCCATTGGACTTTCCTTATTTTTATTAAGGCGAACGAAACTCTGCCAAAAAAAATCCTGCTTTTGTGTATACACATCATATATAAACATTGGCGCGCAATTAACTTGACGTGCGGGGATTTCTTGGGGGAAGTGGGATTTGAATAAGCAAGCTTAAGTAAGCCTCGCGCTCGAAGATGGGCTGCGATCGAGCCGTAGCTTGGGCAGCTATATGGGGCAGTCGCAAGGCATTGCTCATACCTGAATACTCCGCGTGGCAGTTCATCTGCTTTTATATTTCTTATTTGGCATGCTAGCATGCAAGTGGTTGTTGTCAACTGATTTACGTTCAGTTACGCGACCGTTGCTCGCCACGAAAGCCGTCCTGGATCTGCGTCCCTTGTAGATCAAGCCTTTGCGCACTAAAGTGGACGAATGCGCACTCCCCTCGATTGCACCTCACCTACCGAAGACCTATGCATACGCCAAACAAAAAATTCGCGATCTATCAAGAAATCTTGCAGCGCTTGCTAACCCGCCGCTATCGCTTCGGCGAGAAAATTTTCGTGAAGGAAATTGGCGAATCGACGGGAGTCAGTCGGCAGCCAATAATGACCGCACTGAACAGTCTGCAAGAGCGGGGATTTGTTCAAATCATTGCACAGGTTGGCTGCCAAGTGGTGCAACCGAGCTCAGATGAGGTTGCTGATTTTTATCGAATGTTCGCCAATACCGAAGGCCTGATCGCAAGCCTTGCAGCTGAGCGCGGAACACCTATGGAGGTCGCAAGGCTTCAAGAGTTGAATGAGCAAATCGCACGGATCAACCCAGCCCACAGTGACGCCTCGGAGAGCTATAGAAACCTGAACGTTGACTTCCACCGGCTTCTCCATGCGATGGCACGGTCACCTATCGTGTCGACACGGCAGATGGCCAATTTCGAACTGTCAGACTTTTTCATCGTTCAAAGTTGTGGCTTTCAGGCGCACCTGCCTGACGTAACCGGCGAACATGACGAGATAATCGCAGCGCTGAGCACCCGCAACGACAAACAGTGTAAAAAGGCGGCGATGGCGCACATTGACAGCGTATCAAGGCATGTTATCGAGGCAATGCAGCGCCTGCACAGCGAGGAGATGGCTGCCACGGTTTGAGCCGTAGCAGCCACGTGCTTATAGTGGAAACGCAGCTTCAAGCCAGACTGAGTCACCCTGAGGACCATTTTTCACATTGGTCTCATGCAGCCATTTGAGCACCACACCGGTGTTCTGGTTGAATGAGTAAAACAGCTGAGGGCCCACACCCACCTTTCTCAGCCGATTGCCCCCAGGTAAGTTGTCGCCGCTGACATTGTCATCCGACATCTGCTTGGTGTAGTACCCAGCCAAACCAAACTGAAGTTTTGGCATAGAGGGAAAGCGGTACCCCAATAAGTAGTCGACATTAAACACGTTGCCGGAGCGGTAGTCTGTATCCTTGTTTCGCTCATTGAATGAATAAGTGGGCGCCAGAGAAACTTCCCAGTCCGGATGTGGGAACCAAGTCAGCGCAAACTCTGAAATATAAGTTGTATAATTTGGCGTAGTGTTGGCCAAATCATTCTTATCATAGCCTCCCAAGGGTTTAAAGACACTGACGCCGGCGAGCAGATGAAAATTAGGGGCCGGAGAGTAAAGCACGTTCAAAGGACTGATATAGGTCTGCCGCATCCCCGTTTTAGAATCGGACGCTCCTCCGGCCTTTATATTTACGTGCCCCCCAGTCCCAATAATTCCGCTTGTGAATCGAACACCTGATTCAGTTTGATAATCCCAGGTATGAACGAGACGTATCGCCTGAATATAATTTTCCAAATTGAACCCTGGAACGCTGGAGCGCCCGGAGTTATCTTTGTAATTTCCAGCATGATAATAAACAGTATAACTATAGAACTCGGTTTCTCCTGGGCTCGGCATCAAAGCGGGTACAACGGTTTGCACACCCAACGGCCAGGTTGTATCACCCCGTTCCGTTGCCATGGCTAAATTCGCTGCGCAGGTAGCAGCCACAGATACGCACAAAAATGCATACGCTTTCATAATCAATCTCACTTTTTTGTTATTGGATGTGGATTGTTCGGATTTCTAAACAGGAGTATTTATTGCTTATTGGTACCTACCAAGACAAACGCTAACGTAGCAGGAACATCACCTTGGTTTCTCCAGGCGTGAATATTCCCTTGTTGAATGATGACGTTATGCTTTTCTAGCTTCACTATGACGCCATCGTCGAGCTCAAGCCAAATGGTACCTTCAAGCACAACGCCATAATCAACTGTCGGGGTCGAGTGCATTCCTGGTCGTTCGGGATCAAAATGATCCACCATCCCTGTCAGATGCTTTTGTTGCTCGGCAAAAGCAGCCTGATGACTGAAATCCGGATGAGCAAAAATCGAGTCCGGAGGAAAGGTGACGATTTCAAGTCTCGTTTCCCCAGGCCCAGGAACAAACGAACTGCTCACCGAGATTGTTTCATCTCTACCACTAGAGGGTTGCTCTGATGTTGTCGTACCCCAAACCAAGGCGGTAGAAAAACCAGGTACATGTTCGTAGTCGTGAGAACGTGGTACCAGTCCATCATTCAGAACAACCGAACGGCCATCGACCGTTCCTACCACTAAACGCCTAATTGTCATAGATCACCTCTGAAATAAGACTGGCGCAGCTCGATGCCGCGCCAGTTCGATTAATGGCCTGGCGTTACAACAACGTTCGTGAAACCACCTTTACGGTTTTCCAAGGCGTCCAGAGCGTCATTCACTTCAGATAGCGGGAAAACCTCTTGATCAAATTTTGTCAAATCGAGCGTACCGGCAGCCGCCATCTCCGCCATGTCCTGACCTTCTGCAACCGTGAACCATAGCGAACCGATGATGCTGATCTGGTAGCACATCAGCTGGAACATTGGCACGGGCAAGTCTTCAGACATGCCCCCAATGTCGACCATACGCCCTCCCCTACGAAGCGATTTGATCCCGTCGACGGTGATTTGATGGGGAGCTCCGGGGCCGACTGCATCGATGAAAACGTCGGCGCCCAGGCCTTGGGTATGCTCGCGAACCCATTCATCAACAGGCCGTTCTCCGAGAGAAAGTACGTGCACGCGAGACGGATCCAACTGGCGGACTCTTTCGAGCAGTTCGCGGTTACGGGCCATGCCGAGCACTTTCGTTGCTCCCATAGCGAGCGCGAGCATCACAGCTCCAACCCCCAACGTTCCCGAAGCGCCATTGATCAATACTGTCTGCCCAGAACCTACATTCGCTTTGCGCAATGCAGAGTAGGCAGTGCCGAGATAACCGAAACGACAGCCTTGTTCGAAACTGATGGATTCCGGGAGCTTCACGAGCCCGTTGACAGGCGCCGTCATGAACTCGCAGAAGCCACCATAAGGGTAATCTTCAAACACTCGTTGCGAGCCAGCACCGAAGCCAAAATATCCTTGGAAGGTGAATGCGGTGCAGTTGAGGTGCTGACCTCGCAAGCACGCGTGGCAAGACCCGCAGCTTCTGCCTGGGTTGACGTATACACGATCGCCCGGCTTAACCGAATGCACTTGGCTACCTACTGCCTTGACTACCCCGGAGGCATCTAAGCCATAGATGGCTGGCAATTTAGGCAGGGGAAGATAGGGGAACCACTCAGGATAACGCTCGATAACGTTACGCAGGTTAGGGACAACGTTGCAGGCTTTAACGTGCACCAACACGTCCGTTGGCCCAATGGCAGGAATGTCGATTTCGTCGATCACAAAGGTCGGGCCGACATTGTGAAGTCGAGCTGCTTGCATTTTGCCCATGATTTTATCCTTATTAGGTGAGCACACACATGTACTCCTGCTAGCCACAGAAGGAGCTGTAGGTTGGTACGGAACTGATAAGAGTCGTTCGGAGACAAGCCCAGAGCACTAGGGCTGTTGATCTGGGGGGCGCATTCGCGCCTTGGGGATGGTTACTGCACAAGCCAATGGAACGTGGGTATACGTTTTCATTAGGGGCATCTTCAATTTGTTGTTATGCCCAAATACTGCACCTTTGAATGCTAGCATGCAAGATCAATTTGAGACTTTTCTCACCCCGTTCGTATGCGTGATTAGATCCGAGCCGCGGGCATACGACCTGCGGCTCATAATGATGAGTCACTGCCAAATGCGCAGGATGTGCTGTAGGGATCTTAGTTGTCAGCTAGTCTCCAGCAATCCATTTTAAGACGCGTTCACGGGCTACCATTTATGCGTGAGTGAGGTACCAGCGCCAGTCCTGTTCCCCGACTTCCGCATTGAATGCACGGAACTCGCGCCACTTGATCGCCAGGAATACCTTGAGGAATTCAGCGCCCAGCGCCTCGCGTGCCCAGGTCGAACGTTCCAGCGCCTGCAACGCTGTCAGCCAGTCGGTGGGTAGAAAATCGGTCGCCTGCTCATAGCCGTTCCCCACAATCGCCGCGCCGGGATCGCTTTGATGAGTGATGCCGTGGTGAATGCCCGCCAGTAAGGCGGCAGCGGCGAGATAGGGATTGGCGTCGGCACCGCAAATCCGGTGCTCGATGTGCCGACTTATCGCGGGGCCGCCGGGCACGCGGAACGACACCGTACGGTTGTTGACGCCCCAGCTTTTGGCCAGCGGCGCGTAACTGCCGGTCTGGAAGCGGCGATATGAGTTGGCATGGGGGCAAAATATCGCCAGCGAGTCAAACAGGGTTGCCATCATCCCGCCGATGGAGTGACGCAACAGCGGCGTGCCTTGCGGGTCTTCGCTCGCATACAGGTTGTTGCCCTGCACGTCCGCCAGGCTGACGTGCAGATGCAGACCGCTGCCGGCCTGATCGCTGAATGGCTTGGCCATGAAGCACGCTTGTAGCCCGTGTTTGTTGGCAACACCTTTTACCAGGCGTTTGTAACGTACGCCTTCATCGATGGCCTGGAGTGCGTCGAAACGATGCTCCAGCGTCAACTCGAGCTGGCCCGGCGCGTACTCGGAGATCGCCGTGCGTACCGGCAGCCCTTGCAGCGCGCAGGCAGCATAGAGGTCATCAAGAAACGGTTGAACCTGCTCCAGTTCGTGGACGCCGTAAACCTGCGGGGCAACAGGGCGTACGCCATTGGTTTGCGTCGCAGGCTGCGGGCGACCATTGACGTCGCGCTTCTGGTCCAGCAGGTAAAACTCCAACTCAACGGCCATGACCGGATGGAATCCATCAGCTTTGAGCCGCTCGATGGTGTTCACCAGTACATGGCGCGGGTCGGCGGGCGCGGCTGGAAGCCCCTGGGTCGGGTGCATGCTCACTTGCACTTGACCGGTGGGTTGGGTGCGCCAGGGTTGCAGGGTAAGGCTCCCCGGCAAGGGATAGGTCCAGCAATCAGCGTCAGCGACATCCCAGACCAGGCCAGTCTCGTCCACGTCCTCCCCCTGAACGGTCAGGGCGAGAATGGAACTGGGCAGCGGCCGACCATTTTCGTAGATCGCCAGTAGCTCGTCGCGATGCAACAGTTTGCCCCGCGGAACACCATTCGCGTCGATCAGGAACAACTCGATGCTCAGGACTTCAGGGTGGGCGGCCAGATAATCCACGGCCTCTCTTTTATCAGCAAATTGCATGTCAAACCTCTTAGCGCTCATTCAAGCGACTGGGCAGTATTTAAGAACAATGGCATTTTCTGACGTGCAGTTATGAAGCGATAACCCGCGCGCCAGGTATGGCAAGCAGCGTGGTCAACGCGTTATCCAACTCACCGATCAGCCTGTCGACATCCGCATGGCTTGTTTGCGGACAGCACAGCGTCATGTTGTGGAAAGGCGTGATCAGGATGCCGCGATTGATCAAGTACAGGTGCAGCGCCATTTGAAGGCTGTCATGAAAAGCCGCCTCGGCTTGCGCACCGGTTCTGGGCGAAGTGGCACAGAATTGAAATTCGCAACGAGCCCCCAACTCTGTGACGGACCAGTTCAACTGGTGCTGCTTGAACAAGTACCGAAGACCCTGAGCCAATCCCGAGGCAAGAGGCAACATATGTTGGTAGGCGGACTCTGTCATGACCTCTTCGAGGCTGACTCGCATGCAACGCATCGCCAGCGAGTTGGCCGACAGTGTGGTTCCCATACCGCTGTGGCCATGCCCGTGACTCTCTTCACTGACCGTTTTCTGCACATCGAGCATGGCCAGGGCAACCTGCTCGGTTACGCCAAACACCGCGCAAGGTATGCCTCCCGCGATGGGTTTACCCACCACGAAAAAGTCGGGTTTCAAATCCCATTGGCGGGTGCATCCACCCAGGCCTGTGGAAATAGTGTGGGTCTCATCAATGACCAACAGGCTGCCGTATTTGAGGGTCAACTCTCGGCACTTCTGCATGAAACCCGGATCGGGCAGGACCATGCCTATGTTCGTCATCGCCGGCTCGCACATCAGCGCGCACACATCGCCCTGGGCTAAAGCAGCTTCCAGTGCGTCCACATCGTTGAAGGGGATGGATCGACTGTATTGAGTCAAGTCGTAGGCCTGGCCCACAAGACCTGCACGGGGCACTGTTTTACCGTCGCGGCAGCGCACCATGACGTCATCCACGGTACCGTGATAGCAGCCGTCGAACACCAGCAAGACGTTGCGTTTGGTAATCGCGCGCGCCCAGCGCAACACATAACGATTGGCGTCCGTCGCAGTGGCGGTCACCTGCCAGTAAGGCAGCCCGAATCGCTCAGCCAGCAACTCGCCGCAGACCACCGCGTCTTCGCCAGGCAGCATCGTGGTCAAGCCATTATTGGCCTGCTCGGCTATTGCGCGAGCAACAGGATCAGGTGAATGACCAAACATCGTGCCGGTGTCGCCCAGGCAAAAATCTATGTACTCATGACCGTCAACATCGGTGAAGCGCGCCCCTTTGGCACGCTGGACGAAGAGTGGCGAAGGCATCGACCAATCGCTCATCCAGTGCATGGGCACACCGTTGAACAGATTCGCCTTGGCGCGTTTGGCAAGCCCTATTGACGTTGGGTTGTTTTCTATAAAACGAGCACGCTCGGAGGCGGTAAAAGCAGCAATCGCTGATTCACTAATTCCACTTTTCGACATGATCAACACCCTATGTTAATTACAAAAAATCAGTTAAAAATCCGTGCCGCTCAGAGAGGAACTGTCCAACACTGCGTTCATGCTTGTCGGCGCATGACGGTGCATTAATACGGCTCGGCGAACTTACTCATTCTTCGAAAACATCGCGCTTTTACAGCGCGCAGTGATAGCCCCGTTCTTGACGTCAGGCGTGAGGGGATTTGTTCTCGACCAGACAATTCCCGCCATCCACCACCAGGACTTCACCGGTGATGTAACTGGCGTCAGGCGACGCCAGAAATGCAACCGCCGCCGCCACTTCGCGGGGGTTGCCCGAGCGCCCAATCGGGGTAAAACGCCCCGCCTCTGTTTCGGCTGGAGTGGTGGAGCCGGTGGTGATCCATCCCGGAGCCACGCTGTTTACGGTAATTCCCTGTTTGGCGACTTCAAGTGCGAGCCCCATGTTCATACCCACCATCGCGGCCTTGGCGGCGCTATAAGCGGCTTCACCAGGATTGCCGCACCGGGTGCCCGTGGTGGAACTGATATTGACAATGCGCCCATAACCTCTCGCCTTCATGCCAGGCAAAACAGCGCGGGTCAGAAGAAAAGCTGTAGTTAAATTTCTGGCCAGTGAAAGATTCCACTCATGCAGTTCCATTGTTGCCAATTCCGAGAAAACCTCAGGGCTTCCTTGCATGGCCATACCGGCATTATTCACCAGAATATCGACCCGCCCCCAGACTGACTCTGCCCATAGGCCGAATTCACGCACCTGACTTTCATCAGTGAGGTCAGCGGGTCGGCCTTCAACGTCGAACCCTTCAGCGCGCAGCTCTTTGACCCGATCCAGAATACGAGCGCTGCTCGCAGTGATGATCAACTTCACTCCGGATGCACCTAGCCTGCGAGCGATGGCCATTCCGATCCCGGCTTCACTTCCGGCACCGCTGACCAGTGCAACATGCCCTCTAAATTGCGTATCCAACATGGTGTGCCCACGTATTTAATTTGAAAGAGAGTAGAAACTAGGCGAATAAATCTGATACATAAAGACGATCATCATCAGAAAATTTGACAACACCTATGGCGTTTACCAGTGAGTCACTTAAAATTTTCCTCTCGGTCATCGACAGCGGATCCTTTTCGGCGGCGGCGCGAAAATTAGGCCGGGTGCCCTCGGCCATCAACATGGCGGTGTCGCAGCTTGAAGCCGAGCTGGATTTGTTGCTTTTTGACCGATCAACCCGCAAAGCCATTCCTACGCCAGCCGCCAAGGCACTCGAGCCCCAGGCACGACAGGTCGCCAGCCAGCTGAACCTGCTGGACGCCCATGCGCTGCAGCTTCATCAGGGGTTGGAAGAGCGCTTGGTCCTTGCGATGGCGCCAGAGTTGCAAACAGGCATCTGGAATCGTCCGCTGTCCACTATCGCCAGGGAGTTTCCCACGCTGGAAATCGAGATTCGCTCCGCATCCCATCCAGAAGCGATGCGCATGCTCCATGAAGGGCGTGTGCAATTGGCACTTGGGTTCGAACGACCAGGGCTTGACGAGCGCGAGACATTTCTTGAGGCGGGGAGCCAATTGTTAATCGCGGTTGCTGCTCCGGATCACCCTGCGGCCGCCGGCAAAAAAAGCCCCTTGAATGAGGAGCAACTGGTCAATGTTCGGCAGATCATCGTCGCGACCGGAGGACCTGCAGACTCTGACCCACGTGTTGTGCTGTCGCGGCGGATTTGGCACAGCGACAATTATCTGGCCACGCTGGACCTGGTACAGCAAGGATTGGGTTGGGCATATCTTCCAAAATCGCTGGTATACCCTCTCATCACGTCAGGTTCATTGACGGAGGTGGTGTTTGACTACATGCCGAGTCAGATGCGGCTATGGGTCGATATCATCTGGGTAAAAAACCGGCCCCTGGGACTGGGCGCGCTTCGTTACCTGAGCCTGATACGCGAAATTGCGGAAGGCGAGCCTCGTCGTGTTTGATGAGTAAAAGTGCACATTGAAGCTGGCGGCGGGGTCCAGATGCGGCCCGACGGTTGGCTCACAAGAGCGACTTTCGCCATCCATCACGCAGCCATCGCCAAGTGCGATGGCCTCCTCACTAATGCCTTCTAGATGCCTGTGCTACCCCGCCCATCAAAGCGCAGCCTGGAGACGACGGTTATCGGCCACTGTCATAGCGCCCCCTTGGGTATCGCTCCCATCGACATCAATGGGCCACTGTCAGTTTCCAGCGGAGACGCCGCAATCAATCGCCATGTCCGCGCCAGTGATGGATCGCGCACCGGGTTGGGACAGGAAAAACGCCAGCTCGGCAACCTCTTCCGGCTGGATAAATCGGGCTCGGGCACCTTGGGGGTACTTGTCCAACAGATCCTGATAGTAGGCCTGAGGGTCTCCCTGCCCATATTGAGTGGCTTGAAATTTGAGCATTGGGGTTTCGATATCACCTGGGGAAATAGCGTTGCAGCGCACGCCAAAGGGTGCCAGGTCCAATGCCAGGGTTTTTGTCAGCAGGGTCACGCCGCCCTTGCTTGCGCAATAAGCTGCGGCATTTCGATTGCCTTGCCGGCCGGCATCGCTTGAAATATTCAGAATCGAACCCTCTGATAATTTCAGATGGGGAATAGCGGCTGAACACATGAAGAACGTAGCCTTCAGGTTTACGTCCAGAACAAGGTCGAAATCCTCTTCGGTAAAATCTTCAACCGGACCTTCGCGCCATACTCCCGCAGCGTTGATCAATACATCCAGTCGGCCCATCGCCATAACGGCTGCATTAACGGCTGCAGCACACACAGCGGGTTGGCGGATATCACCGCAAAAAATGCCTGATACCTGATATTCAACCTGTAAGTCTGCGAGCTTTTTCGCATCCAGATCTGTCGCGAAAACCTTGAAGTCTTCATTTAAAAAACGCTCAACCAGCGCGCGACCAACACCACCGGCTGCGCCAGTGATCAGTACAGTTCGAGGGGCCATGGAACCTCCTGCCAAGATAGAGTTTAAGAACGTATAGGGTTCATCCAGACTCAAAGAGTCTTGTTTTCGACCAAGCAATTTCCACCCCCGGGCTCCCCTGCATGGACATGCCGACGTTGTGGAGGTGGAATTTAGGCGCTTTTATCTGATTGAAAAAAGACGATTATTATCAGAAAAATTGACAATTACATGGTATTTACCAGCGAGGTAATCAGGATGTCGAGAATCAGATAGCAGATGGAACTGAGTTGTGAGGTTCAATCCTTGCTCCAACGAGCACCAACCCGCAGCAGCGAAGATCGAACAACTCATCAACCCCATCGGTACTATCCGTCTGGCTCAGCGCTTGTGTAGCCGCTCACCAGACCGCGATATGCGAATCCGCCCGTGGCTCAGTGCCCCCGCACAACACGCCGGTGACCGGGTCACGCAGGATGATCTGCCCACGCCCGTAGTCGGTCAGGTCGCTGTCGGTCTGTACCTTGTGCCCGCGCCGCGCCAGCGCATTGACCAGGTCGCGCGAAGCTCCATGTTCGATGCCGACCTTCATGTCGCCCAGCCATTGCCAGCGTGGCGCGTCCAATGCCGCCTGGGGGTTGAGGCCGAAGTCCACCAGATTCATCACCATCTGCACATGGCCCTGGGGCTGCATGTAGCCGCCCATTACGCCGAACGGTCCAAGGGCCTTACCGTCCTTGCTGAGGAAACCCGGGATGATGGTGTGGAAGGTTTTCTTGCCCGGCGCCAGGCAGTTGGCATGCCCCTCATCGAGGCTGAATTCCTGCCCGCGATTCTGCAGGGCGATGCCGCTGTCGGGCAGCACCACGCCGGAGCCGAAGCCGTGGTAGTTGCTCTGGATGAACGAGACCATATTGCCTTCGGCATCCGCGGTGGCCAGGTACACCGTGCCGCTGGCGTGAGGGTCGCCGGGCTTGGGTGGCTGGGCCTGCTCGCCGATCTCGCCACGGCGGCGGGTGCTGTAGTCGTCGCTGAGCAGGTCGGCCACCGCCACTCGCATGTGCGCCGGGTCGGTGATGTAGTGCAGGCCATCGCTGTAGGCGAGCTTCATGGCTTCCAGCTGGCGGTGCCAGGTTTGCTGGCTGTCGCGGTGATCGAAGCTGAAGCCTTCGAGGATCTTCAGCGCCATCAATGCGACCAGGCCCTGGCCGCTGGGCGGGATTTCCCAGACATCCACGCCGCGGTAATTGATGCGGATCGGCTCCACCCACTGCGCGCGGTAATCCTCGAGGTCGCTGGCGCGCAGATAACCACCGCTGGCCCGCGAATGTGCATCCAGGCGCTCGGCCAAGGCACCGCGATAAAGGCTTTCGCAGCGGGTGGCGGCGAGTTCTTCCAGGGTACGAGCCTGGGCCGGGTTGCGGAAAATCTCGCCCGCCTGGGGCGCGCGTCCTTCAATGAGAAAGGTGTCGAACCAGGCTTGCAGCACTTCGTCGCGATGCGGGCTGAATTCGTTCAAGGATATCTGCCATTGATGGGCAACCACCGGCGACAACGGGAAACCGTCGCGTGCCAGGCTGATGGCCGGCTGCAGCAAATCGGCAAACGGCAATTTGCCGAAGCGTTGCGACAGTTCGGCCCAGGCCGATGGGCAGCCCGGCACAGTGACCGGCGTCCAGCCATACAGCGGCATCTGCGCATGCCCGGCCGCCTTGACTGCCTCGATGCTCAAGGCGGCCGGTGCGTGGCCATTGCCGTTCAGGCCATGCAACTGCCCCTTGCACCAGACCAGGGCAAACGCATCGCCGCCAATGCCGCAGCCAGTGGGTTCGACGACGGTGAGCGCCGCCGCCGTGGCGATGGCGGCATCAATGGCGTTGCCGCCTTTTTGCATGATCTCGATACCGGCCTGGGCTGCCAGCGGCTGGGATGCCGCGACCATGCCGCGACGGGCAAACACGCTTTGGCGTTGCGACGCATAGGGGTATTCGTGAGCGGAGAATTTCAACATGGCAAAGGCTCTTCAAAAAAGGTCATAACACGCGGCTGAGAAACGCCCGGGTCCGTGGATGGCTGGGGTGGCTGAAAATCTGCTCTGGCGGCCCTTGCTCGATTAATTCGCCCTGATCAAGCACCACCACCCGGTCGGCCACTTCGCGGGCAAAGCCCATTTCGTGGGTGACCACCACCATGGTCATGCCCTCCTCGGCCAGCTCCTTCATTACCTGCAAGACCTCGCCGACGGTTTCCGGGTCGAGGGCGCTGGTGGGTTCGTCGAACAGCATCGCCTGAGGTTTCATCGCCAGCGCACGGGCAATCGCCACCCTTTGCTGCTGGCCGCCGGAGAGCATCGACGGGTAGTGGCTGGCCTTGTCCGCCAGGCCGACCCGCGCCAGCAAGCCCCGGGCCTGTTCCAGCGCCTGGGCACGCGGTACGCCGAGCACCTGGATCGGTGCTTCGATGATGTTTTCCAATGCAGTCATGTGCGGGAACAGGTTGAAGCGCTGGAACACCATGCCGATGTCGCGGCGCTGACGGGCGATGTTGCGCTCCGAATCACGCACCAGGCTGCCATCGGCGCGTTCGCGATAGCCCATGGCGCGGCCGTTGACGCGAATGCGCCCGCCCTGGATGTCTTCCAGCAGGTTGATGCAGCGGATAAAGGTGGTCTTGCCGGAGCCGGAGGCGCCGATCAGCACCACTACTTCGCCGCGCCGCACCTGCAGGGAGATGCCCTTGAGGATCTGCAACTCGCCGAACGACTTCTGGATATCCTGTGCGTCAATGATCAGCTCTTCACTTTGGTGCGCCATGGTTAACGTCCCCTCAGCAGTTTCAGGGTGCTGCGACCGAACATGCGGCTGGCGGCCGGAGGTGGCGCCGAAGGTCGATCGGACTGGCCGAAACGGTGTTCAAGCCAGCGTTGGAAAAAGCCCCACAGCGTGGTCAAGGTCAGGAAGTAAATCGCGACGACCAGGTACAACTCGAATACGCGAAACGTCGCCGAGGTCACCATCTGCGTGCTGAGCAACAATTCCTGCACGCCGATCACACTCACCAGGGTGGTGTTCTTGAGCATCACATTGAACTCATTGCCCAGCGGCGGCACGATCACTCGAAACGCCTGGGGCAGCACGATGCGCCGCATCAGCTTGCCAAACCCCATGCCCAGGGAACGCCCGGCTTCGTACTGGCCCTTGTCCACCGCGCCGATGCCGGCGCGGATGATTTCGGCCATGTACGCGCCTTCATTCAGGCCCAGGGCGATGATCGCCGCCTGGATATTGCCGGGGATGATCAGCCCGAACAGCTCGATGTCCTCGAAGCGGAAGATCCCGCCCGCTGCCAGTGCGGTGTACAAAAACACGATCTGCACCAGCAACGGCGTGCCGCGCATCAGCCACACGTAAAGGCGTACCGGCAAGTGCAGCAGCGGGTTCTTCGACAGGCGCAACAGCGCCGCCGCCAGGCCCAGCGCACAGCCGAGCAGCATCGCCAGCACGCTGATCAGGCACGTCAGCCACAGCCCGGTGAGGTAGACCCCACTGGGTTGCAGCAGGTATTGCCAGAACACATCCCAATTGAAATTCATCGTGGTAGAACCTCAGTCCAGTGTGTCGCTGCTGACATGCCATTTGTTGAGCAATTGCACATAGCTGCCATCGCTGCGCATGTCGCTGATGATCTGCTGCACGGCGGCGGTCAGTTGCGGGTCGTCTTTGCGCATGCCCAGGCCGGTGAGGATGCGGCTGAATGCAGGCACCCCTTCCTGGAACAGCTCCGGGGCCATCGCCGCGTAGTAACCGGCGGTTTCCACGGTGGTGCCGTAGGCGTCGACCTGGCTGATGCGCAGCGCCTGGAACGCATCGGTGTCGGTGTTGTAGACCACCAGTTTCATCGGTGGCTTGCCGGCCTTGACGAGGCTTTCGTTCTGGGTGTCGAGCAGGGTCTTGATGGTAGAGCCGTTGAGCACCGCCACCTTGTGCGTGGACAGGTCATCCAGGGTCTTGATGCCTTTGGGGTTGCCCTTGGGCACCACCACCGCCTGGCTGGAATACATGTAGTTGACGATGTCGATCACCTGGCGGCGCTCGGGTTTGTCGAACAACTGGTCGACGATCATGTCGCACTGCTGGGCAAGCAGCGCCGGTAGCAAGCCGGAGAACGGAATCACCCGCCACTGCACCTGCTTGTCGCCCAGCCGTTTGGCGATCTCAAGCCCCAGGTCAACCGTGAGCCCGCGCGGTTTCTGGGCTTCGTCGAAAGAGACCAGGGGCGGTGAATCCATCCCCGAGCAGTAGGTGAGTTTATTGATCTTTTGCAGACGCTCCGGCACTTGGGGCGTGGCAACCGCCCATTGTGTGCAGAGACCCAGGGTTACAGCCACCAGCAAGGCGCGGCGTTGTTTATGCATGACCAGACACTCCACTTCGTTAGATAAAGGGGGCAGGACTAAAGTCAAAACACGGACGGGTCAGGACCCCGTCTCTCTTATTTTCTCGATTGCAGAAATTGAATCAGCAGCGGCACGGTGCTTTCGATGTGTTCGCGTACCACAGCTTCGGCACCGGCGGCGTCACCGGCGCGAATCGCGTCGAGGATCACCGCGTGTTCCTGGCGCGCGCTGAGGGGTTTTTCGCTGTGCTGCAGCCACAAGCGCATGGGCGCTTCCACCAGCGAATACAACGCCGAAATCTGCTTCAGCAAGCGTGGCCGGCCGCTGAGCCCGCACAGGTATTCGTGAAAGGCACGGTGGCAACGGACCCACGCGGCGCTCTCGTCTCGGTAGTCATCCATCTCGTCCAGCAGGCGCTCCAGAGCCGCCATCTGGCGCTCGCCGATACGGCTGACCGCGACGCGAACTGCAAGGCCTTCAAGTGCGCTACGCATCTCGAACACCTCGTGCAGCTCATCAATATCCAGACCGCTGACGATGGCACCGCGATTGGGCCGCAGCGTCACCAGGCCCTGGGCATCCAGACGGCGGAATGCCTCACGCACCGGCATGCGGCTCATGCCGATCTCGCCGGCGATATCCTCGGCGATCAGGCGATCGCCCTTGCGGAAACGACCGCCGCAGATGGCGTCGAGGAGGAAGTTGTAGGCCTCCTCCTCAGCAGTGAGGGGCTGGCGGTCAACGTAAGCGGGGGCAAATTGCATTGGCAGCCTCTTTGTATTTTTGTATCCAATTATCCACAAATACAAATGCATAACGCGTGCCAACACCTCCCACAGAGCATTACTCATTGATTTAAATGAAGTCTTTCGTTCGGGTGGGGAAAATTGCGCAAAGCGGGTAAAGAGATTTGCTACCAAATGACGCAGCAACTTTCAATTTTTGCGCAAAAAAGTAGCGGATGTCCGGTGAAGGGCCCGGTGACGCCCGATGATCTACACAGAGTATTTTTGGCAGGCCTTTTTGCCATGAGCGCACCAGGCGCCTCCCAATCAATGGATCCAGTAAAATCGCACTGATCGATAATCGCCCAAAATAACCTTAAAACCACAGACTAATACATTGACTCACAACAGCTCTGGAAATTTAATGGATCCATTAAACAAAAATAATTAATCAGCCAGAGAATTGCCATGTACCCCAAAAACACTTGGTACGTCGCCTGCACACCCGATGAAATCGCCCAAAAACCCTTGGGTCGGCAGATCTGCGGTGAAAAAATGGTGTTTTATCGAGGCCCGGAAGGCAGCGTCGTAGCCGTCGAGGACTTCTGCCCCCATCGCGGCGCACCGCTTTCACTGGGTTATGTCGAAAATGGCAACCTGGTGTGCGGCTATCACGGACTGGTCATGGGGGCCGACGGCAAGACCGTTGAAATGCCCGGGCAGCGGGTGCGTGGTTTTCCGTGCAACAAGACCTTTGCCGCAGTTGAACGCTACGGTTTTATCTGGGTATGGCCCGGCGATCAGACCCTTGCCGACCCGGCGCTGATTCATCACCTGGAGTGGGCAGTGAGTGACCAGTGGGCGTACGGCGGCGGGCTGTTTGATATCCAGTGCGATTACCGCCTGATGATCGACAACCTGATGGACCTGACCCACGAAACCTACGTCCACGCTTCCAGCATCGGCCAAAAGGAAATCGATGAAGCGCCTCCCGTCACCACGGTTGAAGGCGACCAAGTCATCACCGCCCGACACATGGAAAACATCATGGCTCCGCCGTTCTGGCGCATGGCCCTGCGCGGCAACAACCTCGCCGACGATGTGCCGGTGGACCGCTGGCAGATCTGTCGCTTCACCCCGCCCAGCCATGTGCTGATCGAGGTGGGCGTGGCCCACGCCGGCAAGGGCGGCTATCACGCAGCGCCCGAACACAAGGCGGCAAGCATCGTGGTCGACTTCATCACCCCGCAGACCGAGACGTCGATCTGGTATTTCTGGGGCATGGCGCGCAACTTCAACCCTCACGATGAGGCGCTGACCGCCAGCATTCGCGAAGGCCAGGGGAAGATTTTCAGCGAAGACCTGGAGATGCTTGAACGTCAGCAGCAGAACCTGCTGGCCCACCCGCAACGCAACCTGCTCAAGTTGAATATCGATGCCGGCGGCGTGCAGTCGCGCAAAATCCTGGAGCGACTGATTGCCCGGGAACGCACCCTCGAACCACAGCTGATCACGACCACCACCGCCTGAACGGCGCGACAACTCTGCGAGGACCGAACATGATCGATGTGGTGGTGGTATCCCGTCATAACGAAGCCCAGGACATTTGCAGCTATGAACTGGCCAGGGTCGATGGCCAGCCGCTGCCCGCCTTCAGTGCCGGCGCGCACATTGACGTGCATCTGCCGGACGGGCTGGTACGCCAGTATTCGCTGTGCAATCACCCCGAGGAGCGTCATCGCTATCTGATCGGCGTACTCAACGACCCGGCCTCTCGCGGCGGCTCGCGCAGCTTGCACGAGCAGGTACACGAGGGCGCCCACCTGACGATCAGCGAACCACGCAATCTCTTCCCCCTGGCCCATGAAGCACGACGCAGCCTGCTGTTCGCCGGCGGCATCGGCATCACCCCGATCCTGTGCATGGCCGAGCGCCTGGCCCATGCAGGTGCCGACTTCGACCTGCATTACTGTGCCCGCGCCAGTGAGCGTGCGGCGTTTGTACAGCGGCTCAAGGCGTCACCGTTTGCCGAGCGCGTGTTCCTGCATTTCGATGAGCAGCCCCACACGGCGCTCAAGACTGCCGAGGTGCTGGCTGCGCCCGCAGACGATGTGCACCTGTATGTCTGCGGCCCCGGCGGCTTCATGCAACACGTGCTCGACAGCGCGCGGGCGCAAGGCTGGCAGGAGAACTGCCTGCATCGCGAGTACTTCTCCGCGGCGCCAGTGGACAACAGCCTCGACGGGAGCTTTGCGGTGAAGCTCGGCAGCAGCGGCCAGGTCTTCACGATCCCCGCCGACAAGACCGTGGTCCAGGTCCTGGAAAGCCAGGGCATCGAGATTGCCGTGTCCTGCGAACAAGGGATCTGTGGCACCTGCCTGACCCGTGTGCTGGACGGCATCCCGGAGCACCGCGACCTGTTCCTCACCGAGCAGGAACAGGCGCTGAACGATCAGTTCACACCCTGCTGCTCACGCTCGAAAACCCCACTGTTGGTGCTCGACATCTGAACCGTGTCACGACGCGGGCAAAATCACCTTCATCCGCGCGTCGGCGGTGGCTGAACTGAAGATCTTGGCATAACGCAACGTCGCATTGGCGTGTTCGCGCATGATGGCTTCGGCGCGCGCGCCCTGGCGATTGACCAGGGCATCGAACACCGAGTGATGCTGCATGTGGGCATAGTTGAAGCGCCGGTATTCACGGGCCATGTCCTCACGATCCACCGCCAGCGCGGTCACCGATGCGAAGGGCAGGTGATCATTGCGTGCCAGCGCATCGGTGATCGCCGGATTGTGGCTGGACTCCACAATGACCTGGTGAAAGCGCATGTTCAGGTCGTGGTAAACCTCAAGGTCATCTTCGGTCACATAGCCTTTGTCGAACAGTTGGTCGCCTTCCACCAGGCAGCGCTCCAGCGCCGCAAGAGCCGCGTCGGAAAGACCATGCTCGGCGGCTTGCCGCGCAGCCAGGCCTTCCAGCACACCGCGCACTTCGACGGCGCCGGCAATGTCACTGGGGCTGACCGAGCGCACCTGATAGCCGCGCCCGCCAAACGGCACCAGCAGCCCTTCCTGCTCAAGGGTACGAAAGGCCATGCGCACCGGCATGCGCGACACACCAAAGCGTTGCGCCGTAGGGATTTCCATCAGGCGCTCCCCCGCCACCAACTCCCCGCTGGCAATCATTTTGCGCAGTGCAACCAGCACCAATTGACCGGGCTTACTCATCCAGGCAACTTCCAGAAAACGTGACCTGCCATAGTACCGCAAGCATCCGATCCCGTCAGACGAACGCCAGTGCGGCGCGCGCCCCCTCTATGGCACCCAGGTGTTGCGCCAGCCCTGCTCGGTGAAAAAACCCTTGATGATGGGCGTCAGCAAAGGCGCCAACCGGGCGGCCACCTCTTCGGGCCTTGACGGTGCACGCATCTGCACACGCTCGATTGCATATCGCGCAGGGGCGCCTCATAGCTCCACATCGGGACGCCTCATCGACTAAAAAAGAATCACGTACTCATGCGCGAAAAGCAGGGTTCTCGATCAGCAGCGCCATGCCCTGCCCGCCGCCCACACACGCCGCGGCAATCCCGTAGCGCAGGTTGTGCTGACGCAGTTGTCGGGCCAGGGACATGACCAGGCGCAGGCCAGTGGCAGCCAGTGGATGCCCCAGTGCCAGCGAGCCGCCCTGGACGTTGAGGCGGGTGCTGTCCAGCTCAAGTTCATGGGCCACCGCCAGCACTTGGGCGGCCTGGGCTTCGTTGATCTCGAAGCGGCCGATGTCATCCAGACTCAACCCGCTGCGTTGCAGCAGCAGACGAATCGCCGGCGCCGGGCCAATGCCCATGAACTCGGGGGCCACGCCGACCACCGCGCTGGCCAGCAACC
>NZ_CVTU01000114.1:0-55725 GCF_900004965.1 Pseudomonas sp. 44 R 15
AGTGATTCGGCCGCCATCGCACGCGCCAAGGCCGAACTGGACAAACTCGACGTCGCCGAAGGCCTCGCCGAACTCGAAGGCGCCTCCGCCCGCGTCGCCGTCGACGAAAAGCGCATGATCAACTGCCGCGCCGACCTCAACCAACTCGTGCCCTTCAAGTACGACTGGGCCTGGCAGAAATACCTCGACGGCTGCGCCAACCACTGGATGCCGCAAGAGGTCAACATGACCGCCGACATCGCCCTGTGGAAAAACCCCGAAGGCCTGACCGACGACGAACGTCGCATCGTCATGCGCAACCTCGGCTTCTTCTCCACCGCCGACTCCCTGGTCGCCAACAACCTGGTGCTGGCCGTGTACCGCCTGATCACCAACCCCGAATGCCGCCAGTACATCCTGCGCCAGGCCTTCGAAGAAGCGATCCACACCCACGCCTACCAGTACTGCATTGAATCGTTGGCCATGGATGAAGGCGAGATCTTCAACATGTACCACGAGATCCCATCGGTCGCTAAAAAAGCCGCCTGGGGCCTGAAGTACACCCGCTCGATCTCCGATCCGAAGTTCGAAACCGGCACCGTCGACACCGACAAAGAGCTGCTGCGCAACTTGGTTGCCTACTACTGCGTACTGGAAGGCATCTTCTTCTACTGCGGCTTCACCCAGATCCTGTCCATGGGCCGCCGCAACAAAATGACCGGCGTGGCCGAACAGTTCCAGTACATCCTGCGCGATGAGTCGATGCACCTGAACTTCGGGATCGATGTGATCAACCAGATCAAAATCGAAAACCCGCACTTGTGGGATGCCGAGATGAAGGAAGAAGCGACCCAGATGATCCTGCAGGGGACGCAGCTGGAGATTGAATATGCGCGGGATACCATGCCGCGTGGGGTGCTGGGGATGAATGCGGCGATGATGGAGGACTACCTCAAGTTCATCGCTAACCGTCGGTTGTCGCAGATTGGTCTTAAAGAAGAGTATCCAGGGACGACGAATCCGTTTCCGTGGATGAGCGAGATTATGGATTTGAAGAAAGAGAAAAACTTCTTTGAAACCCGCGTGATTGAGTATCAGACGGGTGGGGCGTTGAGCTGGGACTGATTTCCAAGCCAATTAACACTAAAGAGCCCTGACTTGTTCAGGGCTTTTTTATGCACGCTGACTTGAATAGGACCCCTCCTACAAGACGATCATCCATGGAAGGGTTGATGCGAATGTCGATGTTACCTAGGCTCATCCGCCGGTGCCTAAGAAACGCCCAACGTAGAAGCAAGCCTAACTCACACAGCAAAAATTCCGCTCGATGTCAGTCATGCGGAATTCACGCTGCAATGAGGCTTGGTCGGTTGGAGTTTCTTAAAACCCCACTCTCTACGCTGGGTTCTGGCCCTTCAGAAACCACGTAGAGGTCATAGGGAATGTCCAAACAACATCAATCCAACTTACCGGTCGCTGAAGAAGCAGTCGCGGCTGAACCGTTTATCGCCATTGTTTTCACTCGTCACAGTCTTCATTTACATACTCTTCTGCTGGAAAACCAACCTTGGTTCTGCGCTCGCGATCTTGGTCGTTTGATGGGATGGCGCTTGGATCAGCGAACGACTCGCAAGCTTGATGAAGATCAAAAAAGAACCATAAACCTGCTATTCCACGGTCAGCCGGAAGAAATGTTAATGATCAGTGAATCCGGCGCCTATGCATTACTGGTCTATCACTACATACCGGGAAACCGCTTACTACGTAGCTGGCTGACTCACGAAGTTGTTCCGACGTTGCGAGACAATCGCCAGGCACGAACGATGGAGCGCCCCTTATTGAGCATGCTGGATTGGCCCGAGATGTCGTTGAACCTGTTGCATTGGCAGGATGAGGGCTGGATTCGTCTTCGAGACATGCCGTATTTGCTGGTGAATAGAACCTACCGGAAAGAGACCGAGAACACGCCGTGGTGGCGCAAGCTCATACAATCGCTCCGAATCAGTCAGCGAGTCTACTGACATATTCGCCCGGCGTTTCCTACGGACAAGTAGGAAATTTCGTAGACGCCATAATGGCTACTCAGTATCGTCCGAGGGTTTTCCACCCTCGGCGGCTGCATGGACATTACGAAAGACAAAACGGATTGGAGCGACGCGGAGCTGGCAGCGGCGGTCGAGGCGTATCTAAAGATGTTGGCCTGGGAAAAGAGCGGCCAACTTTTCAACAAAGCCCTCGAGAACCGGCTTCTACGCGAAGGCCCGGTGGCAGGCCGTGCGAAGGGCTCCATCGAATTCCGTATGCAAAACATTTCCACCGTGCTGGTCCGTATGGGTTGGGATCGTATTGAGGGCTATAAACCCGCCAAGAACGTGGGCTCCGGCGTAGAGCAACGCATCCGCCACGCCCTCACTGCACAGGGCGTGTTCGAATCCGAAGACGCTGCCCAAACCGCCGATGAGCAAACGCTTATCCGCCGCGCGTCCAAACTGCAGCAGCAAACCTTCTCAAAACTCCCGGACGGCATTGCCCAACCGCAGAAGGTATCCACGTTCAGCACAGCCTTCGTTCGCGACCCGAAAGTACGCGCTTGGGTGTTGAAAGAAGCCAACGGCATCTGCGAAGGCTGCGGTTCAAACGCGCCGTTCGAGGTCGACGGACTACCATTTCTTGAAGTACATCACGTCAAGCACCTCGCCCAGAAGGGTTCGGATCGCATCAGCAATGCTGTAGCCTTGTGCCCCAATTGCCATCAGCGTTGTCACCGGTCGAGCGATCGGGAGGCTTTCACCGAAGGGCTTTACGCCAAAATCGGAAGATTGGCACGGGAGTAGACTCCTGCTGTCACACCTGATGCACATTCAAAAAATACTAGATAGGACCGAGGCCAACCCGTGAACCCAGACATGCTCGAAGCCGGCCCCATCGACGCCAAAGTACTCTCCGTCTTTGACTTCGACGGCACCCTCACCCACCACGACAGTTTCGTGCCCTTCCTCAAGTTTGCCTTTGGCACTGGCGCGTTTTATGGCCGGATGGTGAAGCTGGCCGTGCCGGGGCTGCGTTTTTTGGTGCGGCAGATCAGCCGGGATGAGTTGAAGGCGCAGTTGATTCGCACCTTTATGACCGGGGTGGAGAAGGCGTGGGTGCAGCAGAAGGCCGAGGAGTATTGCCAGCGCAATTGGGCGCGGTTGATGCGTCCGGCGGGGGTGTTGTCGGTGGAGCAGGAGTTGGGCTCGGGCGCGGTAGTGACGCTGTGTTCGGCGTCGCCGGCGTTGGTGTTGCAGCCATTTGCCGATCGGCTGGGGATCCGTTTGATCGGGACTGAGCTTGAGGTGGTGGACGGGGTGCTGACCGGTAAGCTCACGGGGAATAATTGCCGCTGTGAGAACAAGGTGCTGCGGCTTGAAGCGGTGTATGGGGACCTGGGGGAGTATCGGCTCAGGGCCTGGGGCGATACGCGTGGGGATCGGGAGTTGCTGGCGGCGGCGCAGGATGCGCATTTTCGGCATTTTCATGCGAAGAAGAAAAGGCGGGCTCGGTTGCAGCGGTGATGCGGCGTCTAGACGAACAGCGAAAAGCTTTCCGGCCCCTCAACTTTCTGAAATAGCCGGGTGAACTCTACCACCGGGTTACGTAGCGTACGGAGGGGCTGTGAAACAGACCTCGTCGGTTGCTTATCGGCTCTTGGCCGAATCGTAGACAGTGCTACGTTCCCGCTTACCCACCGCTAATACGAGGATGACTATTCGATCGCCTTCAACACGGTAGACCGGCCGAAAGCCGGCACCACGTAATTTGATTTTGTAGCAATCCTTCATTCCATAAAGCGCGTCAGCTGGAACCCGCGGGTGATCTTGGCGCTCCTGAAGTTTGCGCAAAAACTGATGACGAATTGTACCGTGCAGCTTCTTGAGTTCCTTTAACGCCTTCGGATCCCACTCAATACTAAACTCAATGCCCATTGGCGATATCCGCCTCTGCCTCAGCAATCAGCTCATCAAGGGACACCCGAATCGGTGCCTCCTTGGCGTCCAGCCTCTCCTTGACCAATTGCACCAGTTCCAGCTCATCAAGGCGCTCAACCATCGCCTCGTATACGCTAGCCGGGACCATATAACCCATCACGCGATTATGGTTGAGGACAGCCACCGCCGAGCCGTTGGCTCCGTTCATGACGGATGAAGGGTTCTTTTTGAGTTCGGATACGCTGACGGCCACGTCAGCCAAAACAAGTTGCATGGAGATCTCTCCTTTTAAAACAGGTCGTTATTTTGGTCTTTTTTCGATTACCCACAAGCGGCTGACGGAGAGGTTCCTTGAAGTGATTTGTGTGATGCATAGACACCCTCCTACGGGATGTTGAAGACAATAGGCTTGCCGCCTATGCAGAAAATATGTCGCTACACATAGCGCGCTCGCCAGCTAGAACGCGGTGATCCCATCGCTGCCTCGCTGAAGCTCCACCCCTCCCACATTTGATCTTTGACTGGGCTTAGAGCGGCGTCTTCAGGTCCACGCCCAGCGCCGTGGCGAAGGCTTTGACCATCGGGCTTCTTGGCGCGTTGTGGCGCAGGATCAGGTTGAACGCGGTGCTCAGGTGGACCCGCTCCGGGCATAGGGCACGCAGGCGCCCTTCCCTTACCAACGGCGCGGCGTAGTGTTCCGGCAGAAAGCCCAGGAAGCGGCCGGTGAGGATCAGGATGGCGACGGCTTCCACTTGGGAGGCTGAGGCGGACTGGCTGTCGTGGTTGACGAAGTTGGGCTTGTCGCGGTGGATGGCGTAGCGGTGGTTGACCACTTCGTATTGGCGCAGTACCTCGGGCGAGATGTCGTTTGCGGTAAACAGCGGATGTCCTACGGCGCAGTAGGCGTGGGCCTTTTCTTCGTAGAGTGGGAAGTAGTCGAATTCTTCGCGACGTTGGTACACCGGGACGATGCCGGCGACCAGGCGCCCTTCCACGACGCCGCGCTCAACTTCATCCAATTGCGAGGCGTGCAGGCGCAATCTGATCTTTGGCGATTCGCTGTGCAAGGTGCGCAAGGCGGCAATAAGCGGCGAGTTAATGTCGGAGACGGTGTTATCAATAACGCCCACACTAAGGTCACCAATCAGCTCGTTTTGCGCTGAACTAAGCTTGTCGCGAAAACTGTCCACTGAGGTAAATAACTCAATGGACGCTTGATACACCAACTTGCCTTCTTCGGTCAGCCCGAAGCCTTCCCGGCCCCGTGTGCACAGGCGCATACCGATGCGAATCTCGAGGTCGGAGATCTGTTTGCTGATGGCCGCCAGGCCCACGTTCAGCTCGTTCTGCGCGGCACTGAAACCGCCGGCCTCGACCACGGCCATGAATACCCGCAGCAACTTGAAGTCCAGCCCGCTCAGTTGCAGCGGTGGTCGTGTGCCGGGTTTGGGGGGCAGGTTTCCAGAAGTGGAAAGTGGGGTTTCCATAATGCGCGTTGACCTCGAGTGCCATATTCAACAGGCTTGAACCCAATCCTTGAACATAGCCAGGCGGCGATAATGAACATAAACATCCGCCCTTGGCAACCTTGAATACGGCGCGTCAGACGCCGGTTCCAACGCGTTGAAATTTTCTTGTTACTGCCTCCGACTCTTCTAAAAACAAGCGTGAGGAATACCCATGTCCCAGCCCACCGACCGCCTTTGGGGCGCTCGTTTCAAGACCGGTCCGTCTGCGGCATTGGCCACGTTGTCACGCTGCCCCGAGCCTTATTTTCGCCTCACTCCCTACGATCTGGCCGGCTCCCGTGCCCATGCCCGTGAGTTGCAGCGCGCCGGGTTGCTGGATGAGTCGGAGACCCTGCGCACGCTGGAAGCCCTGGACCGTATCGGCGATGACTTCGCCGCCGGCCGCCTGCATCCAACCCTGGATGACGAAGACGTTCACACCTTTATCGAACGCGTATTGACCGAGCGCCTCGGCGCCCTGGGCGGCAAGCTGCGCGCCGGGCGTTCGCGCAATGACCAGACGGCCAACGACCTGCGCCTGTTCCTGCGTGACCATGCGCGCACCATCGCCACCGAGGTGCTGGGGTTGCAGCAGGCATTGGTCGAGCAGGCCGAGCAGCATATTGAGAGCATCTGCCCCGGCTTCACCCATCTGCAGCAGGCGCAGCCGATTGTGTTCGCCCACCACTTGCTGGCCCATGCGCAGTCGATGCTGCGCGATGTGCAGCGCCTGGTGGATTGGGATGCGCGTACGGCGTTGTCGCCCCTCGGCGCGGCGGCGATGGCGGGTTCGGCGATTGCACGCCAGCCGCAGTATTCGGCCAAGGAAATGGGTTACACCGGGCCGTGCGAAAACTCCATCGACGCTGTCGCCAGCCGCGACCATGTCGCGGAGTTTCTGTTTGTGGCGGGCATGCTCGGGGTGAATATTTCGCGGCTGTCGGAGGAGTTTTGCCTGTGGTCGTCGCGCCAGTTTCGCTGGGTGGTATTGGATGATGCCTACGCTACCGGTAGCTCGATCATGCCGCAGAAAAAGAACCCGGACATTGCCGAACTGGCGCGGGGCAAGGCCGGGCGTTTGATTGGCAACCTGACCGGGTTGATGTCGACGCTCAAGTCGTTGCCGCTGTCGTACAACCGTGATTTGAGCGAAGACAAGCACAGCGTGTTGGACAGCGTGGACACCTTGCTGTTGGTGTTGCCGGCGATGGCCGGGATGGTCGCGACCATGAAGGTGCAGGTCGACGAACTGCGGCGGCAGGCGCCGATGGGTTTTACCCTGGCCACTGAGGTGGCGGATTGGCTGGCCACCCGGGGCGTGCCGTTTAAAGAAGCACATGAGATTACCGGCGCGTTGGTGCAGGCCTGTGAGAAGCATGAGATTGAGTTGTGGGAAGCCTCGCCGGCGATGCTGGCGCAGGTGAATGCGCGACTCACACCTGAGGTGCGCGATTGCTTGACCCTGGAGGCGGCGATTGCGGCGCGCAGCGGGTGGGGCGGGACGGCACCGGAGCGGGTGAAGGAGCAGATTGGGCGGTTGAAGGTGGCGTTGGCTGAGCAGCAGGTATGGGCTGGGAGTTATCAGGGATTCAGGATTTGACGATCGTTCCCACGCTCTGCGTGGGAATGCATCCCGTGACGCTCCGCGTCGCCACATTATGCGCGGGACGCGGAGCGTCCGGGGCGGCATTCCCACGCAGAGCGTGGGAACGATCAGCACGCTCTGCGTGGGAACGATCAGCATCAAGCAAAATTTTTGGAGAATCACCATGAACCAAACCCCGGCCGAGCGCTTGGAGATAGAGCGCAAGTTGTCCGAGAATCAGTTCGATATCACGCAGTACGAGCACGTACCGCGGCGTTATTACGGGCGGATGTTTTTTGCCACGTTGATCGTGATTGCGTTGGCGGCGCTGTTGCGTGCGTTTGCCGATGGTCAGATCGAATGGTCCTACATCGGGCAGTTCCTGACGTCTGAAGCCATTCTTTGGGGCCTGGCCAATACCATCATCATGTCGATCCTGGCGATGGCGCTGGGCGTGATCATCGGGGTAATCACGGCAATCATGCGCATGTCGGCCAACCCGATCCTGCGCTACGTGGCGATCACTTACACCTGGTTGTTTCGCGGTACTCCGTTGATTCTGCAACTGCTGTTGTGGTTCAACCTGGCGCTGATCTTCCCGGTGATCGCCATTCCCGGCCTGTTCAGCCTCGACACCGTCGACCTGATGACGCCGTTCGTGGCCGCCCTGCTCGGCCTCAGCATCAACCAGGGCGCCTACACCGCCGAGGTGGTGCGCGCCGGGCTGTTGTCGGTGGACACCGGCCAGTACGAAGCGGCCAAGTCGATCGGCATGCCGAGCCTGCAGGCGCTGCGCAGGATCATTCTGCCGCAGGCCATGCGCGTGATCATTCCGCCGGTAGGCAACGAGTTCATCAGCATGGTGAAAATGACCAGCCTGGCCAGCGTGATCCAGTATTCGGAGCTGCTGCACAACGCGCAAAACATCTACTACGCCAACGCGCGGGTCATGGAGCTGCTGATGGTGGCCGGCATCTGGTACCTGGCGGTGGTGACGGTTCTTTCCTTTGGTCAAAGCCGCCTCGAGCGTCGTTTTGCCCGCGGCGCCGGCAAGCGCTCGTAAGTCTGGGTTGAGGAGATTTGCCCCCATGAGAAGCATCGTCAAGGCCGTCAACCTGAACAAGTATTACGACCAGTATCACGCGCTGCGCGACATCAATATCGAGGTCGAGCAAGGCGAAGTGATGTGCATCATCGGCCCATCCGGCTCGGGTAAAAGCACCCTGCTGCGTTGCGTCAACCAGTTGGAAAAAATCGACAAAGGCGGCCTGTGGGTCGACGGCGAACTGGTCGGTTACCGGGTGGTCGGCAACAAGCTGCACGAGATGAACGAAGTGCAGATCGCAAGGCAGCGCCTGGCCACCGGCATGGTGTTCCAGCGTTTCAATTTGTTCCCGCACATGACCGTGCTGCAAAACATCATCGAAGGCCCGTGCCAGGTGCTCAAGCGCTCGCCCAAGGAGGCCACCGAGGATGCGCTGGAGTTGCTGGCCCGCGTGGGCCTGGCGGACAAGCGCAATGCCTACCCGGTGGAGTTGTCCGGCGGCCAGCAGCAGCGTGTGGCGATCGCCCGCGCGTTGGCGATGCGCCCCAAGCTGATGCTGTTTGACGAACCCACGTCAGCCCTCGACCCGGAGCTGGTAGGCGAAGTGCTGTCGGTGATGCGCGATCTGGCCACCACCGGCATGACCATGATCGTGGTCACCCATGAGTTGGGCTTTGCCCGTGAAGTGTCCAACCGCATGGTGTTTATGGATGCCGGCCAGATTGTGGAAGCCGGCAGCCCCGAAGACATTCTAATAAGCCCACAAAACCCGCGTACCCAAAGCTTTATTTCTGCCGTTCGCACTTAACTAAAAAACTAACGAGAACGCCCCCATGAAAAAGATGTTTATTCCTTCGTTGCTCGCCGGCCTGATGGCTTCCAGCGCGGTGTTCGCGGCCTTGCCCGCAGCCATCAAGGACAAGGGTGAAATCAGCGCAGCCATCGTGCCGAACTACCCGCCGATGGATTTCAAGGACCCGGCCACCAATAAGCTCACCGGCTTTGACTTCGACCTGGGCAACGCCCTGGCCGAACGTCTGGGTGTGAAGATCAAGTGGCAGGAAACCGGGTTCGAGCAGATGCTCAGCGGCCTGACCACCAAGCGCGTCGACATCGTGCTGTCGGGCATGAGCGACACCGCCGAGCGTCAGAAATCGGTGACCTTTATCGACTACTTCACCAGCGGCCCGCAGTTGTACACCCTGGCCAAGCGTGAAGAGATCAAGGAATTGACTGACCTGTGCGGTAAAAAAGTCGGCACCAGCCGCCGTACCACCTGGCCTTCGGAAATTGCCGCGTGGAGCAAGGAAAACTGCGAAGCCGCAGGTAAGCCGGCGATCGTGGTGATCGGCACCGAAGGCTCGGCCGATGCGCGCGCGCAGTTGCAGCAGAACCGTCTGGATGCGGCGATGCAGGGCAGCGAGACGATTCCTTATCTGATGTCGCTGGACAAGGGCAAGTACAAGCCGGTGGGGCTGGCGATTTCCAAGCAGTTCACCGGGCTTGGGATCGAGAAGAGCAATACTGAGTTGGTCGCCGCGATCAGTGAAGCATTGCAGGGCATGATCGATGACGGGACCTACGGCAAGATTTTGAAGAAGTGGGATCTGGAGCAAGGTGCGGTCGAGAAGATCAGCATCAATGCGGGCCAGTAGAAACGAGGTCTGAAAATGTGGGAGGGCAAGCCCCTCCCACATTGGATCTGTGTGTTCATAAGCAAAAACAAGGATGCTCTCCCCCACCGTGGCCACCTACTCCCTGGTAATTCGCCGCCTGTTGATTTGCTCGGTGACCATCGTGGTCAGCCGTTCCATGACCAGCCCACTGCTGGCCCTCTGGCTGAGTACCCGCCTGGGCCTCAACCAGCAGGACATCGGCCTGCTGATGGGCGTTGCCGTGTTTATCGCCACGTTGCTCGGTCTGTACGGCGGCTACATCATCGACCGCCTGGAAAAGCGCAAGCTGCTGATCCTGGCCATGCTCTCCAGCTCCATCGGTTTTCTGTTGCTAACGTTTGCCAGCAACCTCTACCTCACCACCCTGACCCTGGTGATCACTGAAGCCGCGTCGGCGCTGTTCCTGATCGGTTCCAAGGCGATCATCAGCGAAAACCTCGCGGTGGGTGAGCGCGCCAAAGTGTTTTCCCTGCGCTACACCCTGACCAACGTCGGCTATGCCACCGGCCCCATGGTCGGCGTGGTGATCGCCGGCCAACTGCCTTGGGCGCCGTTCCTGATCGCCAGCGCGATTGCTTTTGGCAGCCTGTTCCTGATGGTCGGCATTGCCCCGACCGCACGGGATACCCGTCATAAACCGCAAAGCTTTCTGCGCACCCTGCAGACCTTGCGCAGCGACCGCACGCTGATCCTCTTCACCAGCGGCAGTTTGTTGAGCACCATTGTCCACGGGCGCTACACCCTGTATCTGTCGCAGTTTCTACTGGTTGCCTACAAGCCCGCAGCCGCCTTGAAGATTCTGTCCGCCGTGCTGGCCTGCAACGCCATCACGGTGATTTTGCTGCAGTACCAGATTGGCCGTTTTCTCAAACGCGAGCAGTTACGCCACTGGATTGCGCTGGGCACCTTGCTGTTTATTCTCGGGTTGATGGGGTTCAGCCTGGCCGACAGCCTGGTCAGTTGGTGCCTGGCGATGTTCGTATTCACCTTGGGCGAGATGATTATCTACCCCGCAGAATTTCTGTTTATCGACACCATCGCCCCCGATGCACTGCGGGGCAGCTACTACGGCGCGCAGAACCTGGCGGCGTTTGGCGGAGCGATGAGCCCGGTGATGTGTGGGTACCTGCTGATCAATGCGACGCCGGCCAGCATGTTTTATGCCCTGGCGGCATTGACCGCCGCCGGCGGAACCCTGTGTTTCCTGAGTGGGCGACGGGTTGCAAGTTCTTGCTGATATTTGCGCAGGTTCTCGCTATTAATAGCCAAACCTCTCACGGACCCGAGCCCCATGAAATTCGACACGGCCTACAGCCTGAGTCTCGATGACAAGCTGTCGATCTATGACGTACGAGACCTGAATTTCGACGAAACCGCCGATTTCGATTCCGACACAGACCACTTTCTGTGCCCCAACGATGTCTGCCGCGCGGCGTTCGATACCGGCAATACCCTGAGTACGTTCAACGCAAAGAACCTCAACTACAAGCGCACGCCGCACTTCAAGAACAAGACCGGCACCCGGCATATCGAAGGTTGCCGCTACGCCAGCGTGCACCGGAACGCGACCGGAGAAAGCGATGACGATCGCGAGGAAAACTTCCCGTCGGAGTTTGTGCTGACGCGGCGTCAATACGAACGTAAGAGCCACCTGACAGGCACCGAGAACGTCGCCCTGCAAGAATCAACGAAGACCCCTTCAAATCGCGTCGCCACATCCCACGGCAACAACGACACCACCCCGGACAAAACCAGCGTATTCGCCCACCCGGTGGAGTGCTACGTGTCAAATATCGATGACAAGGACAAGCTCAAATCAATGCCGTTGAAAATCGGCGAGCACACGGCGACGTACTGGGCGTTCTTCAAAAAAATCGAATACCTGCAGGACAACAAGGGCCTGATCTACTGGGGCAGGATCAAGGCCATCAACGACTACACCAGCAGCTTTCGCATCGACTTCGAAAAGAAGGTATGGCTCGACAAAAAGCCCTACGCCGTCAACGTCTACCTGAGCAAAAAGCTCATCGAGCACTATCGCAAGCGCATGGCATTTCTGGAGCAGATCAAGGCCGCAGCTGCCAGCGAACAAGCGCTGTATTGCTTTTTCTATGGCGTCACGCCGCAGCTCAAGCACGTGCCGAGCAAGAAGAACCCCGAGCAGACGTTCGGGGTATTCAGTGCCGATATTGAAAACCTGGATCACCTGATCATTCGCGAGGCGCCCGGCGTGGAGTAGGCGCAAGCTGGAACGCCAGCCATTGCCCTGAGTTGATGAGCGGTAGGAACAACTGTATAAAAACACAGTATAGTTGTGCCTCCCCTGTCGAACCTGGAGAAATCCCCATGTCCTCTCTGGCAATGAGCTCTTTCGTAGAACAGCAGATCGTCCTTCATCAATTCACCGCCAAACACAGCGCCCAGGCCCGTGTCATGTTGGGCTGGAGCCGCGAAGAACTGGCCCGCCAGGCTGGCGTGGCGGTGCAGGCCGTTCAACAACTGGAGAGCCATGGCGATGTCGAGGATGAAACTCGACTGGCCCTGGCGTTTTGCCTGGAGGCCCAAGGGCTGGTGTTTTTCCCGGGGTTTGCACCCGGATGGGGAATGAGCAAACGCCGGTTCGACATCGTATCGGCCGAGCCTGCCACACCTGGCATTATCTCCCGGTTGCTGGGCTCACCCACTGCATCAATTGAGTCAACAACGCCTCAACCGAATGGCGCGTAGAGTCCAGCCGGATCACCGGGCAACTCAGTGGTTTCAACCAGCTTTCATGCCGACGCAAACTGCGCAGGCTGTGGTTGCCGTCGTCGTAACGCGCGGCCCAGTCAAGAAATGCCGCGCTGTTTGCATGGCGGCTGCCGCCTTCGAGTATCTGGTCGCCGTAGCGCTGCTGTTCTCGCACGCGCAGGCGATGCAGGCGGACGTCGGGGTCCAGGCGCAGAAAGACCACGTGGGTGAACAGCGGGATCATGGTATCCCCCCATCCGCATAGCGAGCCGGACAACACCCAACCTTCATGGCGTGCGGTGTGTTCCTGCAGCAGGCGGATGCGCTCACCTTTGGGTCGGGCAGCAGAGAACGGCTCCGGGGTTTGCTGCCAGTAATAGAAGTCCGAGTCGAAAAAGGCCACATTCAGGCAGTCGGCCAACGCCTTGCCCAGGGTGGACGTACCGGCGCCCGCAGCGCCAAGGATGTGAATTCTACAGGCCATGGTTTTCTCTCCATGACATTGAGTTCAAGCCACGCCGACGTTGGGCCAGCAGTGGCGCAGCTCTATGCATTATTTGTCGGTTGACCACAGAGGGACAACCTCTGCCGTATGCCATCGGGCAGAGGTTGGATCACATTCAGACGTTGCCTGCAGGTACCTCAGCGGCGTTATCTACCGTTACGGGTGCCGGCGTAAACGGAGTGCCGGGGAGGAATGCCGGTTTTTTGATCGCCTGTGTGGCTTGCTCATAAACGTAGGCAGCCGACAGTAATGTCGCCTCGCTGTTAGCCGCCCCGTAAAGGTAAAGTGCAGTTGGCATACCTTCGTCATCCATGCCGGACGGAACGGACATTCCGGGGTAGCCTGCCGCTGCGGTGAAAAAATAATTGTTCGAGAGGAAATTCGACACCATGGCGTCGAGCTTGTGCTCTTTCATCGGATCATCGATGGTTTTCTGAAAAAGAGGGAGGACGCTCTCCCACAGCTCATCGCGCTGGTCCTGAGTCGTTTCCAGGCCATTGATAATCTCAAGCAGCTTGTGATCAGGCTCACCCGGTTGCTGGGTACGCTGATTGAATGCAATCAGATCGCTAATCGATTTGACCGGCAAGCCTTCGCGTCCGGCGAGATACTCTTCCAAGTGATGCTTGACGTCTGAAAACAACGCTTCGTTGTAATCGCTGTAGGTTTGCTCTTCGACGCCCTCCTCGAGGGTGCCGACGGGCACCAGGATCGCACCTTGAGACCGCAGCACCTCAAGCGCCTCTGCGTAATGCTTGCTGTCGGCGCGCTTCGCGGGGTCCTTTGCATCCTCTTCGGACAATTCAGGCACCGGCGTGTAGCCGATGCGCTTGCCCTTCAACGCATCGGAGCGCAGGCCTTCGGTGTACACACGGGTCTCGGCCATGGCGTTGAGCGCTTCTGCCGCGTCGCAGACATTGCGGGTGAATGTGCCAATCGTATCCATGCGTGAACTGGTCATGACACCTTCGTTGCTCAGCAAGCCTACGGAGGTTTTCAAGCCAAAAACGCCGTTATAAGCCGCTGGCGTAATGACCGATCCGCTGGTTTCCACCCCCAACGCCAGCGGTACATGCCCCTGTGCAACTGCCACGGCGGAGCCTGAACTCGACCCTGCTACCACCCCGCCCAGGCGATGTGGGTTCAGCGTTTGGCCGCCTCGCGAACTCCAGCCATCCACGGGCAGTTCAGAGCGGAAGTTGGCCAGTTCGCTCATGTTGGTTTTACCGACAACCACCACCCCCGCCCCCAGCAAGTTGTCCACAACCCTGGCATTTTTAGTCGCCGCCTTTCCCACCAAAGCCCTGGAACCACCGCTTGTTTGCATACGGTCCCTGGTTTCGAACACGTCCTTGAGGGCAATGGGAACGCCGTGCAAATACCCGCGCACATGGCCTCTTTTACGTTCCAGATCGCGAGCCCTGGCGTCGTTGAGGGCATCCGGGTTGGTTTCTACAAACGCGTTACCGCCCTGCAGGCCACGGTCAATATTAGCGATTTGTCTGAATGAGTCCTTCACCAGCGACTCTGAGGTGACCCCGCCCTGGCTGGCCATCTCCCCTGCCATTTGACAGGCGCCTTTGAAGCCCTGCGGCGGATTTGAAAGTTCTTGCAACAGGCCTGACGCCCACCCACCTGCCGAAACGGGTCCGATCATGAAATACCCCTGTAAGTGACTGAATGAGGGTTATCTTGCGATAACCCGACAGCAGTCTAAGAGGTCGTTCCGGCAGCGCTGTACAGGCTAATCCTACCGCCCGGTATGATCATTCCATAGCCGCTGTAGGTGCGCGGGGTGATATCAGCTGAGCATAAGTTCGCAGCACAACCGTCACCCGCTCACTTGCCCAGCGAGCCCCATAAAACCAGAGCCTGGCCCCGTCTTCCAGTGCCTGGCAACCACTGGGGTAGCCGCTTCTGCAGGCGGCATGAAACGCCTGGCTTTGCTCGTCTGATATCAAGGCATCCAGACGATGGCGGGTCGCAAGCTCATCAATGGCCGTGCCGGATTCAAGCGGGTCGCTCGTACACTGCGCGTCCACTGCCACCAACTGCACGCCCGCTTGGCGCAGGATGACGAACGCTCGCTGCAGGGTCGCACTGTGGTCGGCAGGTTCGATATGACCACCGCGTACATAGCGGCTGGCATAACCGATACGCCACCCCTCCAGTACCAGGGATGCACGCGAAGCACTGTTGTTTTGCACCAGGGGGACTTCAACCATCACAGGCTCAGTGGGGTCGACACCACTGATGGCGATCAGTGATAAAGCCGGGTCGCGCGGGGGTTTGATCATGGGCGCCAACGCATTGTAGCCGGGTATGAGCACCGCGCCCTCAGCGCGTGCGGTACCGAAGACGATAGCACCGGGGTTGGTGTTATCGGTATGCGCCGCCGTGGTGCTGGCAGAGCCAGGATCAACGCTCCCCTGCTCAACGGCGTGCGACGCCGCCGAGAAGCAGGGTATGCCCAATCGCCATAGTTTCTTGCAGTCGTCGCTCATGACAACGTCTCCCCGAAATTAAATTTCCGAGGGATCATCGCACTCCCTTCCGACGTTTGTCGCAGCGTTGAAACACCCTGAAAATACCTTTTTCCACACGCTCTTCAATTAGCCCGCAGCGTGTTCTTTTGCATCATGACTCTCTACTTCCAGCCACCACGCATGCCCTCGCTCGGGCTGGCTGAGCCTGAAAGCCTGCCCCATGGCCGGGGTGGTGATCGACACATTGCGTTCCCAGGCCAGCGCCATGATGCGGTCGAACGGCTCGTGCCAGGCGTGGAACGCCAGGTCGAACGTACCGTTGTGAATCGGTAGCAGCCAACGGCCCTTGAGGTCGATATGCGCCTGCAATGTCTGCTCCGGCTGCATATGCACGTGAGGCCAGTCGACGTTGTAGGCCCCGGTCTCCATGAGGGTCAGGTCAAACGGTCCGTATTGCTCGCCGATCCGCTTGAAACCGTCGAAATACCCCGTGTCGCCGCTGAAAAAAATCCGCCGCGCGTCATCGATCATCACCCAGGAACACCACAGGGTCTGGTTGCCATCAAACAGGCCACGCCCGGAAAAATGCTGCGCCGGCGTGGCAACAAAACGAATGCCATCGACCTCGGTGCCCTGCCACCAGTCCAGTTGCCGCACTTTATCGGCATCCACACCCCATTTGATCAGCGTGTCTCCCACGCCCAAAGGCGCCAGGAAGTAGCGCGTCTTGTCGGCCAGTTGCACGACCGCCGCGCGGTCAAGGTGGTCGTAGTGATTGTGGGACAGGATCACCGCCTCCAACGGCGGCAACTCTTCAAGGCTGATAGGCGGCTGGTGGAAACGCTTGGGGCCGGCCCAACTGAACGGCGAGGCGCGCTCGGCGAATACCGGGTCGGTGATCCAGAACTTACCGCGCATTTTCAGCAACACGGTTGAATGGCCCAGGCGGAACACACTGTGGTCAGGGGCGGCCATCAGGTGTTCGCGGGTCAGACGCTGTACCGGGATATTGCCCACAGGCCTTGTAGTACGCGGTTTGTTGAACAACATGTTCCAAAAGATACGCAAGGTCTTGCCAAAGCCACCGTGCGGCACCGGCGCATCGTTATGAAAATGCCCCTGCTCCCGCTCGGCAGGCTTGCGCGCAGTGGGTGCGGGATCGAGACGGGTTGAAAGGGTGCCCATTACACAGTGACTCCTACGTCTGCTGATGAATTACACTGCACAGTGTAGTTTCTACATTGCAACAAAATCCTGAACAAGTAAACTACCGAGTGTAACTTCATCTTCGAGCCGAACGCCCTCCATGAATGCCTCCCCACGCCTCACCGACCGTAAACGCGAAGCTATCGTAACGGCGGCCATTGCCGAATTTCGCGCCAATGGCTTCGAGGTCACCAGCATGGACAAGATCGCCGCCACTGCCGGGGTTTCCAAGCGTACGGTGTACAACCACTTCCCCAGTAAAGAAGAGCTGTTTGCCGAAATCATGCACAAATTGTGGGCCAGCAGCGCCGCGCAACTGGATGTGGCCTACAGCCGCGACCAACCCTTGCGCGATCAATTGCGCCAGTTGCTGGAAGCGAAAATGAAGATGATGTCGGATACCAACTTCCTCGACCTGGCGCGCGTGGCCATTGCGGCCACCATTCATTCGCCGGCACGTGCCCAGGACATGGTCAACCGCCTGAGCGCCCGTGAAGAAGGCTTTACCCTGTGGATACGCGCCGCCCAGGAAGACAGCCGGCTGAGTGGCGACGACCCGGCGTTCGCCGCCCACCAGGTACAAAGCCTGCTCAAGGCCTTCGCATTCTGGCCGCAGATTACCCTTGGCCAACCTACCCTGGATGCAGCGTCCCAGGCCAATGTGATCGAATCGGCAATCGATCTGTTCCTGGCAGGTTATGAGGTCAATGCTCACCGCTGACGGTACGCCGTCCGGCCTGAGTCGTCTTACAACGCTTCGTCTGAATTTTATTCCCCCAGCCTGCCGCGATAGCATAATGCCGCCATTGGTCGCATGGTCATGAAATACGCCCCCAAAGCGGCGAACTTCTCGGCCGGCCGATCACTCTGAACCCGTTGTTCCACCCCTCTGTCAGCACAAGGAAGCTGGCAATGAGCAAGTCAACCGTGAGGCCCAGATGCCCTACGGGGTCAGGCGCATCTACATGGAATCCTCATACGCATGCCTGCTCGAGCTTCCGACCATGCTATTCAATGCTTACAAAAAAACCATCACCGCCTTGCAACACACCAATGCCCAACAAGCCAGCCTGCTGGACGCGATCGAGCGCTCCATGGCGGTCATCGAATTCGACACGCAGGGCACGGTGCTGCGCGCCAATGACAATTTCCTCAAGACCATGGGCTATCGCGCCGAACAGATCCTGGGCCAACCCCACCGCCTGTTCTGCACACCGGCGTTCGCCCGTAGCGCAGAGTACAACCAGCTGTGGACGCATCTACGCAACGGCCAATTCGAGTCGGGCACCGTTGAGCGAGTGGGCGCCAATGGCCAATCGGTGTGGCTGGAAGCCAGTTACAACCCGGTAAAGGATGAAACCGGCCGCGTGATCAAAGTGGTGAAATACGCGATGGACGTCACCCCACGCCTGCAGGCCGAAAGTGAAGCCAACGCCAAGCTGCAAGCCATCGACCGCGCCATGGCGATGATCGAGTTCAACCTCGATGGCACCATCATCACCGCCAATGCGAACTTCCTGCAGCGCATGGGCTACAGCCTGGCGCAGATCCAGGGCAAGCATCACCGCCTGTTCTGCACACCAGAGCTGGCCGGCAGCGCCGCCTACAGCGAATTCTGGAAACGTCTGAACCAGGGTGAACTGTTCAACGGCCAGTTCGAGCGCGTGGACAAACACGGCAACACGCTGTGGCTCGAAGCCAACTACAACCCGGTGTACGACGCCAGCGGGCGTCTGTGCAAGGTGGTGAAGTTTGCGTCGGACGTCACCGCCCGTGTGCAACAGCATGCCGCTGACGCGCAAAGCGCTGCGCAGGCGTATCACCTGTCGCTCAATACCCAGGACATGGCCGAAAAAGGCGCCGACGTGATTCAGAAAACCGCCACCGGCATGCGCGAAATCGCCGTGGATATTGACGCTTCCTCGCAACTGATCGCCAAGCTGGGCGAGCGCTCGCAACAGATCACCACCATCGTCAACACCATTCGCGGGATCGCCGACCAGACCAACCTGCTGGCCCTCAACGCCGCCATCGAAGCCGCCCGTGCGGGCGAGCAAGGCCGTGGCTTTGCCGTGGTCGCCGATGAGGTCCGCCAATTGGCGGCGCGTACCAGCGGCTCCACGATGGAAATTTCCGGCATGATCGCCATGATCCAGGACGAAACCCGCCAGGCCATCGACAGCATGGACGCCACCCGCGACCGTGCGGCCCAGGGCGTGGAGCTGGCCAACCAGGCCGGTACGGTGATCCTGCAGATTCGTGAAGGCACCAGCGAGGCCGTGCAGGCGGTGAGCGCGTTCGCCAACGAGCGGGGCAATCGCTGACGGCTTCTTCATGTGCCTGGCCGGGAGGCTCGGTCTATAGTGCGTAAGCCTTACGCCCTCGACTCGAGCCTGCCATGACCTCAGATAAACCCGACCCGATCCCTGTCGACCACCTGCGCTTCCATCGCCACCACGCTCACCTGGCGCCGACCTTTGGCAACGATACCTTTGCCCTCAAGGCCGAAGCCTTCGCGCGCTTCTTTGGCACCCCAACGTTCCTTGGCGCGCAAACCGCCATTGTGGTGCTGTGGGTGGTGCTGAACGCGACCGGCATCACCCACTTCGACGTCTACCCCTTCATCCTGCTCAACCTGGCCTTCAGTCTGCAATCGGCGTATGCCGCGCCGCTGATCCTGCTGGCCCAGACGCGCCAGGCGGCGCGCGACAAAGCCCAGTCCGACGCCGACGCGCAGCACCGCGAAGCCCTGGCCACCGCCAATACCGCACGCCAGGCCCAGGCGGAACAGACCACCCAACAGCTGCTGGAACTGTTGGAGCAGAACACGCGGTTGACGCAAATGACCAAACAGCTGACCGAGCGTATCGAAACCCTGACCAGTGAAATGCATGAGCACTTTGTGCGCAAAACCTAACGGCGCAGCCAGCGCACGTGTCGCCCCAGCTCATCAAACAGCGTCACCACCGAACGCAACGCCCGGCAATCAGGGCGCGTCAACAGCCACAGCGCCGTGTCATGTCCTGCCAAAGCGGGGCCCAGGCGTTGCAAGCCATCGTCTATCAGGAAATCCGGCAACGCCGCCACCCCAAGCCCGGCGCGTACCAATTCCGTCACCGACTGCATGCTGTTGCAGCGATAACCGGGGCGCACGCCCGGCAGATGCTCACGGCGCCAGGCCACGGTGGGGTGGTCGGGCAAGAAGTCATCCGGCGCGATCCAGGTCAGGTCGGCGAGTTCATGGCCTGCATGCCGACGGGCATAGTCGGCACTGGCGCACACCTGATACGTCACCGTGCCCAGGCAACGTCCGACAAGATGCTCCGGCGGGTTCCTGGTCAGGCGCAGCGCGATATCCGCATCGCGGCGGCTGAGGTTGGCGAAATCGTTGGAGGTGCTCAGCTCCAGGATCAACGCCGGATAGTCCGCCATGAAGCTGGCCAGGGCGGGTAGCAGCAAACCTTGCAGCACCGAGTCGGAACAGGTCAGGCGCACCGTGCCGCTGATCACTTCACCGCCCTGCTCCACACCGATGCGTGCAGCCTCCAGGGCAAGCTCTGCGCGCTCGGCCTGTTGCGCCAAGTGGTTGGCCAGACTGGTGGGCAGATAGCCGGCGCGGCTTTTTTCAAACAGCGGTTGGCCCAGGGCTGCTTCCAGGCGCCGTACCGCGCGGAACACCGTGGACACATCCACGCGCAGCAACCCCGCCGCCCGCGCCAGCGTGCCGCCACGCACCAGAGCGAGGACCAGCGACAGGTCGTTATAGTCGAGCTGATAGTGCGTGGCTGCATTGACCATGTGGGAAAACGCCAATATCGATTGCGTGAGCGCCAATCTATAGTGCCCACCAGGACACCACAAGCCATGGGATGCACACGATGAACGACACCCCGCTGCACCTCGCTCTGATCGGCGATTACAACCCCGACGTGATTGCGCACCAAGCCATCCCGGTAGCGCTGCAACAAGCGGCCCAAGCCCTGAAGCTTGACGTCAACCTGCACTGGCTCGGCACCGACACCCTCACCTCCCCGGCCTCGCTGCACAGGTTTGACGGCTTCTGGTGCGTGCCTGCCAGCCCTTATCGCGACATCGAAGGCGCGCTGCGAGCCATCCGCTTTGCCCGCGAGCAGCGGCGACCGTTCCTCGGCACCTGCGGTGGTTTTCAGCACGTGGTACTCGAATATGCCCGCAACGTGCTGGGATGGGCGAATGCCGAACACGGCGAGTTGGTACCGGACGCCGAACGCGCGGTCATTACGCCATTGAGCTGTGCGCTGGTGGAAGCCAGCGACACCGTGCGCCTGCTACCCAATACGCGTATCGCCCAAGCCTACGGCAGCCTGGATATCCACGAAGGTTATCGTTGCAGCTACGGTATCAATCCGCAGTTCGCTCACGCACTGCTCGACGGGGCGTTGATCCCCGGCGGCCATGACGCGGCTGGCGAGCTTCGCGCGATAGAGCTGCTGGGCCATCCATTTTTCGTCGCCACCCTGTTCCAGCCCGAACGCGCCGCCCTCAAAGGCACCACGCCGCCGCTGGCGATAGCCCTGCTCAAGGCGTGCCGGGAGGCCTCGGCATGATCGCCAAGACACCGCCGCCACCCTACTACGCGGTGATTTTCAGCTCACTGCGCACCGAGGGCGACCAGGGCTACGGTCAGGCCGCCACGCGCATGCTGGAACTGGCGCGTGAACAGCCGGGATTTCTCGGCGTGGAGTCGGCGCGGGAAGAGGGTTTGGGGATCACCGTGTCCTACTGGAGCAGCGAAGCGGCGATCCTGGCCTGGAAACAGCAGGCCGAGCATCGACAGGTGCGGGAGCAAGGGCGTTCCCTCTGGTACACCGCGTTTCAAACTCGCGTATGCAAAGTAGAACGCGACTACGCATTCCCGACGTGAGCCCCAGGCCCGCTCCCCCAGGTTGACCTGCACACAGGTGCAGGCCTAGCTGACCAGGCTACGCAACGCACTGATCTGCGGAATCTCGACCCGGCGCATATACACCCGCAACGGTTCGCTGATGTTGAGCCGGTCGTCGATATTCTGCTCCAGCAGTAACTGAATGCGCGCGCGCGACAGGATCATGCTGTGGTCGGCAGCCGGGACCCAGACGAACTCGGCGGTGGGAATGATGCCGTCATCGGCCACGTCCATGCCGAAGGCATCTTCGCTGAAACGCACGATGTACTGGCCAGTCTTGCGATTCAGGCCAACAAAACCGTGGAGTTGGTCGGCGGCCTGGCAGATAAGCTCGGAAGTGATGCGCATGGTAAACCTCACTGAAAAGTCCCACAGGGACTGGAAAGATGGTTTACACGCGTGGCAAAAAATACCGCCCTCTGACGGGGCAGCTGTGGCCAAGAGTACTGCAATACATCACAGAAAAACCCTAAAAGTTGGTCCGCGCGCAGGTTAATGTCGGTTTGGTGATAGCGCCTTTCGCAATCAATTGTTAAAAAGGACGCCTTCTCAAAGTTACCTCCACGAAAGGACTTCCCATATGCCTGTCACGTTAACCAACGGCCTGGTGCGCACCACGATAGGGAGTGCCGTGCTGCTGGCGCTGATGCTCGGCCTTGCTCCCGCACAGGCTGCCGACCCGATCAGCCCGGCTGAATTGGCGACAAACGAAGGCATCCCCTACCCTGCGGTGATCGCCCACCGTGGCGCGTCCTATGACGCCCCCGAGTCCACCGCCGCCGCTTACAAGGTCGCGCGCGACCTGGGCGCCGACTACCTGGAACTGGACCTGCAGCGCAGCAAGGACGGCGTATTGTTCGCCCTGCACGACAACAACCTGCAGCGCACCACCGACGTGGCGACCAAGTTCCCCGAGCGCAAAGACGCGCCGGCCAACGAATTCACTTGGAAAGAACTGCAAAGCCTTGATGCCGGCAGCTGGTTCAACGCAGCCTACCCGGACCGTGCACGCCCGGGTTTCGTCGGCCTGAAAATCCAGAGCCTGGATGACATCATCAAGATCGCCGAAGGCAATCCGCAACATAAGCCGGGCCTGTACATCGAGACCAAGGAGCCCAAGCAATTCCCGGGCATCGAAGCCGACCTGAAAAACAAGTTGCTCGACAAGGGCTGGTTGAGCTCCGCCGGCTCCAAGCTGGGCAAGAGCAACACCGGCGTCGGCCAGGGCAAGGGCCGTGTGGTGCTGCAAACCTTTGAGGTGGCCAGCTTGAAAGAACTGCAAAAAGAAATGCCCAACACGCCGAAGATCCTGCTGTTGTGGGTCGGTGAAGGCAGCATTGAGCCCAAGTCCAAGGTGACGTTCGCCGAATCCGGCGAGGCGACCAAAGCCGCCTATTACGCCAAGCAGGAACCGAAAGACGCGGCCGAATTCGAAAAATGGGTCGACCAGGCCAAAAGCCTCGGCGCCATCGGCACCGGCCCTTCGGCAGAACTGACCGACCATGGCGACCAGAGCTACACCGACCTGGTCAAGCCTGAGATGAACAAGCTGACCCACGACAAGGGCCTGTTGGTGCACGTTTACACCGTCGACGAGCCGGTCGACTTCGACAAGGTGATGAAGGCCGGCGTCGATGGCATCTTCACCAACCGTGCCGGCGAACTGTTGAAGTTCTACAAGCGCTGGCCGTCGTCCAGCGTGCAGGACCTGTTGAGCGATCATAAATACTGAGGCGTTGGTGTCAGTGAGCCATTAAGGATGAGTTAAGTTGCGCCGGTTAATCTGGCGCCACTTAAACAGCTCAACCAGAAGGACACACACCATGAAAACCCTGACCGCTTTGTTCGCCGCCACTGCCCTGACACTGACTGCGGGCCTGGCCCAGGCGGATATTCGCCCGGACCAGATTGAAGGCCTGCTCAAGTCCGGTGCCGTGATGCCATTCGAAAAACTGAACGCTGCGGCCGTGGCCAAACACGCTGGCGCAACGATCAACGACACCGAGTTGGACCACAACAACAGCGGCGTACTGGTCTATGAAGTTGACCTGACCGACACCGCCGGCAAGAACTACGAAGTGAAGCTCGACGCCAAGACCGGCGCTGTGCTGGAAGACAAACTCGATACCTGAGTTCAATCCAAAAAAACGCGCCACCTTCGGGTGGCGCTTTTTTTTGCCCTGCCAAAGATCAAATTCGCCCTACACCATGCAAGGTCGTTAAACTCACCGACATCGACCGAGCACTACGCTGCCGTCATCGCCAATATGAGAACGTCCATGGGGCAGAAAACCGCCGACATCGCCACCATCGGCCGAATCAGTGCCGTGCCCGCGATGCTTCGCGTCATCAGTGACATGACCGGCCTGCGCTTTGTCGCCGTCGCCCGAGTGACCGACAACACCTGGACCGCCTGCGCCGTGCTCGACCAACTGGCGTTCGGCCTGGACGTGGGGGGCGAACTGGACCTGACCACCACCATTTGCCATGAAATCCGCGGCTCCCATGTGTCCGTGGTGATCGATAATGCCAGTGAGGACCCGCTGTACCGCACACATCACACCCCACTGATGTACAGGTTCGAAAGCTACATCTCAGTCCCCGTGTTCCGTACCAACGGCAGTTTTTTCGGCACCATCTGCGCCCTCGATCCGAACCCCGCGCCGCTGCGCAGCAGCACCATCCAGTCCACCATGGAATCGTTCGCACGGGTCTTATCGCTGCAAATCGAAGCCGAGGAAAACCAGCAGAGCACCGAAGACACCCTGCGCGAAGAACGCAACACGGCGCAGCTGCGCGAACAATTCATCGCGGTGCTGGGTCACGATCTGCGCAACCCGCTGTTCGCCATCAACGTTGGCGCCGAACGCCTGCTGCGTAAGCACCCCCACCCTGCCACGGACAACATCGTGCGCCATATCCTGGCCAGCGGGCGCCGTGCAGCGCAGTTGGTAGAAGATGTTCTGGATTTTGCGCGCGGGCGGCTGGGCGGCGGTATTCCATTGCAGTTGGGCAACTGCGAAGACTTGCAAACCGCCCTGCAGCAGGTGGTGGCGGAATTGCAGAGTGTGCATCCCGAGCGTGACATCCGTGCGCAGATCGGAATGGTCGAAGGCATCAGGGGTGACCGTGACCGATTGGCACAATTGCTGTCTAATCTGGTGGCCAATGCTGTCAGCCACGGTGCCCCTGACGGTCCCATCGAAGTGAGTGCGACAGTTGAACAGGCGCACTTCGAACTGGTGGTGAAAAACGCCGGGCAGATCAACCGGCAGGCGCTGCCGAGGCTGTTTGAACCCTACGCACGCCCCGCCACCGAAGGCCCGCAGGCCGGCCTTGGCCTGGGACTGTATATCGTCAAACAGATTGCCGACGCCCATGGCGGCGAACTGAGCGTTTGCAGCAGTGAACTGCAGGGCACGGTGTTCACCTTCCGCCTGCCAGTGGCGTGAGCCAGCACCCAGGCGCGCCGCCCGCGCCTGGATAAGCCGTCATAAAAACGTCAGATTTGCCTGCAATGATGGGCCACGCGACCTGTGAAATGTCCTACAGGCTTTTTCTGTGCGAGCCCCCATGAACCACAGCATTGATCACGCCCACCAGGATCCCGACCTGTTTGGCCTGCTTTACGGTTTCCGCTTTCTGCCCGGCGAAAAAGGCCAGCAGATTGATTCCGCTACCGCCCTGCAATGCCTGCAACAACCCGGTGACCCGCAGGAATTTCTCTGGCTGCACCTGAACCTGGCCCATGCCGCCTGTGAGCGCTGGATGCAAGCGCACCTGGAACTGCCCGAAGAGTTCTTCGAAGCGCTGCACGAAGGTTCGCGCTCCACGCGCATCGAGCATGTCGATTCGGCCCTGCTGGCGGTGGTCAACGATGTGGTGTTCAACTTCAGCAGCATGGTCTCCTCGGATATATCCACCTTGTGGGTGTGTGCGCGCAGTCGCCTGCTGATCAGTGCGCGCCTGCAACCGCTGCACTCGGTGGATAAGTTGCGCTCGTCGGTGAAGGCCGGTGAACGTTTTCGCTCGCCGCTGGAGTTGCTGGTGCATTTGCTGCGCGACCAGGGCGAAGTGCTGACCCAGATCGTGCGCAAGACCAGCCTCAGCGTCGATCATATCGAAGACCAGTTGCTGTCCTCGCGCCTGTCCACCAACCGCGCCGAACTCGGTGCCGCGCGTCGCGTGCTGGTGCGTTTGCAACGCCTGCTGGCGCTGGAACCGGGTTCGCTGTTGCGCCTGCTCAACCGGCCGCCGCAATGGCTGCAAAAGGAAGACGTGAAGGAGTTGCGCAAATCCACCGAAGAGTTCGCGCTGATCATCAACGACCTCACGGCCCTGGGCGAGCGCATCAAGCTGTTGCAGGAAGAGATCGCCGCCAACCTCAACGAGCAGAGCAACCGCACGCTGTTCACCCTCACGGTGGTGACGGTGCTGGCGCTGCCGATCAATATCATCGCCGGCTTTTTCGGCATGAATGTGGGTGGGGTGCCGCTGTCCCAGGACCCGGAAGGCTTTTGGATATTGGTCGCGCTGGTGGCGACCTTCACCCTGATTGCCGGGCGCTGGGCATTCAGAAAGCGTAAGGATTTAATGAACTGAAAGGCCCTCCCCCACCTGAACACTGACCTGCCGCAGCATCTCTGTAACAATTTGCAATGATCATGAACGCCATCCTCCTCACACTGGATGCTCCGGCATGGCCACCCCTTCCCTGACAGCCTCACCCTCCGCCCCCAAACCGCGCCTGGACACCAAGCCCGGCCTGGTTACGGTGATCATGTTCTTCGCCGTGCTCGCCATGGGCCTGCTGTTCACCGCTTACAGCCTGATGCACGACATGCACGAAATGGGCGCCCAGCTCACCACGTGGACGCCGTTCCTGCTGCTCGGCGTGGCGCTGTTGATCGCCCTGGGCTTTGAGTTCGTCAACGGCTTTCACGACACCGCCAATGCGGTGGCCACGGTGATCTACACCAACTCGCTGCCGCCGCATTTCGCGGTGGTGTGGTCGGGCTTTTTCAATTTTCTCGGCGTGCTGCTGTCCAGCGGCGCGGTGGCGTTCGGCATCATTGCCCTGCTGCCGGTGGAGTTGATTCTGCAGGTGGGCTCTTCGGCCGGCTTCGCCATGATCTTCGCCCTGCTGATCGCCGCGATCCTGTGGAACCTCGGCACCTGGTGGCTGGGTTTGCCGGCGTCGTCGTCCCACACGCTGATCGGCTCGATCATTGGTGTCGGCGTGGCGAATGCGTTGATGCATGGCCGCGATGGCACCAGTGGCGTGGATTGGAGCCAGGCGGCCAAGATCGGTTACGCGCTGCTGTTGTCGCCGCTGATCGGCTTTGCGTTTGCCGCCTTGCTGTTGCTGGCGCTGCGCGCCTTCGTGAAGAACCGCGCGCTGTACAAAGCGCCCAAGGGCGACACCCCGCCGCCGTGGTGGATTCGCGGCATGCTGATCGTCACGTGCACCGGTGTGTCGTTCGCCCACGGCTCCAACGATGGGCAAAAAGGCATGGGCCTGATCATGCTGATTCTGGTGGGCACGTTGCCGATGGCCTACGCGCTGAACCGCACCATGCCGGCCGATCAGTCACTGCAATTTGCAGCGGTGGCGGAAGTCACCCAGGCCGCATTGGTGAAATCCGCACCGCAGCCGGCTCCCGGCGATTCACGAGCAACCTTATCCACTTACGTGCGCACCAAAGAAGCCACCCCGGAACTGGTGCCCGCCCTTGCCGCCATCACCGGGCACATCGGCGCCGAAGTCAAAGGCTATGGCTCCCTTGCCGCGGTACCGGCTGAAGCCGTGGGCAACGTGCGTAACGACATGTACCTGACCAGCGAAACCATTCGCCTGATGGACAAGGGCAAGGTCGGCAATTTCGACGCCGACACCCAGGGCAAGCTGCAACTGTTCAAGCAACAGATCGACAGCGCCACGCGCTTTATCCCGCTGTGGGTCAAGATCGCAGTGGCCATCGCCCTGGGGCTTGGCACCATGGTCGGCTGGAAGCGCATCGTGGTGACGGTGGGCGAGAAGATCGGCAAGACCCACCTGACGTACGCCCAGGGCGCCTCGGCCGAGACCGTGGCGATGCTGACCATTGGCGCGGCGGACATGTTCGGTTTGCCGGTATCGACCACCCATGTGTTGTCATCGGGCGTGGCCGGGACCATGGTAGCCAACGGCGGCGGCTTGCAGATGCGCACCATCCGCAATTTGCTGATGGCCTGGGTACTGACGTTGCCGGCGGCGATTGTGTTGTCGGGCAGCCTTTACTGGCTGTTCACCCAACTGTTCTGACCCACCCTCAATCGAATGTAGGAGCGAGCTTGCTCGCGAAAAACTTACAAGCACCGCGCTCATTCAGAAAGCACGCGTTATCGTTGACGTTTTTCGCGAGCAAGAGCTAGGCGCCCCCCTCGCTCCTACAGAAAGCGTGATAGGGCAAGCTCTTTCCCACATTGTTGGCGGCGCAAGTTAAAGATGGGCTTGCAGGGTGGCCGCCAACCACTCCATGAACACACGCACGCGCAACGGCAAATGCCGCTGGCCGGCGTAAAGCAAGGACACGTCCAAAGGCGGTGCCGGGTAATCGGCCAGCACCGCGACCAATTCGCCACTGGCCAGCAAATCGCGAATGCCCAGCCGCGGCACTTGGATAATGCCAAAGCCGCCCAGGCACGCCGCCTGGTACGCATCGGTGCTGCTGACGGTCACCCGCCCGGCCATTGGCAGCCGCAGCACCTTGTTGCCTTGCAGGTACTCGAACCCCGCCGAGCGTGCGCCCAGCGGCCGCACGTAATGCACCAACTGATGATGTTGCAGGTCAGCCAGGGTGCGCGGAACGCCGTGACGCTGCACGTACCCCGCGCTCACACAATTGGCCATCTGCATGCTGCACACCCGCCGCGCCACCACGCTCTGGTCGGGCTGGGCGCCCACGCGCACAACACAGTCGAAGCCTTCGGCGATCAGGTCCACCTGGCGGTCCGAGCTGCCGATTTGCATCTCGATCAGGGGGTGGCGCTCCATGAACGGGGGCAAGTTGGGCACGATCAGCGTGCGCGCTATCACGTTGGGCATGTCCACCCGTATGCGCCCGGCCAACTGGGTTTCGTCCTGTCGAAACAGCCCCTCCAGTTCCTCCATGTGCGCCAGCAAATCCTTGCTGCGCTCATACAACACCTGGCCGTCCTGGGTGGCCTGCACCTTGCGCGTGGTGCGTTGCAACAGGCGTGCACCGAGCAGTTCTTCCAGGGCGCGCACCTGTTCGGACACGGTGGAGCGCGGCAAGCCAAGGCTTTCACCGGCCTGGGTAAAGCTCGACAGCTCGGTCACGCGCACAAACGTGCGCAGCAGCTCAAGTTTATTCATGGGATTGTTCGCCCTGTTCGACCAGTGATTCCGGTATAGCGCTGTTTATCACGTTATGGGCGGACAAATACACTCAGTCCCATCATCACCCAAGAGGACTGCACCATGACCCCACGTAAAATCGCACTGATCACCGGCGCCAGCCGTGGCCTGGGCAAAAGCGCTGCGCTGCACCTTGCCGCCCAGGGTGTCGATATCCTCGGCACTTACCACAGCAGGGCCGATGAGGCGCAGGCGTTAGTGACGCAAATCGAACAACTGGGCGGCCGCGCGGCGATGTTGCAACTGGATGTGAGCCAGAGCGCGACGTTTGCAGGCTTTGCCGATCAAGTGACTGACGCGCTCAAGGATGTGTTCGCACAGGATCAGTTTGATTTTCTGGTCAACAACGCCGGTATCGGTATTCACGCAAGCTTTGCCGAAACCACCGAAGCCCAGTTCGACCAACTGGTCGCTATCCAATTCAAGGGGCCGTTTTTTCTGACCCAGAAGCTGTTGCCGTTGATTCGCGACGGTGGGCGCATTCTCAATGTGTCCAGCGGCCTGGCGCGCTTCAGCCTGCCGGGCTACGCGGCCTACGCGGCGATGAAGGGCGCGATGGAAGTGCTGACCCGCTACCAGGCCAAGGAGCTCGGCGCGCGTGGCATCAGCGTGAATATCCTCGCCCCTGGCGCGATTGAAACCGACTTCGGCGGCGGAGCGGTACGCGATAACGCCAACCTCAATGCCATGGTCGCCAACAACACCGCCCTGGGCCGCGCCGGTTTGCCCGACGATATTGGCGGGGCCGTGGCGCTGCTGCTGGCCGATGGAGGCCAATGGATCACCGGCCAGCGGATCGAGGCCTCGGGCGGCATGTTTCTGTAAGCGGCTGGCGACTACAGGGCGATTGGCGTTTTGCGGGTGACTCGTTCCCGAATCACGTCATACGCCCAGTGGTACACATAGGTGTATGGCAGGAAGAACAGCAGCACGCCAATGTCGAGGATGAACGCCTCCAACAGGCTGGTCTTCATCAATGCGGCAATCAACGGCACCGCCAGCAGGATCAACCCGCCTTCGAACAGCAGCGCGTGCAGCACTCGCGTGCGGCCACCGTTGGACAGGTGCAGGCGCGCTTTAAGGCGGTCGAACAGGCTGTTGAACATGACGTTCCAGCTCAGCGCCAGCAAGCTGACGCCCAAGGTCACCGTGCCCATTTCCAAGGCCGGTCGACCGGTCACCCAGACCAGCAAAGGCGTACAGATCAATAAGGCCAAACCTTCAAACCCCAAGGCCTGGAAAACACGTTCAGTAATCGACTTGGTAGGGTGCATGACCCGGCTCCGTGAGTGACGATGGTTGCCATGATCACGCCCCAGGCCGATACTTCATAACCAATAACCATCGATCAAGGCGATAGTCATGGCCTCCCATGAAGTGCTCCAGGCGTTTGTCCAGGCCGCCACCCAGGGGTCGTTTTCCGCCGCCGCCCGCAAGCTGGGCAAGAGCCAGTCCACCATCAGCGCAGCGGTGGCCAGCCTGGAAATCGACCTGGATGTGGTGTTGTTCGATCGCGGCAGCCGCAAGCCGACGCTGACCCCGGCCGGCCAGGTGCTGTTGCAGCGTGCCGAACAGGTGCTGGAAGCCAGCAGCCGGCTGGAACTGGCGGCCAGTCAATTGGCCCGGGGGCTGGAGCCGAAGCTGAGTATCGCCATGTCCGATACCTATCAGTCCGATCGTTTCGAAGTCGCCCTCAGCGCTTTTGAACAACGCTACCCGGACCTTGAGTTGGAATGCCTGATCGCCGAATGCGAAGACCTGATCGCCCTGGTGCAAAGTGGCCGGGCGCACATCGCGTTTATCGAGCAGCAGCAGGTTTATCCCCCGGACCTCAGTTGCTCGACGATTGAGGACAGCACCGAGATCGCCCTGTTCGTCTCGCCCAGACACCCGCTGGCGAGCCAGGCCGGTCTTGATCCGCATACCCTGCAAGCACATCGGGAACTGCGCCTGGCAAGCGTCATCAACCCTGACGAAAACCGTGGCGCCCAACGCGTGTGGTCGGCACCAAGCTACCTGATGCTGATGGAGATGGCGCAACTGGGCTTTGGCTGGGGCCCCATACCGCGCTGGTTGGTGGAGCGCTTCGGCGACAACCGGCTGGTCGAGCTCAAGGTGCGCGGTTGGCCACGCTCGGTGGCGGTGGATGCGCTGTGGTCGCGACAACAACCGCCGGGCCCGGCGGGGAGTTGGTTGTTGGCAAAGATGCTCGAGTGAGCCATGAGGACCGGCGTATGCAAGGGGCACGAGCGCTATAAGCGGATGAGGTAGAATTCCCGCCCCTTCGTAGGAATTTTGGATATGCCGCCCATGCAAACCCGCCTCGCCCCCTACGAAACGCTGAACGTTCTGCAAAAACAGCAACTGGATGGCCTGACGGTGCACCCCGAGCAACTGGCGTACTCCGGTGATATCTATTGCGCGCTGAACAGCCTGCTGGTCAATCCCAACCCCGACAGCGTCAAAGGCTTCGCCCTCCTCGCGGGCGACGTGCCCGTGGCGTTCCTGCTGCTCAAACGCCCGCCGTGCCTGCCCCATTGGGCAGATGAACACAGCGCCACCTTGCATGCATTGCAGGTGGATCGGCATCAGCAAGGGCGCGGCTACGGCAAAATCTGTCTGCAGATGCTGCCTGCAGCGGCGCTACAGGCATGGCCGCAGATCAAGGCGCTGGAATTGTCGGTGGATGCGGACAATGTGGCGGCGATGGGGTTGTATCTGGGGGCTGGTTGGGTGGACAGCGGTGAGGCATACAAAGGGCGGGTCGGGTATGAGCGCAGGCTGAGCTGGGAGTTTGCAAGGTGAGTGGCGATCCAACCCGAAGATCCCTCGACTTGTCTACTGTGATAGTTGCCAGCTGCGCATGAGGGCCCACCCGTTGTTCAATAGGACTCCATCGTCGTCGCGTTGAGCGGTTATCAAGCAGGTATGGAAACCTCTACCCCCTCAAGGAGCAGACTCATGAGCATTCCAGCCAGACGCTCGAACATCGATGCCAATTCCGCAGGCAGCAAGGATCTGAGCTTCGGTAATACCCTTCCTAAAACAGGCGAGAGCTTTTTTTCGCAGATCACCGGCATTTCTGCATTACGAGACGATGGTTCAATTATCACGGCAGGCATTTGCTATTTTGAAAACCTGCCCTACATCGCCGTGTTCATCCATAACGCCGACGGTGAGCTCGACCCCGAGCATTCACCCATGTTTATATGACGCAAGTGGTGAGCCTGATGTCGAATTTGGTGAAAGAGGCGAGAAAGCCCTGGGGCAAAACCTCACTGTCTCGGCTCTGGCTCTCGGCCCTCAAGGCTCTATTGGGGTCGTAGGGGCGAGTCGCTTCCCCCCCGATGAGCAGAATTTCATCACGAAACTCCAGCCCAATGGCTCATTCAGCCAGGAATTCAACAACGGCTCCCCGAAGGTCACCGATGACAATAATACGGGTGCTTACACAAGTCTGATATTTCAAGACGATGGAAAAATGGTTGCCCTGGCCAGGGACTACGCAAGGGGCAGCTACGTCAATCTGGTCAGGCATACGCTGGGCGGATACTGGGACACCCTGTTCGGTATCGGCGGCGTCGCCGAGGCCTATAGAGTCCCGCAAGGCCGTCCCCTGACCGCCTTCGTGGACAAGCTTGAATGGGTTTCGGGCCACGGCAAGCTGCAGATTTCCGGCAATGTGTCCGGGGGATCGTTCATTGGGCGCGTGCTGAGTGTGTAGAGCCCGTCTCACTGCCCGACCAGGCACTGACAGGGGCCACTCCATCGGCCCCTGTTCCGATCAGACCTTTTGCCCAACCGGCAACCAGATCTCCACCGTCCCGGTGCCCTTCCTCGCATCAAAATCCGCGCTATAGCGCTCGAAATCCGCCCCCATCACCTTGTAGCCCGAGTGCGGCAGCCACTCGAACATGATGCGCTCGTAGGTTTGCTCAAGCGCCTGCACCGCCCCGTGATGAGGGAACACGGCATAGTTCAGTGGTGGAATTTCAATGAACTGGAAATTGCCCGGTACATCGCTTTTGGTGGGGACTTCAACACCGGCCATGTAGTCGAATTCGCCATGCCTGGGATTATGGCAAACCCCGTAGGTCACGCCGCCGACACGCTTTTTGATGTCCTTGATACAGCTGTCGAACAATTCCCGTAGCCGCGGAATGTCCCCCACGGTGGCTTTCGAATAACGCCCCTGGACGCCTGCGATCACCAGGGCCTTGCCGGCTTCCATGCGTGGTTCCAACGGTTGTCTTGTCTGCTGATCCATACGAACAGTCTCCTTCTTATGAGGGAACAAACCCGCAACGAGTATAGGGGCATATCCGCGCCGTACTCCATGCAGAAATTTTTCCTACGCATATGGACAACTTGCCATCATCGACCGTATTGTCTGCCCCGCAGGCCACCGCAGTGGCCGACGTCGCTCGGACGGTTCCGGGCGCTTACGTACCTCGAGGCAACAATGGCAGACCAAGGTTCGCCGCGCCGCTTTGCGCGCATAGATCGACTCCCCCCTTACGTGTTCAATATCACTGCCGAGCTGAAGATGGCTGCGCGTCGGCGCGGCGAAGACATCATCGACTTGAGCATGGGTAACCCCGACGGCGCCACGCCACCGCACATCGTCGAGAAAATGGTCACCGTCGCCCAGCGCGAAGACACCCACGGCTACTCCACCTCCAAAGGCATTCCGCGCCTGCGCCGGGCGATTTCGCGCTGGTACAAGGACCGTTATGAAGTGGATATCGACCCCGAAACCGAGGCCATCGTCACCATCGGTTCCAAGGAAGGCCTCGCGCACTTGATGCTGGCCACCCTCGACCAGGGCGACACCGTACTGGTGCCGAACCCGAGCTACCCGATTCACATCTACGGTGCCGTGATTGCCGGCGCCCAGGTGCGCTCGGTGCCGCTGGTGCCCGGCGTGGACTTCTTCGCCGAACTGGAGCGGGCGATTCGCGGTTCGATCCCCAAGCCGAAGATGATGATCCTGGGCTTTCCGTCCAACCCGACCGCGCAGTGCGTGGAGCTGGACTTCTTCGAGCGCGTGATCGCCCTGGCCAAGCAGTACGACGTACTGGTGGTGCACGACCTAGCCTACGCCGACATCGTCTACGACGGCTGGAAAGCGCCATCGATCATGCAGGTGCCGGGCGCCAAGGACATTGCGGTGGAGTTTTTCACCCTGTCCAAGAGCTACAACATGGCGGGCTGGCGCATTGGCTTCATGGTGGGCAACCCGGAACTGGTCAACGCCCTGGCGCGGATCAAGAGTTACCACGACTACGGCACCTTCACCCCGCTGCAGGTGGCGGCAATTGCGGCGCTGGAAGGCGATCAACAGTGCGTGAAAGACATCGCCGAGCAGTATCGCCAGCGCCGTAATGTGTTGGTCAAGGGCCTGCATGAGCTGGGTTGGATGGTGGAAAATCCGAAGGCATCAATGTATGTCTGGGCCAAAATTCCCGAGCAATATGCCGCCATGGGTTCGCTGGAATTCGCCAAGAAGCTGCTGCTGGAAGCCAAGGTGTGTGTGTCGCCGGGGATCGGGTTTGGCGAGTATGGGGATGATCACGTGCGCTTTGCGCTGATCGAAAACCAGGACCGGATTCGCCAGGCGGTGCGAGGGATTCGCGGGATGTTCAGGGCCGATGGAATAGCACCGAAAGCCAGCGTCTGACTCGGTCAACATGTGGGAGGGGGCTTGCCCCCGATGGCAGTGGTTCAGTCACCAGATACAGTGACTGACACTCCGCTATCGGGGGCAAGCCCCCTCCCACATTTGACTGGGTGGCCACATAGGAAGCTGCGGTGCGGCCTACACCACCAACGACAGTGGTGGAGAATCCCAAAGCGTCGATGTATGGCTGGGCCTGAATTCGCCAGGCGGTGCGAGGGATTCGCGGGATGTTCAGGGTCGATGGGTTAGTTAAAAAAACAGGCGGGTAAGCGACGCAATGAGGGTTCTGTCAGGCCCTTACTGGCGCGGGCCTGACAGATTAAAGAGTCGCCGTATGAACGCCCGTTCAAATCACTTCAAATGACAGGGGGTTCGTTGGATGGGAAATCTGCGGTCCAGAATGCGTATAAGCACTGATCTTGTAAGACCCCCGCCCCATGGAATGCTTGCTCAAGGAAAACTCCCACTCAGTCGGAAACGTAACCTGCGCAGTACCAAATTGTTGATAGGGCGAGTTGCTATTGTTCACCACAACTGCCGCTCCGCCAGGAGAAGCCCACCCTCTTATCACGAAATCTGCAGCGACCCTGTCCCCCTCCTTCAGGTTTTGAATAATAGGCGTCGGCACTAAGACTTTTGAGTCACTTTCTGGCTTATAACTGTCGTTTTCCATGATTTTTCCTCCAATGCTCGTCAAAAATGACGAGCTTCGGAGTCGTTTTAGAAGTCTTCGTGATCCCTCGATACTGTGAAAACTACCGGTTGCGACAGGTGGTTGAGGCCTACACCACCAACGACAGCAACATGATGAAGATCAGCGCCACCACCGACAGAATGGTTTCCATCGCCGTCCAGGTCTTGAAGGTCTCGGCCACGGTCATGTTGAAGTACTGCTTGACCAGCCAGAACCCCGCATCGTTGACGTGAGACAGGATCAACGACCCAGCCCCCGTCGCCAGCACCAGCAGTTCACGGTTAACCCCTGGAATCATGCCCACCACCGGCACCACGATGCCCGCGCCGGTAATGGTCGCCACGGTGGCCGAACCGGTGGCCACGCGAATCACCGCCGCCACCAGCCACGCCAGCAGAATCGGGTTGATCTGGGCGTTTACCGCCATGTGGCCGATGACGTCACCCACGCCGCTGGTCACCAGCATCTGCTTGAAGCCACCACCGGCACCGATGATCAGGATGATCGCGGCGGTCGGCGCAAGGCTGGCGTCGAGCAGTTTGAGGATCTGCTTGGAATGGATGCCCTGGCGATGGCCGAAGGTGTACAGCGACAGCAGCAATGCCAGCAACAGCGCGGTGATCGGGTGACCGATCATGTCCATCCAGTTGCGCACCACGTTGCCTTCGGCAAAGGCGATGTCGGCGAAGGTTTTGAGCAGCATCAGGAACACCGGCAGCAGCACGGTGACCAGGGTGATGGCGAAGCTGGGCAGCGCCTTGTTATCGGTCTCGCGGGCCAGTTGGTCGACCAGTTCCTGGGACGGGTTGCCCGGGATGTACTTGGCGATGAACGTACCGAAGATCGGGCCCGCAATGATGGCGGTCGGCAAAGCGACGATCAGGCCATACAGGATGGTCTTGCCGATGTCCGCGCCAAACACGCCGATGGCCAGCAGCGGGCCCGGGTGCGGGGGTACCAGACCGTGTACGGCCGAGAGGCCAGCCAGCAACGGGATGCCGATCTTGATCAGCGACACACCGGTACGCCGCGCCACGATGAACACCAGCGGGATCAGCAGCACAAAGCCGATCTCGAAGAACAGCGGGATGCCCACCAGGAACGCGGCGAACATCATGGCCCACTGGACCTTTTCCTTGCCGAAGGCGCGGATCAGGGTCTGGGCGATCTGATCGGCACCGCCGGACTCGGCCATCATCTTGCCGAGCATGGTCCCCAGCGCGAGGATGATGCCGACAAAACCGAGCACGCCGCCGAAGCCGTCCTGGAACGCCTTGATGATCTTCTCCACGGGCATGCCCGAGGTCAGGCCGAGGAAGCCGGCCGCGATGATCAGTGCGATGAACGGGTGCACCTTGAACTTGGTGATCAGAACGATCAGGCCAATGATAGTGACGACTGCATCCAGCAGCAGATACGACTCGTGGGACATGCCAAACATGGGGATCTCTCCTGTTTGTTGTTGTTATTAAAGCGGGTGTTGAACTTCCTGCCGGGGATAGCGCTATCTTTCCGGCAAAAAATTAATGGGTAGGTTCAAAGCCGTGCTCGCGCCACCAGGCATTGGTCTGCTCGGCCAATGCCTCGACGCTGTCTTCGCTGGCATTGAGGGCCAGGGTCAGCGGCTCGCCCCTGGGCGACTCGAGGGTGGCGAACTGGCTGTCGATCAGGCTTGCCGGCATGAAATGGCCGGGGCGATGGGACACGCGGTCGGCGGCCACTTCACGGGTCAGCTCCAGGAATACAAAGCCCAGGCCCGGTGCGGCTTCGCGCAGGTGGTCACGGTATTTCCTTTTCAGCGCCGAACAGGTGAGCACTGGATGTTCACCGGCCTTGAGCGAGCGGCGCAATTCATCGCAGAGGATGTCGAGCCAGCCGGCGCGGTCGTCGTCGTTGAGGGGGTGGCCGGCGCTCATCTTTTCTATGTTCGCGGCGGGGTGAAAGCTGTCGCCTTCAATGGCGGTGGCACCGTTCAGGCGGCACAAGGCCTCGCTGACGCTGGACTTGCCACAGCCGGAAACACCCATGATGACCAGGGCGGTAACAGGTTGACTCATGAAACACCTCAGGACGCAGATAGCGCTACCTTTGCACAGCCTAAGGCTAGTGCAAAAACAGGCTTTTCCCGCGCCGTCTTGTCTTTTTTTATGGAGTGACGCGTGCATCCGCTCCAATCATTCGAACGGGATCAGGCAACCCAACGTTCAAGCATTTGCAGCCGTTTGGAGACAGCGCTACCTTAGTGCCTCGATTTTTGTTTGGCAAGCCGCCTGATGACCTCCAAGAACGATAAAAATACCCGCACCACCGGTCGCCCCACCTTGAATGAAGTTGCCCGTCTGGCCGGCGTCAGCCCGATCACCGCCTCCCGCGCCCTGCGTGGCATCAGCACGGTCGCCACCGAACTGGTGGAGAAAGTGCAGAAGGCCGCCGCCGAACTCAGCTACGTGGTCAACCCCGCCGCCCGCGCCCTGGCGTCGGCCCAGAGCCATTCGGTGGTGGTCTTGGTGCCGTCATTGTCCAACCTGCTGTTTATCGAAACCCTCGAAGCCATCCACCAGGTGCTGCGGCCCAAGGGCTTTGAAGTGCTGATCGGCAACTCCCACTACTGCCGCGACGAAGAAGAAAACCTGCTGCGCAACTACATGGCCTACCAGCCTCGCGGCTTGCTGCTGACCGGGTTCGACCGCACCGAAAGCGCGCGACGGATGGTCGAGACCAGCAATGTGCCGTGCGTATACATGATGGATCTGGACCCTAATGCCGGGGTGAACTGCGTGGGCTTCTCACAGCTGGCCGCAGGCGAAACAGCGGCGGCGCATTTACTGTCCCGTGGGCGCAAGCGCCTGGCCTACATCGGCGCGCAGTTGGACCAACGCACCTTGCTGCGTGGCGAAGGCTTCCGCCGCGCCTTGCAGCAAGCGGGCCTGTACGACCCGGCGCTGGAGCTTTTGACACCTCGCCCCTCCTCCGTGGGCCTGGGCGGCGAACTGTTCCTGCAATTGCTGGCGGCGCATCCGGACGTGGATGCCATTTTCTTCGGCAACGACGACCTGGCCCAGGGCGCCTTGCTCGAAGCCATGCGCCACGGCATCAAAGTGCCAGAGCGCGTGGCCGTGCTGGGCTTCAACGACCTGCCCGCCTCGTCGTTCATGGTGCCGCGCCTGAGCAGCATCAGCACGCCACGGGAAGCCATTGGCCGGCGCGCGGCGGAGCACTTGCTGACAATCATGGCGGGCAACCGGATCGCCAAGCCGGTGGTGGATATGGGGTTCGAGTTGCAGGTGCGCGAGAGTACGTAGGACGGCTGTAGGAAGCGGCTGACATTAAGGCAAGCGCCTTGCTCCGCTACCTACGCTTACGTCAGAATCGGCCGGCTTGTGTGCCTGGGTGGCGGTCTTTAAGGTTTGCCGGTCGCTGAATTTCTCGGTGATCGGGTTTAGTAGCCTGAGTTTGGTCACTCCAGGTGCATAAGTCTGCCCGCGTTAATGGCGGCTGTGCGTAGGGCACTTTCGAGTGCGCCGGCTTTGAGTGTCCACCGGTCTACTAACCTGCGTACAGCTGCCACCCTCGTTTAGTAGCGATACGGCGGCAGCCCATTCCAGGATGCTCTAATGATCAAAAAAATCGATACGCCGCCAACCACCCTCTTCACCCTCGTCCCCGATGTTTCCACCGAAACCCTGCTGATCAACAGCTACGAAACCGTATGCTCCGTCAGCACCTTGCTGCTCGACCTGTCCGATGACCTCACCGGCAAGCAGCGCGATATAGCACTCGCCATTCATCAACTGAGCGAGCTGAGCGTCTTGCTGGTGGGCAAAGCCATGGACCAGCACACACCACGCTGTTAAAGCCTGACTCAATCGAAAATGTGGGAGGGGGCTTGCCCCCGATTGCAGTGGGTCTGTCACAGATAAGTTGACTGACCCACCGCTATCGGGGGCAAGTCGAATCGTCGCACCGCCCCTCCCACATTTTTTAACCGTGCCCACTTGGCCCCTGCTAGATTAACCACTCTCCAAGCCAGGGAAGCACCATGGGACACTCACTGAAAATCTTGGGTCGCACCTCTTCCATCAACGTGCGAAAAGTACTCTGGACCTGCCAGGAACTGGGCATCGACTATGTGCGCGAGGACTGGGGCATCGGCTTCAAGCCCACCCAATCCACTGAGTTCCTCGCCCTGAACCCCAACGCCCAAATCCCCGTCTTGATCGATGACCACGGCGTGCTATGGGAGTCCAATACCATCTGCCGCTACCTCGTCGGCCTGTATCAACGCGCTGACTTGCTGCCCTTCGAGCCCGCGCCACGGGCCCGCGTCGAACAATGGATCGACTGGCAAGCCACCGAACTCAACCGTGCCTGGGGCGACGCATTCACCGCGCTGGTGCGTAACAATCCCGATGGGCTGGACGCGACACAGATTGCCGCCGCTGTGCAGGTCTGGAACGACAAGATGGGCATCCTCGAACAACAGTTGACCAGGACCGGCGCTTACGTAGCCGGCGACGAGTTCACCCTCGCCGATATCCTGATCGGCCTCTCGGTGCACCGCTGGCAGGTGACGCCCATGGAGCGTCCGCCCTACCCGGCCATCGCCGCCTACTACCAGCGGCTCAGCCAACATGCCGGTTTCAACACCTTCGCCCTCGACGGCCACAACTGAATACAGGGACACCCTCTTGAACGGACTCAACGTACTCCTCACCGGCGCCTGCGGCAGAATCGGCAAGACATTTTTCCAGGCGTCGAAAGATCGCTACCGTTTCACCCTCACTGACCGCATCGCGCCGGAGTTCGATTTGGCTGGACACCGCTTCATACACGCCGACCTCAGTGATAAATCCAGCCTCGCAGCCCTGCTCCAGGGCATCGATGTGATCGTGCACCTGTCGGGCATCCCCCACGCCAGCGCCTCGTTCGACGAACTGCTGCCCAACAACATCCTCGCCACTACCTATCTGTTCGAAGCCGCCGTGAACGCCGGCGTGCAGCGCCTGGTATTCGCCAGCAGCGCGCAAACCATCGAAGGCTACCCGGTGGATCGCCAGATCACGCCAGGCATGCCGGTGATGCCCGCCAACCTGTATGGCGTGAGCAAATGCTACGGCGAGGCGCTATGTGGCTACTATGCCGCCAAGACGGCGCTGTCGACCATCGCCGTGCGCATCGGCGCGTTTGAATTTCCCGAAACCCACGACCTGAACAACGCCCGCGACCTCAGCGCCTGGCTCAGCCCCCGCGATGCCGTGCAATTATTACAGCGTTCGGTTGAGGCCGAAGGCGTGAAACACTTGATCGCCCATGGCATCTCCAATAACCGTTTCAAACGCCTGGACCTGAGCGAGACAGTGCGTCTGCTTGACTACCAACCGCTGGACGATGCATTCGCACAGTTTGGGATACCGATAACTTATTGAACCAGCCGACCCGTTAGTCGGAAACGCGCTATACCTGTCAGATTTGACAGTAGATCTGGTTTTTCTCTTCGCTTATTCATATCGGGCGGCACTGACAACCCATTGCTCCCCTTTGAATACGGAAAAAACAAATGACTAACATACTGGGCCCAAACGATAAAATCTCGGGAACTGTTTCCGGATGGTCTGTCCCCTTTCAGACGAGCTTTGTCGCTCATTTAAATGGAGAGGCCGGCTTTAATTCGACCGTCGGAATCATGACGGACCACGCATTGCTCAAAATCAGCATTGACCAGGATATTCGCTCAGGCGAGACCTACGCGATTGGTGCAACGGATACCGATCATAAGGTAAGGCTGGAATTTGATGATACGCGCGCGGGTAATCAGGGTACTTATTTTGCAAGCCGGGGAGAATTCACCGTCTTGCAATTACAGGACGGTGTCCTGACTGCAAAATTTCACTTCGAGGCTGAAACGAGAGGTCGCCGCGTGCAGCAAATGAGCTTCTCATCTGGCGCTTTTACGGTAGAGAACTTCAAGCATGTGCGGGCAGCCTCTTCCTCCTAAGAAAGCGTGACTCAAGGTCCGCTGTTTTACTGTGCATGAGCCCAATCGACGGCCATTATTGGTCGTCGATGAAACCCGCACGCAATAAATCGCCAAAACAGCGGCTTTCGCCCTACATTGCACAATTGCTCACTGTCAGTTGCAGGTTAAGATTCCAGCTCACTGCTTCTGGAACTTCTCCCATGCCCAACCTCAGCGCCGCTGCCACCGACGGCATCAACCCGACCCGCGCCGCCCACATCAGCGCGCGCATCGACCGCCTGCCCGCAGTCGCCAGCATCTGGCGCCTGGTGGCATTGCTGTCGATCGGCGGTTTCTTCGAGCTGTATGACCTGTTCCAAACGGCCTATATCAGCCCAGGCCTGATCAGCGACGGGATATTCCACACCGGCAGCGCGGGCGCGTTTGGCTTCTCTGACCAGGCCGCATTCGCCTCGGCCACGTTTCTCGGCCTGTTCCTCGGTGCCAGCCTGCTCAGCCCCTTCGCCGACCGTTTCGGGCGCCGGGCGATCTTCACCTTTGCGTTGATCTGGTACACCGTCGCCACGGTGTTGATGGGCATCCAGACGTCGGCCGTGGGCATTATCTGCATGCGCTTTCTGGTGGGCATTGGCCTGGGCATCGAGCTGGTGACGATTGACGCCTACCTGTCGGAACTGGTGCCCAAGCGCATGCGCAGTTCGGCGTTTGCCTTTGCGTTTTTCATCCAGTTCCTGTCGGTACCGGCGGTGGCGCTGATGTCGTGGTGGCTGGTGCCCCAGGCACCGTTCGGCATCTCCGGTTGGCGCTGGGTGGTGCTCAGCAGTGCGGTGTTCGCGCTGTTTATCTGGCAACTGCGCAAGCGCCTGCCGGAGTCACCGCGCTGGCTGGCACAGAAAGGTCGTTTCGAGGAAGCCGGCGCGATCATGGACAACCTGGAGGCGCGCTGCCTGAAGGATCACGGCAAACCCCTGGCTGCGCCGGAGCCGGAGGCTGTCAGCGTGCAGGGCAGCGGCCGTTTCGCCGATATCTGGCAGCCGCCCTACCGTCGCCGCGCCTTGATGCTGATCGTGTTCCACGTGTTCCAGGCGATTGGTTTCTTCGGCTTTGGCAACTGGCTGCCGGCCTTGCTGTCGGGCCAGGGCGTCAGTGTGACCCACAGTCTGCTCTATGCCTTTATCATCACCCTCGCCTACCCGCTGGGCCCGTTGCTGTTCGTCAAGGTCGCCAACCGTTTTGAAAACAAATGGCAGATCGTCGGCTCGGCCATGGGCGCGGTGATCTTCGGCAGCCTGTTCGCCCTGCAAACCACGGCGGTAGGGCTGATTTTCTGCGGGGTGATGATCACCTTCTGCAATGCCTGGCTGAGCTTCAGCTATCACTCGTATCAGAGCGAGTTGTTCCCCACCAATATCCGCGCGCGGGCGGTTGGGTTCTGTTATTCGTTCAGCCGCTTGTCCACGGTGTTCAGCAGCCTGCTGATCGGCTTTATCCTCGAGCACCTGGGCACGCCGGGCGTGCTGGCGTTTATCGCCAGCAGCATGTTGATCGTGATGATTACCATCAGTTGGTTCGGGCCGCGTACGCGTAACCTGGCGTTGGAGCATATCGCCCACTGACGGCAACAGTTGGCCGTCGGCGGGACAGTGTTTGCCGCGACGGCGGCCTCTACCCCAGTAAAAACGCGCACCCTGCGCCCGGCATGCTAATTGCTCCAGCTGTCACACCGCATATTTGCACAGGTGAACGATCATGCTGGTTAACACCAACACCCAAGCCGTTTCGACGGTTCAACAGATCAAGCGGCCCGACATGGACCCGGCCAATGCCGCCGCCAGCGCGTTGTACAGCGGCGCCCTGCAGGGTGCGCAGCCAGGTACGGCGATGCCGGCCGCGCAGAAGGAGCTGGACAAGGCGGGCGACCGCATCGACGAAGCGTTCGCCAAGACTCGCGTGCAGCTGCAGACCACAGCACCGACCTCGGGGGCGCGGGCTGAATTCACCGAGTACATGAGCAAATCCCCGGCCGAACGCATCCGCGAACAGTTGCTCAAGGAGCAGGGGATGACCGAGGAGCAAGTGCAGGCCCTGCCGCAGGAAAGGCAAGACGCCATTGCCAGCCAAGTGGCGGAGCGCTTGAAGGAGCAGCAACAGCAGCAGGTAGCGGCGAAGACGGCTGCTCCACAAACCCAGGCACTGAAAGACACCCTGGCAGCCATCTAAGCCACACCGCTGAACAAGAAATGTGGGAGGAGGCAAGCCCCCTCCCACACTTTGAACTCAGCCTGGGCTTATGGACCTTTGAACACAACCTGCTGCACCTCGATCTTTTTCGGGATCAGGCCATTGGCGAAAAACAGGTCGGCGGTGCCTTGCTGAGTGGCGATGTCGCCCCCCTGCAGCGGCCGGATCGGCGCCGGCGAGCGGTGCTCGAAGTAGCTTTTGACCACGGCCGGTTGCAGGCCCAGGGTCTTGGCCATCAGCGTGATGCTGTCCTCGGGCTGGGCCAGCGACAGACGCTGCGCCTTGCCGAGGGTCTGGATGATGGTGGCGATGGCCTGGGGGTTTTGCCGGGCAAACGCGCCGCTGGTCACGAAGAAGCTGCCCGCTGGATTGAGGCCTTCACCGGTGCCCAACACACGGGCGGCACCGTCGACCACGGCGGCCGAGTAATACGGGTCCCACACGACCCAGGCGTCCACCTTGCCCTGCTCGAAGGCGGCGCGGCCGTCGGACGGCGACAGGTACACCACGTTCACATCCTTCCACTGCAAGCCGGCGCGCAGCAGGCTCTTGAGGAACAGGTTGTGCGCGCTGGAACCCTTGAGCAGGGCCACACGCTTGCCCTTGAGTTCGGCCACGCTCTGAATCGTACTGGCTTTGGGCACGAGCACGGCTTCGGTCTTGCCATCATTGGGCTCGACGGCAATGTACTGCAACTCGATACCGGCGGCCTGGGCGAAAATGGGCGGGATGTCACCGATATTGCCGATGTCCAGGCTGCCGGCGTTCAGCGCCTCGATCAGCGGCGGGCCACCGAGGAACTCGGTCCACTGCACCTGTGTGCCGGGCAGCGCGGCTTCGAAGAGCTTGTGCTCACGGGCGAGCACCATGCTCACCGAGCTTTTCTGATAGCCAATGCGCAGGGTGGAGGGATCGGCGGCCAGCACGTTGGCAGCGAACAGCGAAAGAACGGCAACAACAATTATTTTCAGCATAAGAGCGCTTCCTTGGCCTTGGCGGCGGGTGCAGGTTGGGAGCGATCCTAACAAGCCCTCTTATTCTTTAATAATATTTAAAATTCATCTGATTATAACTTTATGTACTATCAGCGCAGCCATTGTCGGTGCTCCGCCGGCACCGGTTACAATGCGCGCCTTGCCCTTTTCATTTGGTTTGACCATGCACATCGAACGGCTGGCAGCGCCGCTATGGCCGTTGCTGAACAAGTTTTACCGCAACCACAACTCGTCGATGAAGGCGCTCAAGGGCGGGCAGTTGTGGGTGGCCAGAGACGCTGAGATTGTGGCCGGGTTGTGCCTGACACCTGTGGTCGGTGGGCAGTGGCTGACGGGGGTGTTCGTTGACCCGGCCTATCGCGGCCAGGGGCTGGCAGCGCGATTGATCCACCAGGCCGTGGCGGGTGTGGACGGCACGGTCTGGCTGTTGTGCCATCCGGACCTTGAAGGGTTGTACCGGCGTATGGGGTTTTCACAGGACACCGTGCTGCCGCAATCGCTCAGTGAGCGGCTGGTGCGTTACAAGCGCAACAAGCCGATGATCGCGATGGGACTTCAATCACCTGGATGGCTTGCTCCCGATAGCGGTGGTTAGGAGCGAGCTTGCTCGCGAAAAATTCACAGGCACCGCGTTCATTCAGGAAGCACGCGTTATCGTTGACGTTTTTCGCGAGCAAGCTCGCTCCTACAGAGGGCCTGCAGATCATTCGTCGGCGGCTGGGTCCATTTCCGGGAACATCACCTCGATAAACCCGAATTTGCTGAAGTCGGTAATCCGCGACGGGTACAAGCGACCAATCAGGTGGTCGCATTCATGCTGCACCACCCGTGCATGGAAGCCGTCGGCGAAGCGTACGATCGGCTCGCCCTTGGGGTCGAAACCTTCGTAGCGAATCTGCTGGTAACGGTCCACGGCGCCGCGCAGGCCGGGGACGGACAGGCAACCCTCGTAGCCCTCTTCCAGTACCGGGCTGAGCGGGGTGATCAGTGGGTTGATCAGGATGGTCTGCGGTACCGGCGGCGCGTCAGGGTAGCGCTCGCTGGCCTCGAAACCGAAGATCACCAGTTGCAGGTCGACGCCGATCTGCGGCGCGGCCAGGCCGACGCCGCCCACATGCTCCATGGTCTGGAACATGTCATCAATCAGTTGCCACAACTCGGGGCTGTCGAACATTTCCGGCGGTACCGGCGGAGCGATGCGCAGCAGGCGTTCATCGCCCATTTTGAGGATGTCACGGATCATTGTTCAGGCTCGGCGAGGGGCTTGGAGTGGTCCCGGCCTAGGCCTGAGACATGCTGTTTTTCAGAGGTATGGCCCGGTTCGTCGATTTCCTTCTCGCCGGGGTCCTTGCCCTCGGCGGACATGTGTTCGATCACGGCATTCATCTCCGCACCGAGCAACAACACGGCGGCGGAAATATAGAAGTACAGCAGCAGGACGATGATCGCACCGATACTGCCATACATAGCGTTGTAGTCGGCGAAGGTCTTGACGTAGTAGCCAAAGCCGAGGGAGGCGACGATCCACACCACCACCGCGAGTACGGAACCGGGGGTGATAAAGCGAAACTCCTGTTCCACGTCCGGCATCACGTAGTACATGAGGGCCACGGCAAACATCAGCAGGATCACGATCAGCGGCCAGCGCAGGATCGTCCACAGGGTGACGACGAACTCCTGCATGCCGATCTGCCCCGCCAGCCACTCCATCACTTGCGGGCCGAGCACCATCAGCGCGGCGGCGGCCAGCAGCATGCCGGCGATGCCGACGGTGTAGAAAATCGACAGCGGAAAACGCTTCCAGATCGGCCGCCCCTCCACCACGTCATACGCCGCGTTCATCGCACTCATCATCAAGCGCACACCGGCGGAGGCGGTCCACAGGGCGATCACGATACCCACCGACAGCAGCCCACCCTTGGATTGCTGCAGTTGGTCGATCACCGGGTTGACCTGCTCCAGGGCCTGGGGCGGCAATACCAGCTCAGACTGCAGGCGCAGCCAGGTGAAAAAGTCCGGCAAGTGCAGGAAACCGATCAAAGCAATCAGGAACAGCAGGAAGGGAAACAGCGAGAACAGCATCTGGTACGCCAGTGCCGAGGCATAGGTGGGCATCTCGTCGTCGACGAATTCGGTGACGGTGCGCACCAGCACCTTGTGCAGCTTGAGACCATCAAGTACCGGAAAAATCATTAGCGTCTCCTTTCGCCGCAAAGAGTTGAAGTCGTGGGCGACTCAGGGGCCGTTTTCTACATCAAAGTAGCCCATTTGGCGACTTTGAAACAATTTCTGAAGTTTAGTTGCGCCAGTACCTGCAAAAACGGCCATCCGTGGATGGCCGTCGGGCTGCTGGAGAGGAGCCAGCCTAGCCGTGTTACTCGGTGGCTTTTTTCACCGCATCCTTGGTCTTGCCAACAGCCTGCTGCGCTTCGCCTTTCTTTTCCTGGATCACGCCTTCAGCACGCAGTTTGTCATTATCGGTAACCTTGCCGACGCCTTGCTTGACGTTACCAACGGCTTCGTTAGCCATGCCTTTTACCTTATCGGAAGTGCTGCCCATGGTATTACTCCTGATAACAATCAAATGGTTTTTGGTCACTACGCTGCGGTTGACTCGACGCCATGCGCCAGAGTTTCAATTATTTTCAGCGGGCATTTCATCGAAAGGGGCAGGTTTGCCTTTATGTTTTGTGGCCAACCCACGAGAATGCCCGGCACATTCAGGCTCACACGCTGAATAACAGATCCCGTAGGAAGGTTATGAAACTCGATAAAGCACAGGCCATCGCCCGCAGAAACCAGGAACTGGGAGGTGCCGTACTCGGCGTCAACAACTGTCATTTCACCGACCTGGACCGCAAACGCAACATCTGGTGGTTCGACCTGCCCGTGGTGCGGATCGGCGTGGGCCAGTACGAGTGGATCCACCTGTTGATGCACAACGCCGACACCGACCAGTTGCTGCACCTGAAGGTGCCGACCCTGTTCCTGCGCGAAAACCTCGAAGGGCTGGTGGTGCGCAATGCCGGAAAACGCAAGCCGGAGATCACCCTGGAACTGAGCGCCGACAAGGACTCGTTCCTCAAGGACGTGCGGCCGGCCGGTGCAGGAATCGGCTTCGCCCAGTTCGCTCTGTAAGAACGCGATCAAAAATGTGGGAGGGGCGGTGCGACGATTCGACTTGCCCCCGATGGCGGTGTGTCAGTCACTCAATGTGTTGACTGAACCACTGCTATCGGGGGGCAAGCCCCCTCCCACATTTGGTTTAAGTTACTTTTTAAGACCGAGCTTCTTCAGTTCTTCATCACGCAATTCACGCCGCAGGATCTTGCCCACGTTGGTGGTCGGCAATGCATCGCGGAACTCAACCGCCCTGGGCACTTTGTAGCCGGTGACATTGGCGCGCATGTGCTCCATCACCTGCTCCTTGGTCAGGGTGGCCCCCGGCTTGACCACAATGAACAGCTTGATGTGCTCCCCGGACTTCTCATCCGGTACGCCGATGGCTGCGCACTGCAACACACCCGGCAGGCCCGCCAGCACATCTTCCAGTTCGTTGGGGTAAACGTTGAAGCCCGAGACCAGGATCATGTCCTTCTTGCGGTCGACAATACGCATGTAGCCATCGGGCTGGATGATCGCGATGTCACCGGTCTTCAGCCAGCCTTCGCTGTCGAGCATCTCGGCGGTGGCGTCTTCACGCTGCCAGTAGCCCTTCATCACTTGCGGGCCCTTGACGCACAGCTCGCCGGTTTCGCCCAGCGCCAGCTCGGTGCCGTCGTCGGCAATAACCTTGCACACGGTGGAAGGCACCGGAATGCCGATGGTGCCGATCTGGATATGCTGGATCGGGTTGACGGTGGCCACCGGGCTGGTTTCGGTCATGCCGTAGCCCTCGCAGATGGCACAACCGGTCACGGCCTTCCAGCGTTCGGCCGCCGCCAGTTGCAGCGCCATGCCGCCGGACAGGGTGACCTTCAGCGCGGAGAAATCCAGCTTGCGGAAACCTTCGTTATTGCACAGCGCCACGAACAGGGTGTTAAGGCCGACAAAGCCGCTGAACTTCCACTTCGACAGTTCCTTGACCATCGCCGGCAGGTCGCGCGGGTTGCTGATCAGGATGTTGTGGTTGCCGATCAGCATCATCGCCATGCAATGAAAGGTGAACGCATAGATGTGATACAGCGGCAGCGGCGTGATCAGGATTTCGCACCCCTCATTGAGGTTGGAGCCCATCAGCGCCTTGCATTGCAGCATGTTGGCGACCAGGTTGCGGTGAGTCAGCATCGCGCCCTTGGCCACCCCGGTGGTGCCGCCGGTGTATTGCAGAACAGCCACATCGCCGCTGGCCGGGTTGGCATCGCTGACCGCCTGGCCGTGCCCCTTGGCCAGCACGTCATTGAACTTGATCGCTTGCGGCAAGTGATACGCCGGGACCATTTTCTTCACGTACTTGATCACGCTGTTGATCAACAGGCGCTTGAACGGCGACAACAGGTCGGCCACTTCGGTCACGATCACGTGCTTGACGGCGGTCTTGGGCACGACTTTTTCAGCCAGGTGCGCCATGTTGGCCAGGCAGACCAGGGCCTTGGCCCCGGAGTCGTTGAATTGATGTTCCATTTCCCGCGCGGTGTACAGCGGGTTGGTGTTGACCACGATCAGCCCGGCACGGATGGCGCCGAATACGGCGACCGGGTACTGCAGGACGTTGGGCAGTTGCACGGCAATTCGATCGCCGGGCTTCAAGTCGGTATGCTGTTGCAGGTAGGCGGCAAATGCGCCGGACAATTCGTACAGTTGACCGTAGGTGATGGTCTTGCCCAGGTTGCTGAAAGCCGGTTTGTTGGCGAAGCGCTGGCAGGACTGCTTCAATACCGCCTGAATATTCGGATACTCGTCTGGATTGATTTGTGCAGCAATCCCGGCGGGGTACTTATCCTTCCAAAAGTCTTCGTTCATGGAAGCCCACTCCTCAGCGACGCGAATTCATCATCGCATTTGATGCGATTATTATTGGTGTGTGTTTTAAGGTGAATCTGGCGCTTTCAAGCAGGCCTAGACGTCACAAAGCGCGCCGAGAGTAGCAGCTTTGCCAAGGCCCGCCTAGAGCCAAAAGAGGGCCCTACAGTCATAAACATGACTCAAGAATATCCAGTGGTCATTTTTAGAGCAAAGATTCTATACCTCTGGAATCCGCTCTGGAATGAGCCATACCGGGCGACAAATAACACATGTGGGAGGGGGCTTGCCCCCGATGGCGGTGTGTCAGTCACTCAATGTGTTGACTGAACCACTGCTATCGGGGGCTAGCCCCCTCCCACATTTTTAATTGCATTTCAATTCAAGGTTCAGGCGATGTCGCGCAGCTCCCGGCGCAGAATCTTGCCTACCGGCGTCATCGGCAGCGAATCCCTGAGCACAATATGCTTGGGCACCTTGTACCCGGTGAAATTGGTCTTGCAGTACGCCTTCAACTCCTCAACGCTCACCCCCTCGGCACGCGCCACCACAAACAGCTTCACCGCCTCCCCGGTACGCTCGTCCGGCACGCCGATCACCGCACAGTTGGCCACGGCCGGATGCGCCATCACCACGTCCTCGATTTCGTTGGGGTACACGTTGAAGCCCGACACGATAATCAGGTCTTTCTTACGGTCCACAATACGGATAAAACCGTCGGCATCGATCACCGCGATATCGCCGGTCTTGAACCAGCCTTCGGCGTCCAGCGCTTCGGCGGTGGCCTGCGGTTGCTGCCAATAGCCCTTCATCACCTGCGGGCCCTTGATGCACAGCTCACCGCGCTCGCCCAGCGGCAGCTCGGTGCCCTCGTCATCGATCACTTTCATGGCCGTGGCCGGCACCGGAATGCCGACGGTGCCCAGTCGCGACTTATTGCCATACGGGTTGGTGCTGGCCACCGGCGAGGTTTCGGTCAGGCCGTAGCCCTCGCCGATCGCACAACCGGTGATGTGCTGCCAGCGCTCGGCGGTGGCCTTGATCAACGCCGTGCCGCCGGAGTTGGTCAGCTTCAGATGGGAAAAGTCCAGGTGCTTGAAGTCCGGGTGGTCCATCAGCGCCACAAACAACGTGTTGAGCCCCAGCAACCCGGTGAAACGCCACTTCTTCAGCTCCTTGATGAAGCCGCCAATGTCCCGCGGGTTGGTGATCAGCACGTTGTGGTTGCCGGATACCATCATGCACATGCAGTTCGCGGTGAATGCATAGATGTGGTACAGCGGCAGCGGCGCAATCATCACCTCCTGCCCTTCCTTGACCAGCGGGTGACCATCGTCGCCGGTCTGGGACATGCACGCCCGCACCTGCTGCATGTTCGCCACCAGGTTGCCGTGGGTGAGCATCGCGCCCTTGGCCAGGCCCGTGGTGCCACCGGTGTATTGCAGCACAGCGATGTCGTCGAGGGTCACCGGATGGCGGGTCACGCCGAGGCCGCCGCCCATGCGCAGGGCGCGCTTGAACGACAGCGCACGCGGCAGGTGGTAGGCCGGGACCATCTTCTTCACCTTATCGACCACTGTGTTGACCAGCCAGCCCTTGGCGGCGGGCATGAAGTCGCCCATCCGGGCTTCGATCAGGTAGTCGATCTCGGTATCGGCACACACCTCCTGAACCCGCGAACCGAACAGATTGAGATAGACCAGCGCGCGCACGCCGGCGTCCTTGAACTGGTGGCGCATTTCACGCGGGGTGTACAAGGGGTTCGTATTGACAACGATCAGCCCAGCGCGCAGTGCGCCAAAAACGGCAATCGGGTAATGCAACACATTGGGCATCTGCACCGCGATGCGCTCGCCGGGCTTGAGGTCGGTGTGCTGTTGCAAGTAACCGGCGAACGCCGCGCTGTGGCGCTCAAGCTCGGCGTAGGTCAGGGTAATGCCCATGTTGCTGAACGCCGGACGGTCGGCAAAGGTCTTGCAGGAGCGCTCGAAAACTTCGATCACCGATGTGTAGCTGGTCAGATCAATGTCATTGGGAACGCCCGCGGCGCGTTTGTCATTCCAGAAATCAGGTTGCATTATTCTTGTCCTCTTTACCTGAACAGGTCCGGCCGCTTTTCTATGCAGCTACAAAGAGCGGAGCTTTGAGGACGTTAGCAGTAATGGCCAAACAGGCAAATACGCTGAACTGTGTCATTGATTGTATGAATCTTGTCGCTAAGGCGCAGGCAGATACCCCGCCCTCGGGCAGATGAGCTATACACTGCAACGACCCTGAGCAAAGGAACCGCCATGAACCACAGCACTTTCTGGCTGACCGCGAATGACCACAGCCGGCTGTTCGTCAATCAATGGATGCCTGACGCGCTCCCCAAGGCCGTGGTGATGCTGTCCCACGGCATGGCCGAGCACAGCGGCCGCTATGCACGCCTGGCCCAGGCGTTGTGCGGCGCCGGCTACGGTTTATATGCGCTGGACCAACGCGGGCATGGCCGCACCGCCGACGAGGGCACCCTGGGGCTGTATGCCGAGAACGATGGCTGGAACAAGGTGGTGGGAGACCTGGCCAGCCTCAACCAGCACATCGGCCAGCAGCATCCGGGGCTGCCGATCATCTTGCTGGGCCACAGCATGGGCAGCTATATCGCCCAGGCGTACCTGCTGCACCACAGCGCCAGCTTGCACGGCGCCATTCTGAGCGGTTCGAATTTCCAGCCGGTGGCGCTGTATCGCGCAGCGCGGCTGATTGCACGTATCGAGCGCGCGCGCCAGGGCCTGCGCGGGCGCAGTGGGTTGATTGATTTTCTGTCATTCGGTTCATTCAACAAGGCGTTCAAACCCAATCGCACCGCCTTCGACTGGCTCAGCCGCGACCCGCTTGAAGTCGACAAGTACATCCATGACCCGCTATGCGGTTTTCGCTGCACCAATCAACTGTGGGTCGACCTGCTCGGCGGCTTGCAGCACATCAGCAAAGCGTCCAATCTCGCGCAGATCGATCCGGGCCTGCCGATTCTGCTGATCGGCGGTGAATGTGATCCGGTGAGTGAAGGCAAGCGTCTCAAGAGCCTGGCCCGCGCCCTGCGTGAGGCCGGCTGCCAGCACCTGCAATTGACACTCTACCCGCAGGCGCGTCATGAGGTGTTCAACGAAACCAACCGCGACGACGTCACCGCGGATGTCCTGACGTGGCTCGAGCACACTCAGGCATTGCGCAGGCCCACCCGCTGCGAATGACTTTGCGTTTAAAATCAGCCGATTAAATTATCGATTAGCCACAGGATGCACGTTTAGATGACCCAGGTAACCAACACCCCCTACGAGGCCCTTGAAGTCGGCCAGACCGCCAGCTTCAGCAAGACCGTCGAAGAACGCGATATCCAGCTGTTCGCCGCCATGTCCGGCGATCACAACCCGGTGCACCTGGATGCCGAATATGCCAAGGCAACCATGTTCAAGGAGCGTATCGCCCACGGCATGTTCAGCGGCGCGCTGATCAGTGCGGCGGTTGCCTGCGAATTGCCTGGGCCGGGCACGATTTATATCGGCCAGCAGATGAGCTTTCAGAAGCCGGTCAAAATCGGCGACACCCTGACGGTGCGCCTGGAAATTCTGGAAAAACTGCCCAAGTTCCGGGTACGCATTGCCACTCGCGTGTTCAACCAGCGTGATGAACTGGTCGTGGATGGCGAAGCGGAGATCCTTGCGCCGCGTAAGCAGCAGGTTGTAACGCTGACCGAACTGCCGCCGATCAGCATCGGCTGACAGGTAGACGAAAGCAAAGCGGGAGGGGGCCTGCTCCCGATTGCAGTGTGTCAGTCATAGAGCTATCGACTGATCCACCGCTATCGGGGGCAAGCCCCCTCCCACATTTTACAGCCTTACAGCACAGGGCTTACGACTGGGCGCGAGCCTGGTTACGCAAGGCTTTGACTTGGTCGTGGTTACGTTGCACGCCGTGATACTGACGCTCAACCAGGTCACGAATGCCCAGCAGGTTGTGCTTATTGATCTTCTCGATCGCTTCCTTATAAGCCTTCAGTGCGTGGTCTTCACCGCGCTCGGCTTCGTTCAGCACGGACTCTTCGTCCTTGCCGGTCACCATGGACTTCACGTCAACCCAACCGCGATGCAGGGCACCGGCCACGCTGCCGGAATCTTCCGGATCGCCACCCAGGGCACGTACGGCGGTTTTCAGCTCGGCGGCAGCAGTGCCGCAATCAACAGAGCGCTTGGCGAACAGCGCTTTGAGTTCAGGGTGCTTGATGTCTTCTGCGCACTCTTTGAAACCTTTCTGACCATCGATGCTGGTCTCGATCAGGTCGTTGAGTACAGAGATCGATTCTTTGTTGATGTCAGTCATTTTTCAATTCCTTGTGTGGATTGATGAAGGTTGCCTTAATGATTGCAGCGCCCGTGCCAGGTCTTGAAAAATTACTTTTGTTAATAAATTCAATAAGTTACGAATAATTGAACCATCTGTATGTATGTTATTTGCATGATCTGTCATTTGGCCTTCATGCAGAATGCCTGTATTTTCGAAGACCCCGCCTTCACTGCTTAACACCATGAACCCCGAAAAACTCGAATTGCTGATCACCCGCCAAATGCCGTTTGGCAAATACAAGGGCCGGATCATCGCCGACCTGCCCGGCCCCTACCTGAACTGGTTCGCTCGCGAGGGATTTCCCTACGGAGAACTGGGCGGCTTGCTGGCACTGATGCAGGAAATCGACCACAACGGCCTGGCCGAATTGCTCGAACCGTTGCGCGTTAAACACGGTAAGCCCGCCCCTCGCCATTAATTAATTGAGCGCCACACCATGCCAAGGAATGCAAACAACGAACCTCACTGGCAGGCCATCGCCCAGCGCTATGCGCTGGAACCGGGCCCGATCAATCTGGAAAACGGTTACTTCGGGCGCATGAGCCGTGCAGTCCAGGCGCAGTACCTGGAGCACGTGGCGTTTATCAACCGCAGCAACTCGGTGTATGTGCGTCAGCGCTTCGAGCAAGGGGAAAATAACCAGATTCGCCGCCAACTGGCCGCGTTGATCAATGCCGACCCCGACTCGGTGGCCTTCACCCGCAACGCCACCGAAGCCTTGCAGTCGCTGATCCGCAACTACAACCGCCTGCAACCGGGCGATCAGGTGCTGATCAGTGATCTGGAGTACGACACAGTCAAAGGCGCGATGCGCTGGCTGGCGGGCGTGCGCGGTGTTGAAGTGATCGAAATTTCCCACACCCACCCGGCCAGCTTCGACAGCCTGGTGCAGACGTATCGCGACGCCTTCGATCAACACCCGCGCCTCAAGCTGATGGCGCTGACCCATGTCACCCACCGTACCGGCCTGGTGATGCCGGTGGCGGCGATTGCCAAGGCTGCACGTGACCAGGGAGTCGACGTGATCCTCGACGGCGCCCACGCCCTGGGCCAGATCGATTTCGACCTTGGCGAACTGGGCATTCAGTTCGCCGGCTTCAACCTGCACAAATGGATTGGCGCACCGCTGACCCTGGGCTTTCTCTACATTGCCCCCGAACGCCTGCCGGATATCGACCCGGACATGGGCGAATTCCACTACCCCGCCACGGATGTGCGGGCACGTACGTCCTACAGCACACCGAACTTTCCGGCACTGATGAGCTTGCCACTGGTGCTTGAAGAACATCGGGAACTGGGCGGCGCGGCGGCCAAGGGTGCCCGGGTCAACCATCTGCGGGACATGTGGGTGAGCCAGGTGCGCGAGTTGCCGGGCATTGAGGTGCTGACCCCGGATGATCCGAGGCTGTATTGCGCGATTACCGCATTCAAGTTCATTGGACGCGATCAGCAGGTGATGGTTGACCGCATGCTCAAGGAGCACGACGTGTTCACCACGACCCGCTCAGGCGCGGCGTTTGGCACCTGTATTCGAGTGACGCCGGGGCTGGTGACGTCAGCGCAGGACATCGATGTGTTGGTCCACTCAATTACCCAACTAAACGCAGATTAAAATGTGGGAGGGGGCTTGCCCCCGATGGCCATAGATATCTTCACAACTCTGTAGCGCCCAACCGTAACCACGATGCGAAGCGAGCCGCTCTTGATCTTGATCTGCTTTTGATCCTAGGCGCCCCGTTAAACCACGCTGGCCGAACG
>NZ_CVTU01000114.1:56186-253961 GCF_900004965.1 Pseudomonas sp. 44 R 15
TTGCGCTTTTCAAAAGTGAGCCGCCGTCAGGGCGGAACCCTAAGTGGCCGTTACCGCAGAAACGGATATGTACTCGATCTGATCCAACATCCTGTGTCGGCCCAGAGGCCGCCATCGGGGGCAAGCCCCCTCCCACATTGGAATGTGTGGTGGCCTGGATCTACAGGCAAAAAAAAGCGGTACACCGACCAAGTGCACCGCAAAAATGCCGTTAAGCACAGCAACAACGATTCGATAAATCAGATCAATCCAGCAGCGCCAGCGCCTCGGCGGTGACTTCCTGGATGCGCGCCCAGTCGCCGTTCCTGACCCACTCGGGATCAAGCATCCAGCTACCGCCCACGCACATCACGTTTTTCAACGCCATGTAGTTTTTGATGTTGGCCGGGCCGACGCCGCCGGTCGGGCAGAATTTCACTTCAACGAACGGGCCACCCAAGGCCTTGATCGCCGCCACACCGCCGCTGACCTCGGCCGGGAACAGCTTGAAGCGGCGATAACCCAGGCTATAGCCTTCCATGATGCCGGAAGCGTTGCTGATGCCGGGCAGCAGCGGGATCGGGCTGTGTACCGAGGCTTCCAGCAGGTCGCGGGTGATGCCGGGGGTGACGATAAACTGCGAGCCGGCCACTTCTGCCGCTTCGAGCATATGACGGTCCAGCACAGTGCCGGCACCGGTGCACAGTTCAGGGCGCTGCTCGCGCAGCACCTGGATAGCCTTGAGCCCGAACTCGGAACGCAGGGTCACTTCCAATGCGGTCAGGCCACCGGCGGCCAGGGCATCGGCCAGCGGCAGGATGTCCTGTTCACGGGCGATGGTGATCACCGGCAGGATCCGCGCCTTGGCGCATAGGCTGTCGATCAGGGCAACTTTATCCGCCATGGACACGGTCGGTTGAGGGCTTTTCATAGCGGCTGATCCTTGGCTCATGGGCACCAGTAAATCTCTAATGTAGGTTGCAAAAACGCGCGAATCGGCATGGCGGCGACATCGTCACCGGCCAGCGCGGCGCTCAAGGTGGTCAACTTCGAACTGCCGGAAATCGACAGTACGGTGTAGTGGGCCGTCGCCAGCAACGCGCGACTCATGGTCAGGCGCTGGTGCGGCACGGTCGGCGCCAGCATCGGCCAGCAACGGCGGGTACCGTCGGCCTGCAAGGCCTGGGCAAGGTTCGGGCTGTCGGGAAACAGCGAAGCGGTGTGGCCGTCATCGCCCATGCCCAGCACCAGCACATCGATCGCCGGCAACTCGGCCAGCAGGCGATCGGCCTGCTCGGCAGCGTCTTCCAGGTTGGCGGCAGCGCTGTACAGGCTGAGGAACCGGGCCTCGGCCGCCGGGCCTTGCAACAGGTGCTGCTTTAACAGGCCGGCGTTGCTGTCGGCGTGTTCCACCGGCACCCAGCGCTCGTCGGCCAGGGTGATGGTGACCCTGGACCAGTCCAGCACCTGCCTGGCCAGGTTCTGGAAGAACGCCACGGGGCTGCGGCCGCCGGACACGACCAATGTCGCCGCGCCGCGCGCGCTGATGGCCGCGCGCAGTTGCTCGGCCACGTCAGTGGCCAGGCCGTCCGCCAACAACACGGGCGTGCGGTACTCATGGGCAGTGACGCCCTGAGGCAGTTTCAATTCAGATATCGCCATACCACGACCTCCCATCCCGCGTGATCAGTGCAATCGAGCTCATCGGCCCCCAGGAACCCGCCGCGTACGGCTTGGGCGCATCACCGGATTTTTTCCACCCGGCGATCAACTGGTCACACCACTTCCACGCGGCTTCGATTTCATCTTTGCGAACAAACAGGTTCTGATTGCCGCGCATCACTTCCAACAGCAAACGCTCGTAGGCATCGGGGATGCGTGCGCTGCGATAGGTGTCGGAAAAATTCAGTTGCAGCGGACCGCTGCGCAGTTGCATGCCCTTGTCCAGGCCCTGCTCCTTGGTCATCACACGCAAGGAAATACCTTCGTCCGGCTGCAGGCGGATGATCAGCTTGTTGCTGATCTGCAAGCGCTGCTCGGGGGCGAAAATATAGTGGGACGGTTCCTTGAAGTGGATGACAATCTGCGACAGCTTTTGCGGCATGCGCTTGCCGGTGCGCAGGTAGAACGGCACCCCGGCCCAACGCCAGTTACGGATATCGGCGCGCAGGGCAACGAAGGTCTCGGTGTCGCTCTGGGTGTTGGAATTCTCTTCTTCCAGGTAGCCCGGCACGGCTTTACCGGCGCTGTAGCCGGCGATGTACTGGCCGCGCACCACCTGGGTGGTCAGGCCTTCCGGGCTGATCGGCGCCAGGGCCTTGAGCACCTTGACCTTCTCGTCACGGATGCTGTCGGCGGACAGGTCGGCCGGCGGGTCCATGGCGATCAGGCAGAGCAACTGCAGCAGGTGGTTCTGGATCATGTCGCGCAGTTGGCCGGCCTTGTCGAAGTAGCCCCAACGGCCTTCGATGCCGACCTGCTCGGCCACGGTGATTTCCACGTGGGAAATGTAGTTCTGGTTCCACTGGGTTTCGAACAGGCTGTTGGCGAAACGCAGGGCGATCAGGTTCTGTACCGTCTCTTTACCCAGGTAGTGGTCGATGCGATAGGTGCGGTTTTCCGGGAAAAACTGCGCGACGGCGTCGTTGACCTTGCGCGAGGATTCCAGGTCAGAACCAATCGGTTTTTCCAGCACCACACGGGTGTTTTCCGCCAGGCCGACCTTGGACAGGTTCTCGCAGATCGCGCCATAGACGGCAGCCGGAGTGGCGAAGTAGGCGATCAGGCGCTGTTCGCTACCGACCTTTTCGGCAAGGCCGACGTAGTCGTCAGCCTTCATGAAGTCGACATGCACATACGCCAGGCGCGCCAGGAAACGCTGGGCCACGGCTTCGTCGAGTTCCTTGCCGACGTATTTGCGCAGTTCTTGTTCGATGTGGGCCATGTGCTGCTGCTCGGACCCGGCTTCGCGGGCCAGGGCCAGGATGCGCGTGTCTTCGTGCAGCAGGCCGGCGCCATCGAGTTGATAGAGAGCAGGAAATAACTTGCGCAGCGCCAGATCACCCAAGGCGCCAAACAGGGCAAAGGTGCAGGGTTCTACGGTTATCGAAGGCATGATGTTTGTTCTTTTATCAAGTTAAGCTACAAATACCTTTTTTCAAGGCATCACTCAAGGAAAAATGTAGTAATAACCACAACATTTTCCGCCAATACGCATTGCGAGTGGTGGTGTTCCGCTACCCTCAGTAGGATAGGCCACCGCGAGAAGCCACTCATCGATTGGTTACCGCCTTTTTATTTGCATCGTCGCCCGAAGGAAAGACTGAATGGACCGCGTGCGAAATCTTCTGGAACAGATCCGGAACCGCCTCGAAGAATTGAACAAGGCCGAGAAAAAAGTCGCCGAGGTCATCCTGCTCAACCCGCAGCAGGCCACCCGCTTCTCGATCGCCGCCCTCGCCCAGGCCGCCTCGGTCAGTGAACCGACGGTCAACCGTTTCTGCCGTTCGTTCGGCGTCAGCGGTTACCCTGAACTTAAATTGCAGCTGGCGCAAAGTCTGGCCAGTGGCGCGGCCTATGTCAGTCGCGCCGTGGAAGCCGATGATAACCCCGAGGCCTACACCCAGAAGATCTTTGGCAGCGCCATCGCCTCCCTGGACAGCGCCTGCCAGGCCCTGGACCCGGCCCTGATCAGCAAGGCCGTGGACTTGTTGATCCAGGCGCGGCAGATCCACTTTTTCGGCCTCGGCGCCTCGGCACCGGTGGCGATGGACGCGCTGCACAAATTCTTCCGTTTCAACCTGGCGGTGACCGCCCACGCCGACGTGCTGATGCAACGCATGATCGCCTCGGTCGCCCACACGGGTGAGTTGTTCGTGATCATTTCCTACACCGGGCGTACCCGCGAGTTGGTGGAAGTGGCGCGTATCGCGCGGGAAAACGGCGCGTCGGTGCTGGGGGTGACGGCCGAGAACTCACCGCTGGCCAAGGCCAGTACCGTGAGCCTGAACATTCCGTTGCCGGAAGACACCGACATCTACATGCCGATGACGTCGCGGATCATTCAGCTGACGGTGCTGGATGTGCTGGCGACCGGCATGACGTTGCGCCGTGGTGTGGATTTCCAGCCGCACTTGCGCAAAATCAAAGAGAGCTTGAATGACAGCCGGTATCCGGTGGGGGATGAGTTCAACTAAGCCGGCATCTGTGTTGGCTTTACTGGCCTCATCGGGGGCAAGCCCCCTCCCACATTTGATCTGTGAACCCATTCAAAAGTGGGAGGGGGCTTGCCCCCGATGAGGCCATCAGCCACACCACTAGACCCCTGCCCTGGCCTGCAGACTCAAATGCGCCCGCTCCCCGGGCGCCAGGCTCGCCCCGGCCATCGCCGACTCCACGCACACAAATCCTGACGCTTCGTTAAAACTCACGCCCAATAGCGGCCGGCTACCGGGGTGCCACACCACCGTGTCGGCGCTGTCGCCGGTATCGATGCACAGTTCACGCTGCCAGGCATGGTCCTTGAGCTGCAATTCGCCCTCGTGCTGGAACACCCGCTGGCACCCGCCATCAACGCGCAACTCGCCCTCCTGCTGGCAAACCTGGCGATTGAGCTGGTCATAACCCTGCGCGCCGTCGAGCCCAGACAGCGCTACCTCGTCAACGTGACCAATACGCCAATAAGCATGCAAAGCATGGCTCAACTGGCACGGCAGCTCGTCCTGATGCTCGGTGCTCAGGCGCAGTTCCAGGGTGTCGCCCAATTGCGCGTGCAGGTCCACCTGCCAGTCGCACAACTGCAACTGCCAATGCAGGCGCACGCCATCGTCATCGGTGCTGCTGTCGAGCAGTTTCCAGTCGATCAAGCGCGCCCAGCCGTGGGACGGCCAGGCGTTTTCGCTGGGGTGACGGCCATACCACGGCCAGCAGACCGGTACGCCGCCGCGGATCGCGCCGACTTGTGGCCATTTGGCCGCACACCACAGCCAGGGTTTCTGGCCGGTGGGCTGAAAGTGCAGCAGTTGCGCGCCCTGGCGACTGAACACCGCCTGGCACAGCGGGTGGTCGATCACCAACACATCGCGCATCTGAAAGCGCTCCCAGGCGAACACCGGACGCTCGCGCAGGGACTTGAAAAAGCGTTGCAGCGGTTGCTCATGCATGTGCACAGGTTCCGAATATCACAGTGCCACCCAAAAAAAAGCGGATAGCCATGGCTACCCGCAAAATGCGCACAGAGAGAAGGAGCTTATCGCAACCGCGTTAGAACGTAGACTGAATCTTCAGGCCCGCTACCAGCGCGTTGTCGACTTTGTCCACGCCGCCCGGCTGGACAACGTACTGCAAGTTAGGACGCACGGTCAGCCAGTTGGTAACGTGGAAGCCGTAGTTCAATTCGACGTTGTACTCGGTCTCGCGAATCGGCGTGTAAAGCGGATTGTCGTAGTCGCTGATGCCATTGGCGGCATTGAGCAACTGCGAGTTCTTCTTCACGTCATCGTTGACATGCAGACGCGCGACGCCAATGCCGACGTCATCTTTTGGACGTGCGTCGAATGGGCCCTTGTACACCAGCATCAACGACTGGTAGTTGTCGACCAGGTTGGTTTCCTTGTCGTGGAAGGTCGCGTTGGCCGCAATGTTCAGGCCACGGGTAGCGTCGCCGTTGTGCGTGGTGAGTTGCTGTTGGGCAACGAACCAGTAGCCTTTCTTGCTGCTGCGGGTGCGCAAGTTTGCGCCAGTGAGGACCGCATCGTTGCCGTTGACGTCTTCACGTACATCCGGAGCATCGGCCGCGCTCTTGTAGTAACCCACGCGGTATTCGCCCGGCAGGTTGTTGACTTTCGGCGACCAGACCAATTCCACCGGAATCACAGTACCTTTGGTACCGCTGCCGCTGAGTTTGAAGCCGTTGCCGTGCTCCAGCTGCGACGGGTTCTGGCTGTAGGCACCGATCTGTGCATACAACTCAGGCGTGATGTTGTACTTCACGCGGATGGCCGGCTGGCTGACCGGCCAGTTGTACCAGGTGTTTACATAGTTACCGACCTGGGAGCCACAGAACGACAGGTTCTGGAAGTCGCACGGGAAGGTGTTGAAGTCCTCGCCTTCACCGAAGTAGCCGAGTTTCACGTCCAGCTTGTTGTCGAACATCTGGTGCTGGATCCAGAACTGGGTCAGGCGCACCATGTGGCCACGGCCATAGACTTCCATCGACGAACTGAGCGTGCCGGCACGCGGGTCGCCGATGCGGTCGTTGGAGATGTTCTGGCCATTACGGTTGGTGAGCTGGATCTTGGCCTGGGTATTATCCCAGCCCCACAGCTTTTGCAGGTCCAGCGCTACACCCAGACCGAACTGGTCGGAGTAACGACCGGTCTTGTCGTCGTTGTAGCCACCGTGGGCGTTGTAGCCCATTTCCCCTACGTAATCGGCCTTGATGTCGATACCTTGCTCGATCAGCTTGGTACGCTCGCCGCCCCAATCGCCGGTCATCCACTTGGAATCGGCGCTGAACGCATCGGCCGCCATCGCATTGGCGGACAATACAAGGGCTGCTGCTGCTGACAGTTGGCAGAACAGCCGAGTGTTGTTGTGTTGCTTTTTCATCCCTACATCCTCGTCTTTATTGTTATTAAACTGTTTTTATCTAACGCGGTTTACTTTTTTTAGCTAAAACAACAAGTTAACCATTAACCACAGTACTGTAGGAGCGAGCTTGCTCGCGAAAAACCCGAGAGCGCCACGCTAAACCAGGAGCGCTGCGTCATCGTTAACGACCTTCGCGAGCAAGCTCGCGCCTACAAATGCTTCAACGGCCCTTGAACTGGGTCACGTTGCCGGCATGCCCCTGTGCCGGCAATGAAGCAGCAGTGCCCAATCGCTCACCGGTCTTGGCGTCGAACAGCAACACCTTGGCCGGGTCGAACTGCAGGGTCAGGGTCTCGCCTACCTGCGGTGCCACGTCCGGCGCCAGACGGCAGCAGACTTTGGTGTCGTTGAGCTGCACGAACACCAGGGTGTCCGGGCCGGTCGGCTCGGTTACCTGGACTTCGGCGCGAATGCTCGACGCGCCATTGCCCTCGCCCGCCGCGAGCACGATCTGCTCCGGGCGCAGGCCCAGGATCACATCGCGATCTTCCAGACCTGCGTCATTCATGTTCAACGCCAACTCGCAACGGGCCTGGCCGCTGTCGAGCACCGCCACCAGAACACCGTCCTGGCGTTTTAGGCGCATGGGAACGAAGTTCATTGGTGGTGAACCGATAAAGCTTGCCACAAACAGGTTAGCAGGGTCGTTGTAAATTTCCTTCGGCGTACCGAATTGCTGGATGATTCCGTCCTTCATCACCGCCACTTTGTCGCCCAGGGTCATCGCTTCGATCTGGTCGTGGGTCACGTAGACAGTGGTGGTTTTCAGGCGCTGGTGCATCAGCTTCATTTCGGTACGCATCTCGACGCGCAGCTTGGCGTCGAGGTTCGACAGCGGCTCGTCGAACAGGTAGATCTTCGGCCGGCGCGCCAACGCCCGGCCCATGGCCACGCGCTGTTGCTGACCACCGGAGAGTTGGCCCGGCTTGCGGTTGAGCAGATGCTCGATCTGCAGCAGCTTGGCCACGCGCGCCACTTCGGTGTCGATGTCGGCCTGGGGCATCTTGCGAATCTTCAGGCCGAACTCGATGTTCTCGCGCACACTCATGGTCGGGTACAGCGCGTAGGACTGGAACACCATGGCGATGTCACGGTCCTTGGGGCTCATGCCGCTCACATCCTGATCACCGATCATGATCGCGCCGCCGGAGATGGTCTCAAGGCCCGCGATGCAGTTCATCAAGGTGGACTTGCCGCAACCCGAAGGGCCGACCAGGATCAGGAATTCGCCTTCCTTGATCGACAGTTCGATGTTCTTCAAGGTGTCGGGCAGGCCGGCACCATAGGTCTTGTTTACATTGCGAAGTTCAAGCGTAGCCATGATTACCCCTTGACCGCGCCGGCCGTGAGGCCGCGCACGAAATACTTGCCTGCGATCACATAGACCAGCAGGGTCGGCAGCCCGGCGATCATCGCCGCCGCCATATCCACGTTATATTCCTTGGCCCCGGTGCTGGTGTTGACCAGGTTGTTCAGCGCCACCGTGATGGGCTGGGAGTCGCCGCTGGAAAACACCACGCCGAACAGGAAGTCGTTCCAGATCTGGGTGAACTGCCAGATCAGGCAGACCATGATGATCGGCGTCGACATCGGCAGAATGATCTGACGGAAGATGGTGAAGAAACCGGCACCGTCCAGGCGAGCCGCCTTGATCAGCGCATCCGGAATGCTCACGTAGTAGTTACGAAAGAACAGCGTGGTAAACGCCAGGCCGTAGACCACATGCACAAACACCAGGCCCGTGGTGGTATTGGCCATGCCCATCTTGCCGAGGGTGAACGAGGCCGGCAGCAGCACCGTCTGGAACGGCAGGAAGCAGCCGAACAGCAACAGGCCGAAGAACAACTGCGAACCCCGGAAGCGCCAGAACGACAGGACGTAGCCGTTCAACGCGCCGATGGCCGTGGAGATCAGCACAGCCGGCACGGTGATCTTGATCGAGTTCCAGAAGTAGCCGTCCACGGTGCCCCAGGCTTTGACCCAGCCGATGCCACTGACCACAGTCGGCCAGCTCAGCAGGTTGCCGGTGCTGATGTCTTCCGGGGTCTTGAAGCTGGTGAGCAGCATCACCACCAGCGGCACCAGGTACAGCAGCACCGCGAGGATCAGCACCGCGTAGATCGCGATACGACTCAGGCTGATGGCAGGTTTAGCGGCGAGACTAGTCATTACGCTTGGTCCTCAGCTCGGAATACAGGTACGGCACAATGATCGCGAGGATCGCACCGAGCATCAGGATTGCACTGGCCGAGCCCATGCCCATCTGGCCGCGGCTGAAGGTAAACGAGTACATGAACATGGCAGGCAGGTCGGAGGAATAGCCCGGGCCGCCGGCTGTCATCGCCGCCACCAGGTCGAAGCTCTTGATCGCAATGTGCGCCAGGATCATCACCGCACTGAAGAACACCGGACGCAGGCTTGGCAGCACCACGCTCCAGTAGATGCGCGGCAGGCTCGCGCCGTCGATCTGCGCGGCGCGGATGATTGACTGATCAACGCCACGCAGGCCCGCCAGAAACATCGCCATGATAAAGCCCGAGGCTTGCCACACAGCGGCGATCACCAGGCAGTAGACCACGCGGTCGGGGTCGATCAGCCAGTCGAGACGGAAGCCTTCCCAGCCCCAGTCGCGCAATAATTTGTCCAGGCCCATGCCCGGGTTGAGCAGCCATTTCCACGCAGTACCGGTGACGATCATCGAGAGCGCCATCGGGTACAGGTAGATCGTGCGAATGAAACCTTCGCGGCGGATTTTCTGGTCGAGGAAAATCGCCAGCGTCACACCGATCACCAGGGTGATGCCGATGAACATCCCGCCGAACACGGCCAGGTTCTTGCTCGCCACCCACCAACGGTCGTTGTCGAACAAGCGCTCGTATTGCGCCAGGCCCGCCCACTTGTAGTTGGGCAGAAACGTGGAGGTGGTGAACGACAACACGAACGTCCACAGGATGTAGCCGTAGAAGCCCACCAGCACGATGAACATGCTCGGCGCCAGCACCAGTTTGGGGAGCCAGCGCTGCAATGCATCGAACGGCGAGGCCTTGCTGAACACAGCAACAGAACTCATGGGAAAATCCAGTACAGGGAAAAAGGACTGACAGGTGAACCGAACCCTGCAGGAGCGAGCGTGTTCGCGAAGGACTTCAACGATAGCGCGTGCATAGAGATGAACGCGGTGACCTTGAGTTTTTCGCGAGCGAGCTCGCTCCTACAGATAGCAGCAGCGTTACTTGGCCGACTTGATCGCAGCGCCCAATTTCTTGGCCGTGTCGGCCGGGTCGGCTTTCGGGTCGTTGATGTAGTTAGTCACCACGTCAAAGAACGCGCCTTGCACCGCCAGGTTGGTGGCCATGCTGTGCGCCATGCTTGGCTGCAGTCCGCCGGTCTTGGCGTCGGCCAGGAAGTCCTTGGCGGCGGCCTGGGCGCAGGAGTCGAAGCCCAGTTTGTCCATTTGAGTGAGCATGTCAGTGCGCACCGGGATCGAGCCCTTGTTGATACTGAAGATTTTCTGGAAGTTTTCACCCAGCGCGACTTTGGCAATGTCCTGCTGACCGGCAGCGGTGCCTTTGTCTTTCTGCTTGAACACGGCCAGGGAGTCGATGTTGTAGGTGAAGGCCTTGTCGGTGCCCGGGAAGGCTACGCACTCGTAGTCCTTGCCAGCGACTTTCTTGGCGGCGGTCCATTCGGACTTGGCCCAGTCACCCATGATCTGCATGCCGGCCTTGCCGTTGATGACTTTACCGGCCTCCAGGTTCCAGTCCTGACCTTTGCCGTCGACGTCCATATAGGTCGCGACCTTTTTCAGCTCAGTCAGCGACTTGATCATTTCCGGGCCGGTCAGCGCAGCGTTATCCAGGTCGACCAGGGCTTTCTTGTAGCCATCGGCGCCCATGACCGAGAGCACCACCGCTTCGAACACGGTGCTGTCCTGCCAAGGCTGGCCGCCGTGAGCAAGCGCGATGAAACCCGCTGCTTTCAGCTTGTCGCCGGCGGCATAGAATTCTTCGAGGGTGGTCGGGTTCTTGGTGATGCCGGCTTTCTTGAAGACTTCCGGGTTGATCCACAGCCAGTTCACGCGGTGGATGTTGACCGGAACGGCCACGTAGTCACCTTCGTACTTGACGGTGTCGGAGACTTTCTTGTCGAGCAGGGAGTCCCACTTTTCTTCTTTGGCGACGTCTTTGAGCGCGTCGGTGTCGAGCAGGCCGGTGGACGCCCATTCCTGGATGTCGGGGCCCTTGATCTGGGCAACGCCTGGCGGGTTGCCGGCTACCGCGCGGCTTTTCAGCACGGTCATGGCCGTGGCGCCACCGCCACCTGCGACTGCACCGTCTTTCCAGGTGAAGCCGTCTTTCTCAACTTGGGCCTTCAGGACATCCACTGCCGCCTTTTCACCGCCCGACGTCCACCAATGCACTACTTCAATCGTGCCTTTGGAGTCGGCGGCAAATGCACTGAGGGGAAACAACGAGGCCATGGAAATAGCAACGGCGAGGCGATTAATCGCATTCATCTGAGTACCTTTTCTTGTTGTTATGCATGCAAGTCTAGAGCTTGCGCTGCAAGGAGTTTAAACAGGGATTTTCCCGGCGCAGGTAACAAAGGGACGCACAAATGTCACCAGCTGGTGACATAGCATCCGCTGCCCAATGCACTGGCCAGGCTGGGTGCCAAGGGTAATGCCGGTAGCACAACCGCTTGCCAGGCATGGTACAGGTCCGGCTTGCCGCCCCAGATTTTGCTGCTGGGTTGGTTGTGTGGGTTGAGTTCGTGGTGCCAGCTGCCCTGGAGCCGGTCGATGAAGTGGGTTTCGCAAAACTCCCAGAACCGCCGGTACCAGGTCTCGTAATGCAATTGGCCAGTGCGCTTGAGCAGCGCCTGGGCAGCCGCGCTGGCTTCGGCATGGGTCCAGTGCAGGCGTTCGCGAACGACCGGGCGCTGGTTCCAGTCCAGGGTGTAGACAATGCCCGGCGCGCCATCCACCGCCCAGGCATACTCGCAGGCACTGGCAAACAGCCCTTGGGCATCGGTCAGCAACCACTGTGGCGTGACCAACCCGGCGGCCAGCCGCGCCGCTTCCAGGTGCAACACCAGCCGCGCCCATTCGAAGCCGTGGCCGGGGGTGATGCCATAGGGACGGAAACCGTCGGCGGGGTTGTCTTCGTTGTAACTGAGCAGCGGGTTCCACTGGGTATCGAAGTGCTCGATCACCATGAAGCGGTTACCGGCGGCGTGGGCATGGATGACACGTTCGACGATCCGCAACGCGCGGTCCAGCCAGCGCGTGTCGCCCGTGACATCGGCGAGAGCCAGAAAGGCTTCGGTAGCGTGCATGTTGCTGTTGGCACCGCGATAGGCTTCGACGCCGCTCCAGTCCCGGGCAAAGGATTCGAGCATGGCGCCCTCCTCCTCGCTCCAAAAGAACTGGTCGATGATATGCACCGCATCGTTCAACAGGGTCTGCGCGCCGGGTGCACCGGCCACTACGGCAGAGCTGGCGGCCAGGGCCACGAAGGCATGCAGGTAAGCGGCCTTGCCGGTATTGCCATCAAGGGCATCGGCCGCGGCAAACCAGCCACCGTGTTCGCTATCGTGCAACGGGCCGCTCAGGGCCGCCACGCCGTGCGCCACCAAATCGGCGTAGCCGGGCAACCCCATGGCGTGGGCCATGGCGAAGCTGTGGGTCATGCGGGCGGTGTTCATGGTTTCGGCGCGGGCACCGGCCGGCAGTTGGCCAGTGTCATCCAGATTGCCGAAGCCGTCCGGCAGGCGCGACGCCTTGGCAAAGGTCAACAGGCGCTGGCCTTCGGCCGCGAGCCAGGCGTGATGGGCAGGCGCGTTCAGCCAACTGCTGGGAGGCAGTGGTTGCATGGTCATGGGGGGCCCTTATTGTTTTTTGTGGGGTGGCCGGAGTCTAAACAAGGGCGCGGGAGTGGCAAGTAACGAAGGGGACAAGAAATGTCACCGGGCGGTGACAAATCTGAGAGCGACAGCGATTTAGCTGACTAATACGGGTTCAAATGTGGGAGGGGGCTTGCCCCCGATAGCGGTGAATCAGTCAATATTTTCGTGACTGACACACCGCAATCGGGGGCAAGCCCCCTCCCACAGTTTGATTGCATTCACAGTCCACAGAACGAGTCATTGACCCAGTGGCGTGGCCGCCGCCGGCGCGTTGAGGCGCTGGTTCAAATTCTGCACCTGGCTCTGCAATGTGGTGATATTGCGCGTGGTCTGGATGCGGAATACGTCGAACTCTTTATTGGTCGGCGCATCGGTGTTGGCGGGCTGGTTTTCCTGTGCACTCTTGAGCACCAGCACGTCCTGCTCGAGTCGGGCGATGGCGGCAGCCGGATTGCCTTGTTTCTTCAAGGTCGCTACCTCATTGGCCAGATCCTTGATCTCGCCTTGGGCCGCCTTGAGCGTGGCAACGGCATCGGTCAGCGCCTGAACCTGGCCCTGCAACTTGGCATTGGCGCTCGTCAGTTCGGCGGTGCTGGCGCTCATCTGCGCCAGGCGCTGGTCCAGCTCGGTGGCCTGGCCGGCCACACCCACTTGTTGTCTGCCCTGCTCAAGCAACTGGGTTTCCAGCTGTTTGATCTGCACTTTCAGGGCTTCGCTGCCGTTGTTCACATTGGCCTCGCTGGCCACGACCTTGCCGGAAATATCCTGCAGGCGCCCCGCCGCTTCTTCGCTGATACGCGCAAAGCTTTCCTGGGTGGCGACCAGTTGCTGGCCCATCAGGGAAATCTGCTGGAAGCTCCACCAGGCGAGGCCCGCAAAGGCGATCAGCAACGCGCCGACCAACGCCCACAACGGACCGTTGCTGGCCCTTTTCACCTTGACCACAGGCGTCGTGCGCGAGCGCACCGAGGTGGCGGCTGTCGGCACGAAATCATCATCGTCCCCGGTATCGGCCCGCAGGCTGGGAACGTTGTCGAAATCGTCTTTAGCATCGTTACGCATGAATCTATCCTGAATCAATAAGATGGCCGACCGAGGGGCCGAGCGGCGGGAGTATAAACCGTGCTCCCGGTGCATGGGTCAACAAGCGCTGCGCCACTCGGTTCCCGATATGTTGCAGGTTGTGGCTTATGAGTGGCCCGGAGCCTGGGCTTTCCACCACAGGCAGAACTCGTCGAGGGCGCTCCACAGACTGACCTTGGGCTCGTAATCGAGATAATGCCGCGCCCGGCTGATGTCGAGGGTGAAATCCTTGTTCATGACCTGCATGCCCAGGCGCGTCAACGACGGTTCCGGCCGCCCCGGCCACAGCGCACAGAACGCCTCGTTCAAGGCCGCCACACTGTAGGACAAGCCATAGGAGCGGTAGCGCGTGACCTGAGGCATGTCCATTTGTCGCATCACATAGTTGACCACGTCCCACACCGGTACCGGCGTGCCGTTGCTGATGTTGTAGGCCCTGCCCAGTGCCGAACCGGGAGCCAGCAAGCTGCTGAGCAGCGCCTCGTTGAGGTTGTGCACGCTGGTGAAGTCGACCTTGTTCAGGCCGTCACCGACGATGGCCAGGCGGTTCTTGCGCTGCATCCTCAACAGGCGCGGGAAGATGCTCATGTCACCGGCGCCGGTGACGAAACGCGGGCGCAGGGCCAGCACCTCGAGGCCGAATTCCTGGGCGCCGAACACCTTCTGCTCCGCCAAGTATTTGGTCGCGGCATAGGGATGCCTGAAGCGCTTGGGGACTTGCTCTTCGGTCAGCCCCAGGTGGTCGCGCCCATCGAAGTAGATGGAGGGCGAGGACAGGTGCACCAACCGCCCGACCCGCTGCTTGAGGCACGCTTCGACGACGTTCTCGGTGACCAGCACATTGCCTTGATGGAAATCCTGATACTTGCCCCACAGCCCGACCGCACCGGCACAGTGCACCACGGCCTCGACGTCACGGCACAGGGTGCGCACCAGGTCGGCATCGTTCAGATCACCCTGGATAAACTCGGCACCGCGTCGTACCAAGTGCTCGACACCCTCGGCCCGTCGCCCGTTGACCCGCACGTCCAGGCCCTGCTCCAGGGCGAAACGCGCAAAGCGCCCGCCGATGAAGCCGCTTGCGCCGGTGACCAGAATTTTCATGCACTACCCCATGTTCTTTCGTTTTTCATCGCTGTTGCCTTGACGCACGCCATCACTTCAACGGCACCAACCATTGCCCACAGACCCGGGCCAGATGCTCGGTCAACAGGCCCAACAGGTGCCCGCCACTGCGCCAATGATGCCAGTACAGCGGCACATCAATGGGCTTATCTGGCAGTAATTCGACCAGCAGGCCTTTTTCCAGCGCGTCGCGCACCTGCAATTCAGGCACCAGGCCCCAGCCGAGGCCAGCTTCCATCAGGCGGATGAAGCCTTCGGATGACGGGCATAAATGGTGCTCGAAACCGCCGGTCACACCCAGCGAAGCCAGGTAACGGTGTTGCAGGAAATCATCCGGACCGAACACCAGTGCCGGCGTACCGGCCAATTGGTCGGCCTGTACCCCGGCCGGGAAGTGCCGCGTTATAAACGCGGGGCTGGCCAATGCGCGGTAACGCATGGCGCCAAGGGCCAGGCTGCGGGCGCCGGCAACCGGGCGCTCGCTGGCGCAGATACAGGCCGCCACTTCACCGGCACGCATGCGTTTGAGGCCCACGGTCTGGTCTTCCACCACCAGGTCCAGCAGCAGGTGCTGTTCGCTGCAGAAATCGCTGACCGCCAGCGCCCACCAGGTGGCGAGGCTGTCGGCATTCAGCGCGATGCGCAGGCGCTCGGGCATGCCCTCTTCGTCCAACGCCGGCACCTGGCTTTGCAGGTCGCGCTCCAGCAGGCGCACCTGCTGCACATGGTTGAGCAGGCGCCGGCCAATATCGGTGGGGGTCGGCGGGGTCGCCCGCACCAGTACCGGCTGGCCGACGCGCGCCTCCAGCAACTTGATGCGTTGGGACACGGCCGACTGCGACAGCCCCAGTACCTGTGCGCCGCGCTCGAAGCCGGCCTGCTCCACCACGGCCGCCAAAGCGGAAAGCAATTTATAGTCGAACATCAGTTTTCCTAATGAGCGATCAGCAATATTGGTTTTTCTTATACAGGCTTGACCGCCACCCTAGCCAGCATCTTTTGAGCATGACTTGAGGATTGGCGCTATGTGGCAAAGCTATATGAACGGGTTGCTGGTAGCCCTGGGACTGATCATGGCAATCGGCACGCAGAATGCGTTCGTCCTGGCGCAAAGCCTGCGCCGCGAACATCACTTGCCGGTCGCCGCCCTGTGTGTGATCTGCGATGCGCTGCTGGTGGCGGCCGGGGTATTCGGCTTGGCCACCGTGCTGGCGCAGAGCCCGATACTGCTTGGGGTGGCGCGCTGGGGCGGCGCGGCGTTTCTGCTGTGGTACGGCGCGTGCGCGCTGCGCAGGGCCTGTTCGACACAACGTCTGGATCAGGACGCCAGCCTCAAGACCCGCTCATTGCGCGCCGTGCTGTTGAGCGCGCTGGCGGTGACCCTGCTCAACCCCCATGTCTATCTGGACACCGTGCTGCTGATCGGCTCACTGGGCGCACAACAGACGGAGCCCGGGGCCTACGTCGCCGGCGCGGCCAGTGCGTCGTTCCTGTGGTTTACCACCCTGGCCTTGGGTGCGGCGTGGTTGGCGCCGTGGCTGGCGCGCCCGGCTACCTGGCGTCTGCTCGACCTGCTGGTGGCCGTAATGATGTTCAGCGTGGCCTACCAATTAATCAGCGCGCCATGAACTTATTCCAAAAGGCTCTGGAACCTCTATCCCACACAGTTGTTGCGTGGTTTTGCCGCACCCCCGGTGCTATGATCCCGGACTTGCGCCGCAAAGAGTACAGACTCGCCGGCGCTTGTTTGGCCGCCCGTGATCGGCCTTGCGCTCACCGCAACTGACCTGATTAGGAGAATCATCATGGCTTTCGAATTGCCGCCGCTGCCCTACGCACACGATGCCCTGCAGCCGCACATCTCCAAGGAAACCCTGGAGTATCACCACGACAAGCACCACAACACCTATGTCGTGAACCTGAACAACCTGGTGCCAGGCACCGAGTTCGAAGGCAAGACCCTGGAAGAAATCGTCAAGTCTTCTTCAGGCGGTATCTTCAACAACGCCGCTCAGGTCTGGAACCACACCTTCTACTGGAACTGCCTGGCGCCAAACGCCGGCGGCCAACCTACCGGCGCTCTGGCTGAAGCCATCAACGCCGCGTTCGGTTCGTTCGACAAGTTCAAGGAAGAGTTCACCAAGACGTCGGTCGGCACCTTCGGTTCCGGTTGGGGCTGGCTGGTGAAAAAGGCTGACGGTTCCCTGGCCCTGGCCAGCACCATCGGCGCCGGCAACCCGCTGACCAACGGCGACACCCCGCTGCTGACCTGCGATGTCTGGGAACACGCCTACTACATCGACTACCGCAACGTGCGTCCCAAGTATGTGGAAGCGTTCTGGAACCTGGTCAACTGGAAGTTCGTGGCTGAGCAGTTCGAAGGCAAGACCTTCACTGCCTAAGCAGCGCTTGCAGTAGAAAGAGCCCGGCCATTGCCGGGCTTTTTCATGGGCGCTAACAAGCAGCAAGCTACTGGTCGTGGTGGAACTCGCAGAAGAGAAATTGCCACGCAGTGAGTGAGAGGAATAACCCTCTCGCGCTCTTCTGGAGAAAAAAGATGGAAGAAATCGGAAAAGCAGGCGGGCAGATGGCGATGCAACTCATCAGCGGCCTCATGAAAGGTCTTGCCGGTGGTGCAGGCGGCGGCGGTGATGACGGTGGCGCGAAAGCACCAGAACGCCCCGGCGAGGACAACATGCCACCGGCGCCGCCAAAGATCGACTTTTCAGTGAGTTGACAACTGCGCCCGCGATGCCAGCCACGTTGGCATGCGGCATCCTGGTCGAACAGTCAGACGGCGGAGCACATCCGCCGTTTTTTTTGGTTTTTTCTCCCCTCCAGCCTTGAAGGTGCCTGCTGCTCCAATGTTCCTTTGACTGCCCTCCCCAGATTGCCAATACTCATGGCATATTGAAGGCCACCCGCATGAGACAAGGAATGCCCCTTTGAAGCTGGAACTCAAAAACAGCTTGTCGGTGAAGTTGCTACGGGTTGTCTTGCTCTCGGCACTGATCGTGGGCGTGGCGCTGAGCGTGGCGCAGATCGTTTTCGATGCCTATAAGACGCGCCAGGCCGTAGCGGGCGATGCCCAACGTATCCTCGACATGTTTCGCGACCCCTCGACCCAGGCCGTCTACAGCCTGGACCGCGAAATGGGCATGCAGGTGATCGAAGGCCTGTTTCAGGATGACGCCGTACGCGTCGCATCCATCGGCCACCCCAACGAGACCATGCTCGCGGAAAAAAGCCGCACCTTGCAGCCTTCTTCCAGCCGCTGGTTAACCGACCTGATTCTTGGGCAGGAACGCACCTTTACCACCCCACTGGTAGGCAAGGGCCCCTACAGCGAGTATTACGGCGACCTGAGCATTACCCTCGACACCGCCACCTACGGCGAAGGCTTCCTGGTCAGTTCGGTGATCATCTTTATTTCCGGAGTGCTGCGCGCCCTGGCCATGGGGCTGGTGCTGTACCTGGTGTATCACTGGCTGCTGACCAAACCGCTTTCGCGGATTATCGGGCACTTGACGTCGATCAACCCGGACCGGCCCAGCGAGCACAAGATCCCGCAGATCAAGGGCCATGAGCGCGACGAGTTGGGGCTGTGGATAAACACCGCCAACCAGTTGCTCGAATCCATCGAACGCAATACCCACCTGCGCCACGAGGCCGAGTCCAGCCTGTTGCGCATGGCCCAGTATGATTTTCTCACCGGCCTGCCGAACCGCCAGAAGTTGCAGGAGCAATTGGACCGGATCCTCACCGATGCCGGCCGGCGCCAGCGTCGCGTAGCGGTGTTGTGCGTGGGGCTGGATGACTTCAAGAGCGTCAACGAGCAGTTCACCTATCAGAATGGCGATAAGTTGCTGCTGGCCCTGGCCGATCGTTTGCGCGCCCACAGTGGGCGCCTGGGCGCGCTCGCCCGCCTGGGGGGCGACCAGTTCGCCCTGGTGCAAGCCGATATCGACCAGCCCTACGAAGCGGCGGAACTTGCGCAAAGTATCCTGGATGACCTGGAAGCGGAGTTTGCCCTGGATCAGGACCAGATTCGCCTGCGCGCCACCATCGGCATCACCCTGTTCCCGGAAGATGGCGACAGCACGGAGAAACTGCTGCAGAAAGCCGAACAGACCATGACCCTGGCCAAAAGCCGCTCGCGCAATCGCTACCAGTTCTACATCGCCAGCGTCGACAGCGAAATGCGTCGGCGCCGCGAGCTGGAGAAAGACCTGCGCGATGCCCTGAGCCGTGACCAGTTTCACCTGGTGTATCAACCGCAGATCAGTTACCGCGATCACCGCGTGGTCGGTGTCGAAGCGCTGATTCGCTGGCAGCACCCGGAACACGGCCTGGTTCCACCGGACCTGTTCATCCCGTTGGCGGAACAGAACGGCACCATCATTCCCATCGGTGAATGGGTGCTGGATCAGGCGTGCCGCCAACTGCGCGAATGGCATGACCTGGGCTTCACCGAACTGCGCATGGCGGTCAACCTGTCCACGGTGCAACTGCACCACACCGAGTTGCCGCGGGTGGTCAACAACCTGATGCAGATTTACCGCCTGCCGCCGCGCAGCCTGGAACTGGAAGTCACCGAAACCGGCCTGATGGAAGACATCAGCACCGCCGCCCAGCACCTGTTGAGCCTGCGCCGTTCGGGGGCGCTGATCGCCATCGATGACTTCGGCACCGGTTACTCATCCCTGAGCTACCTCAAAAGCCTGCCGCTGGACAAGATCAAGATCGACAAGAGCTTCGTCCAGGACCTGCTGGACGATGACGACGACGCGACCATCGTGCGAGCGATCATCCAACTGGGCAAAAGCCTGGGCATGCAGGTGATTGCCGAGGGCGTAGAGACCGCCGAGCAAGAGGCCTACATCATCTCCGAGGGTTGCCATGAAGGCCAGGGCTACCACTACAGCAAACCGCTGCAGGCCCGGGAGTTGGCGGCTTTCCTGAAGCAATCGGAACGCGATAACGCGGCGATTCTTTGAGCGGGCAGAACGATACCAAATATTTCCCGCGTATAAGCCTTTACACAAAATGCAAATCTTTCGCATTATGTCGCAGCTTTTGCGCCCCCGCGCGCCCTATCAACAACCGAAGCAGGATGTTCGCCATGATTCGTATGCCCCTGGCCACCGCCAGTCTGCTGGCCATTGCTATTTCTCTCGCCGGTTGCGGCGAAGGTAAAGACAAGGCCGCCGCGCCTCAGGCGCCTGCCGCTGCCAGCACTACCGCTCCAGCGGCTGCCACGCCTGCAGGCCAGGTCGACGAAGCGGCCGCCAAGGCCGTGGTCGCGCATTACGCCGACATGGTGTTTGCGGTGTACAGCGACGCCGAGTCCACCGCGAAAACCCTGCAGACCGCCATCGACACCTTCCTGGCCAACCCCAACGACGACACGCTCAAGGCAGCCCGTACCGCCTGGATCGCCGCGCGCGTGCCTTACCTGCAGAGTGAAGTGTTCCGCTTCGGCAACACCATCATCGACGACTGGGAAGGCCAGGTAAACGCCTGGCCCCTGGACGAGGGGCTGATCGACTACGTCGACAAGTCCTACGAGCACGCACTGGGTAACCCGGGCGCCAGCGCCAATATCATCGCCAACAACGAAATCCAGGTCGGCGAAGACAAGGTCGACGTCAAGGAGATCACCCCGGAAAAACTCGCCAGCCTCAATGAGCTGGGCGGCTCCGAAGCGAACGTCGCCACCGGCTATCACGCCATCGAATTCCTGCTCTGGGGCCAGGACCTCAACGGCACCGGCCCAGGCGCGGGCAACCGTCCAGCCTCGGACTACATGACCGGTGACGGTGCAACCGGCGGCCATAACGAGCGTCGTCGTACCTACCTGCGTGCCGTGACCCAACTGCTGGTCAGCGACCTGCAGGAAATGGTCGGCAACTGGAAGCCCAACGTCGAAGACAACTACCGCGCCACCCTGGAGTCGGAACCGGCTACCGACGGCCTGCGCAAGATGTTGTTCGGCATGGGCAGCCTGTCGCTTGGCGAGCTGGCCGGCGAACGCATGAAGGTCTCCCTGGAGGCCAACTCGCCGGAAGACGAGCAGGACTGCTTCAGCGACAACACCCACTACTCGCACTTCTATGACGCCAAAGGCATCCGCAACGTCTACCTGGGCGAGTACACCCGCGTCGACGGCAACAAGCTGACCGGCCCGAGCCTGTCGTCCCTGGTCGCCAAAGCCGACCCGGCAGCCGATGCAGCCCTCAAGGCTGACCTGGCGGCGACCGAAGCGAAGATCCAGGTGATGGTCAACCACGCCGACAAGGGCGAGCACTACGACCAGTTGATCGCAGCCGGTAACGATGCAGGCAACCAGATCGTGCGTGACGCCATCGCTGCGCTGGTCAAGCAGACCGGTTCGATCGAAGCCGCCGCAGGCAAGCTGGGCATCAGCGACCTGAACCCGGACAGCGCCGATCACGAGTTCTGATCAAGGCGCAGTTGAACTAGGCGACCTTCGGGTCGCCTTTTTCATACACCGCAGATCCCCTGTGGGAGGGGGCTTGCCCCCGATAGCAGTGTATCAGCCAAAAATTGACCGCCTGACACTCTGCTATCGGGGCATAGGTATCCGTAAGCACGATGCGAAGCGAGTCGCTCGTGATCTTGATCTGCTTGTGATCTCAGGCGCCCCGTTAAACCACGCTGGCCGAACGCAGGCTTGAATCCGTGGGTAACCCGGCAGGACGCCGGGTTAGCCGCCCCGCGCCATGGATGGCGCGTGGCGGCGGCCCACGGATTCAAGCCTGCGTTCGGGCACACCGAGCCCAAGCGAGGTGCCGAGTGGTGGGGCAAGAGCCCTTTGGTTACTTTGGGGCTTTTCCAAAGTGACCCGCCGTCAGGGCGGAACCCTAAGTGGCCATGACCGCAGAAACGGATATGTACGCGATCTGATCCAACATCCTGGTCGGCCCAGAGGCCGCCATCGGGAGCAAGCCCCCTCCCACATTGGACCGGGATCGATCCAACATCCTAGTCGGTCCTGAGGCCGCCATCGGGGGCAAGCCCCCTCCCACATTTGGACCGGGATCGATCCAACATCCTGGTCGGTCCTGAGACCGCCATCGGGGGCAAGCCCCCTCCCACATGGGACCGGGATCGATCCAACATTCTGGTCGGCCCAGAGGCCGCCATCGGGAGCAAGCCCCCTCCCACATTTGGACCGGGATCGATCCAACATCCTGGTCGGTCCAGAGGCCGCCATCGGGAGCAAGCCCCCTCCCACATGGGACCGGGATCGATCCAACATCCTGGTCGGTCCAGAGGCCGCCATCGGGCGCAAGCCCCCTCCCACAGGGGCTCTGCGCCAACTGATCGGTATCAGGGCAAGCCCCCTCCTACATGTTGCCCCAGCCCTTGGTTTACAAGACCTCCACCGCAGGTAGAATGGCGCCTCTGCCCACACCACCCGAGCGAATTTCATGGCGTTGCCGACCCTGCGCATCATCGGTTTCATCATCGGCATCTTCCTGATCACGCTTGCGATCGCCATGGTCGTGCCCATGGCCACCCTGGTGATCTTCGAACGCACCAGCGACCTGCCCTCGTTCCTGTGGGCCAGCATGATCACCTTTATTGCCGGTCTGGCCCTGGTCATTCCCGGGCGCCCGGAGCATGTACACCTGCGCCCCCGGGACATGTACCTTCTTACAGTAACAAGCTGGGTGGTGGTGTGCGTCTTCGCCGCGCTGCCGTTCCTGCTGACTCAGCACATCAGCTACACCGACTCGTTTTTTGAAAGCATGTCCGGCATCACGGCCACCGGGTCCACGGTGTTGAGCGGGCTGGACAACATGTCGCCGGGCATCCTGATGTGGCGTTCGCTGTTGCACTGGCTCGGCGGTATCGGGTTTATCGGCATGGCGGTGGCGATCCTGCCGCTGCTGCGCATCGGTGGCATGCGCCTGTTCCAGACCGAGTCGTCGGACCGTTCGGAAAAGGTCATGCCGCGCTCTCATATGGTCGCGCGGCTGATCGTGGCGGCGTATGTGGGCATCACCATCCTTGGCAGCCTGGCGTTCTGGTGGGCCGGGATGGGGCTGTTCGATGCGATCAACCACGCCATGTCGGCGATTTCCACCGGCGGGTTTTCCACCTCCGATGAATCCCTGGCGCACTGGAAGCAACCGGCGGTGCACTGGGTGGCGGTGGTGGTGATGATCCTGGGCAGCCTGCCGTTCACCCTGTACGTGGCGACCTTGCGCGGCAACCGTCGCGCGCTGCTCAGGGACCAGCAGGTGCAGGGCTTGCTCGGTTTGCTGGTGGTGACCTGGCTGGTGCTCGGCACCTGGTATTGGTGGACCACCAACCTGCACTGGCTGGATGCCCTGCGCCACGTGGCGCTGAACGTCACCTCGGTGGTGACCACCACCGGTTTTGCGCTGGGGGACTACAGCCTCTGGGGCAACTTCTCACTGATGCTGTTCTTCTACCTGGGCTTTATCGGCGGCTGTTCGGGCTCTACCGCCGGCGGGATCAAGATCTTCCGCTTCCAGGTCGCCTACATCCTGCTCAAGGCCAACCTGAACCAGTTGATTCACCCGCGCGCGGTGATCAAACAGAAGTACAACGGTCACCGTCTCGACGAGGAAATCGTGCGGTCGATCCTGACCTTTTCGTTTTTCTTCGCCATCACCATTTGCGCCATCGCGCTGGCCCTGTCACTGCTGGGCCTGGACTGGATGACCGCGCTGACCGGCGCAGCCAGTACCGTATCCGGCGTCGGCCCGGGCCTGGGTGAAACCATCGGCCCGGCCGGCAACTTCGCCAGCCTGCCGGATGCGGCCAAGTGGATTCTGTCGCTGGGCATGCTGTTGGGACGGCTGGAAATCATTACGGTGTTTGTGCTCTGTATTCCGGCGTTCTGGCGTCACTGACGGTCGACATCTGCTGCAACCGCGCCCGGTATTCGCCGGGCGTGGCGTCGAACCAGCGGCGAAACGCGCGAAAGAAGTTGCTGGGGTCGGCGAACCCCAACAGGTAGGCGATTTCCAGCAAGGTCATGCTCGGCTGCGCCAGGTATTGCTCGGCCAGCTCACGGCGGGTGTCGTCGAGCAGAGCCTGGAAGCTGGTGCCCTCCTCCTGCAAACGCCGCTGCAAGGTACGCTGGGACAGATGCAAGGTCTGCGCCACCACTTCGCGCTTGGGTTCGCCCTGGGGCAGCAGGCGGCACAATACCTGCCGTGCCTTGTGGGTCACACGGCTTTCGGAAAAGCGCGCCAGGTATTCACCGGCAAAACGATCGTGCAACTGCGCCATGGCCTCGTTGGCCGTAGGCAATGGCGCATCCATGTCGGCCTGCTCGAAAATCAGCGCGTCATACGGCGCATTGAATTCCAGCGGCGCATGGAACACCTCTTTGTAGGGCGCCAGATCGACCGGTTGATCGCCCTGCAGCATCACTTTATGCGGTTGCAGGGTTCGTCCTGTGAGCCAGCCGCACAGCGCCAACGCACTGGCCAGCGAGGCCTCGGCGCTTTGTCGGGTGGGCGGCAGGTGATCGCCGTGCACCGTCAGGATCAGCGCGTAGCCCTCGGGGAGCAGGCGGAAACTCAAGTCGGCGCTTTCGGCGATGATGCGCTGGTAACGTACCAGGCGCCTGAAGCCGTCGGCCAGGGTGTTGCTGGACATCAAGGCATAACCGGCGACATGAAACGAGGCCGGACGCGCCACTTTGCCCATGTTCAGGCCAATGGCCGGGTTGCCCGACAACTCCACTGCGCGCTGCCATAAACGGGTCATGGCATCCTGCGCAAAACGCGCGTCGGGGTTACTGAGGTCGGCATAGTCCAATCCCAGTTGCTTGAACAGGGCCCGGCAATCCAGGCCGTCCATTTCCAGGGCCTTGACTATCCCCATCGCCCAGCTTGCAGACGTTGTTCGTTCGCTCATGGCGTCTTCTTGTGCTGGCAGGCTTAAACGGTAGCCAGGAGGCCAAGGATACTAAAGTGGCATCTATTGTCACTGGCTGTCACCACTGATCACTCTAGACTCAAATAAGCTCCCCGCCGAACATCTGTTGGGCCGCACAACAATCAGAGGGCCTGTCACCGTGGAAAACGTCAAGCGATTCAACAGCTTCGCCGAGTTTTACCCGTATTACCTGGAGGAGCACGGCAACAGCACCTGCCGGCGCCTGCATTTTATCGGCACTACACTGGTGATCGGCATCCTGGCCTACGCCATCGGCCGAGGCTCGCCAGGCCTGTTGCTGGCCGTGCCGATCGCCGGCTACAGCTTCGCCTGGATCGGCCATTTCTTCTTCGAGAAGAACCGTCCGGCCACCTTCCAGCACCCGTTTTACAGCCTGCTCGGTGATTTTGTGATGTATCGCGACATGATCCTGGGCAAAGTGGCGTTCTAGGCACGGTCGATATAAAAGTCTATTTGTCATTTATAGTGCTGTATCCTGCCAAGGCTTTTTGAGAGCGCGCAATCACCTGCGATTGAAACAGACCTTGCGAGGAGCGACGACGATGCACGAGATACCTAATCTCCCCTTCCCAAGCCTGCAGCCTACAGAGCAGCCAGCACCGCAACAGGCCAGCGACACACGGCCCGAAGCCAAAGAAGCAAAACCAGTCGACAGCGAAAGCCAGGACTGACGCCGTACCAGACCGTGTGGAAAGCGCAGCTTTGAGCGCTTTCCACACTGCCTGAATCATTCGAGACCCCCGTAAAAATGACCGATACCCCGGATACCGCCGTACTCGACGCTGCCCTGCAGATGGTCGAGGTCTGGAACCGCCTCAGCGCGGACAAACAAGCCGTGTTGCTCAAGCGCTTCGGCACCCAGGAAAACGCCCTGGCCGCCCTGGTCACCACCCAATTGCTGGCCCCTGAGCAAGCCTGAAGCGTTCCTGCGCTGAGGTTTTTGCGCTTTAGCGCCCTGCGCGAGCCAAACCACCGGTATCATTAGCAGCCTATCTTTACCTGCTGCGACAGTGGACCTCTCCCATGCCAGATACCCAGCGACCCATGGCGGTCACGCTGCAAGTCGTTTCCATCGTGCTGTTCACCTTTATCGGCTACCTGAACATCGGCATCCCTCTGGCGGTGTTGCCGGGCTATGTGCATAGCCAACTGGGCTATGGCGCGGTTATCGCCGGGCTGGTGATCAGCGTGCAATACCTGGCGACCCTGCTGAGCCGTCCGTATGCCGGCAAAATCATCGATAACCTGGGCAGTAAGCGCGCGGTGCTCATCGGCCTGGTCGGTTGCGGCTTGAGCGGCGTGTTCATGTTGCTCGCCGCCGGTTTTTCCAGCCTGCCGGCCTTCAGTCTCGGTTGTCTGCTGATCGGTCGCCTGGTGCTGGGCAGCGCTGAAAGCCTGGTGGGTTCCGGTGCGATTGGTTGGGGCATAGGGCGTGTCGGTGCGGCGAATACCGCCAAGGTCATCTCGTGGAACGGCATCGCCAGCTACGGCGCGCTGGCCGTCGGGGCACCGCTGGGCGTGCTGCTGGTCAGCCGGTTCGGCCTGTGGAGCATGGGCGTCAGCATCATTGTGCTGGCGCTTGTGGGCGTGCTGTTGGCGTGGAACAAAGAAGCGGCGCCGATTGTGGCCGGTGTACGCCTGCCGTTCATGAATGTGCTGGGCCGCGTGCTGCCCCATGGGTGCGCATTGGCGTTGGGCTCCATCGGCTTTGGCACCATTGCCACCTTTATCACCCTGTATTACACCACCCAGCACTGGGACAACGCGGTATGGGCACTGAGCCTGTTCGGTGCCAGTTTTATCGGCGCGCGCCTGCTGTTCGGCAATCTGATCAACCGGATCGGCGGTTTCCGCGTGGCAATCGCCTGCCTGTCGGTTGAGATACTGGGGCTGCTGTTGCTGTGGCTGGCGCCGGATGCCCCCTGGGCGCTGGCCGGCGCGGCCTTGAGCGGCTTCGGTTTTTCCCTGGTGTTTCCGGCGCTGGGGGTTGAGGCCGTCAACCTGGTGCCGGCCTCCAGCCGTGGTGCGGCGGTGGGCGCTTATTCGTTGTTCATTGACCTGTCACTGGGGATCACCGGCCCACTGGCCGGCGCCGTCGCGGCAGGTTTCGGCTTTGCGTCGATCTTCCTCTTCGCCGCCCTCGCCGCCTGCGGTGGCTTGTTGCTGAGCCTCTATCTGTATCGCCAGGCACCTCAGGCCCGCGAGTCTCGCGACGCTTAAAAGTCGACCTTGCCACGCCCGGCCTTGATGCTGCCGCGCTTGGTTTTTGACTCCAGCCGGCGCTTCTTTGAACCCAGGGTGGGTTTGGTCGGCCGGCGCTTCTTTTCGACCTTGGTGGCACTGAGGATCAATTCCACCAGACGCTCCAGCGCATCCGCACGGTTCTGTTCCTGGGTCCGGTATTGCTGGGCCTTGAGCACCAGCACGCCCTCGCTGGTGATACGGCTGTCACGCAGCGCCAGCAAGCGCTCCTTGTAGAACTGCGGCAACGACGACGCCGGAATGTCAAAGCGCAGGTGCACCGCACTCGACACCTTATTGACGTTCTGCCCGCCGGCACCCTGGGCACGAATGGCGGTCAGTTCGATCTCGGCGTCAGGCAGGTGCACATTGTTGGAAATTACCAGCATCAATCAAGAACCCTAGGCAACGGACAAGCCCAACTCAGACAACAACATCGACGCCTGGGCTTTGGAAATCACGGCGCCTTTGAACAGTTTGGCATCATTGAGACGAAAGCCGCTCAAATCTGCACCGCGCAGGTCGGCACCGGCAAAATTGGCACCGTTGATACGGGCATGGGCCAGGCTGCAATCCACCAGCTCTGCCTTGCGAAAGTCGGTATCCGACAAATCGCTATCGGAAAAATCCAGGTTGTTAAGCAGGGTTCGGGTAAACGACAACCCGGACAAAAAGGCGCTGTTGAGCAGGCTTTCGCTGAAGCTCAGGCCGAGGGACGCGCAATGGGTGAAGTTGGCGCCGGTCAGCTTGCACTGGGTGAAATTCGCCTGGGACAGCTTGCTGCGCTGCCAGCGCGTGTTGTTCAGGTCGCAACTGCTGAACTGCGCTTCCAACAGGTTCGCGGCCTCGAAGATGGCGTGGCCGGCCCGGCAGCTTTTCCATTGCGTGCCTTCCAGGCGCGAACCGAGGAAGGACGTCTGGGTCAGAATGCACCGCTCAAACACCCAGTGGTCCAATTGCATGCGCGACAGATCGGCACCACTCAGGTCGACGCCGAGCAAGCGCAAAGGGCTGCGGTGCTGCTCGATCAGGTCTTCCAGCGCGTCGCGCTGCAGGGCGCCGCCGTCAATCTCGGTGTGCTGCATAGGGCCTCCGGGCAAGGATCGATAAAAACGGGGGGTGGAGTCTAACCTGCCCGCGCCCACAAAAAACCCGGCACACGGCCGGGTTTTCCATTTACCGGAACCGTCCTACTCCAGAACCGTCCCTGCTGTGCTCAAGGCCGCTTGCGCCTTGCGCTTGTTCTTGATCCAGTAGCACACCCCCATGAACGCCACCCACACCGGGATCGCATACACCGACACCTGGATCCCCGGAATCATCAGCATGATCGCCAGGATAAACACCACGAACGCCAGGCAGATAAAGTTGCCGTAGGGATACCACAGCGCCTTGAACAACGGCACCTGGCCGTTACGGTCCATGTGCTGGCGGAACTTGAAGTGGGAATAACTGATCATCGCCCAGTTGATCACCAACGTGGCTACCACCAGGGACATCAGCAACTCCAGCGCATGCTGCGGGATGAAGTAGTTCATCAGCACCGCCACCAGGGTCACTGCCGCCGACGCCAGGATCGAACGCACCGGTACGCCGCGCTTGTCGATCTTCGCCAGGGCCCTGGGTGCATCGCCCTGCTCGGCCATGCCCAGCAACATGCGGCTGTTGCAGTAGGTGCCGCTGTTGTATACCGACAGCGCTGCGGTCAACACCACGAAGTTGAGGATATGCGCGGCCGTTTTACTGCCCAGCATCGAGAACACCTGGACGAACGGGCTGCCACTGTAGGGGTCGCCGGAGGCGTTAAGGGTGGCCAGCAGGCTGTCCCACGGGATCAGCGACAACAGCACCACCAGGGCACCGATGTAGAAAATCAGGATGCGATAGATCACCTGATTGATGGCCTTGGGGATCACCGTGCGTGGCTGGTCGGCTTCGGCAGCGGTAAACCCGAGCATTTCCAGGCCGCCGAAGGAGAACATGATGATCGCCATGGCCATCACCAACCCACCCACGCCATGGGGGAAAAAGCCGCCGTGCTCCCACAGGTTGGTCACCGACGCCTGTGGCCCGCCGCTGCCGCTCACCAGCAGATAGCTGCCCAGGGCGATCATGCCGACAATCGCCACCACCTTGATGATCGCAAACCAGAACTCGGCCTCACCGAAGACTTTGACATTGGCCAGGTTGATCAGGTTGATCAGCACGAAGAAGGCCGCCGCCGAGGCCCAGGTCGGAATCTGCGGCCACCAGAAGTGCACGTATTTACCGACGGCCGTCAGCTCCGACATGCCCACCAGGATGTACAGGATCCAGCAGTTCCAGCCCGACAGGAAGCCGGCAAACCCGCCCCAGTATTTATGGGCGAAATGGCTGAAGGAGCCGGCGACCGGCTCTTCTACGATCATTTCACCGAGTTGGCGCATGATCATGAAGGCGATAAAGCCGCAGATGGCATAGCCCAGGATCATCGACGGGCCGGCGGACTTGAGTACCCCGGCCGAACCGAGGAACAGGCCGGTACCGATGGCGCCACCGAGGGCGATCAACTGGATATGCCGATTTTTCAGGCCGCGTTTCAGCTCGCCTGAAGAGGAATGGGGTCCACTCATGAAAAGAGTCTCACGCAAGGTTTGAGAATGTTGAATGCAGGTTGCTGCGTTGAATTACCGCCTCAAGCAGCGCCGCTCAAACCCCAGCGCAGGTACCAGGAGTACAGCGTCTTTCTAACGGTCATGCGTCACCTGTTTGTTTTTATCTGTGACGAAATCGAACCCGTCTGGCTCGTGGCCAGGCGGAGTGATCAGGGAAGGTAAACCCTGGGTCTTGGCCTTTTGCGTGGTTACGCAAGGGGGGGTCACAGTAAAACGCGGCGCATTGTACACCGCTCGACAGGTTCGGCACGCACCACCAACGCGCACTCGGCAATCTGTCAGGTATTCCTTACAGGGATTTTCTACCCAGCGTTACGCGACTATCGTCGTAAACCTGACGTTACAGTGCGGAACGTTTTCTTTACGGCCACGCTCAGGGGGCGGTCTACGGAAAATTGTCGGTCAGACATAACTGAAGAATCGGTTCAGCCAATCAACTGTTTTTTCTCGATAAAAAATCTCTTCAAAAAAACCGAAAAAAAAGTCCAAATGAAACCGTGTCAATAAATATTTTGCATTTTGAAACACTCTCTCCTAGGTTCTCTGCACTTGCCCGCGAAGCCCGTTGGCAAGCCGTTCTCAAACAACGTCCTCTAGGAGATACACCATGCAAGCACTGGAAAAAGACCTGGAAACCGAACTGCAACTCGACGATTGGTTTGAAGCGCCGACCCATGAGGCCGCCGTTGAAATGATGCAAGCCGACGCCGTTGTGCCATTTGGCACCGCGATGTGGCCGTTCTAATACCCGGCAGGCATCCGGCAGGTGCCGTGCACGGCACCTGCCCCCTTACCCAAGGCACCGAAGGACTCCCGTCATGGACAAGGCCCGCGCCGTCGAACACTTTCTTTACTACCTCGCTCATCACCCGGCCCTCCAAGGCCTGAGCCGCCCTACCGTACTGCTGGGCCATACCGAACGCTACGACGCCATCGCCCAGGCAATCACCCACGGCAGCGCCGCCCGTTTCAATTTCCAGGTGCAGCGCCTGGACCTGAGCGCCAGTGAAACCCTGGCCCAGGCCATCGAAGCCTGCGACCTGTACCTGTTTCTCTACGATTCCTCGACCCTGCCCAACCCCCGAGCCGAAGGCCCGGATTTTATCCGCGCATTGCAGGGCGTGATGGCCGAACATTGGAAAAAGTCGCTGTTGTTCAAGGATTATGGCGACTACTTCTACGACACCTTCAGCGTCGAACCGCAGCGCATTGCCGACCTCAACGCCACCTTGATCCGGCGCATGTCCGAAGCCACCGTGCTGAGCTTCACCGACAAGCACGGCTCACGCCTTGAAGCCCCCATGAGCAGCATCAAGAAGTGGACCAATATCAACGGCGTCGGCAACCACGACCTGGCCCCGGGCGAGATCGCCACCCACAGCGAGGCCATCAACGGGCAAGTGCGGTTTGTCGGGACGTTCCTCAGCACCATCCCCTTTGCGCGTAAATACGGCGTGCTGGAGTCACCCCTGGAACTGTGGATCGAGAACTCCACCATCTGCAGCGTGGCCAGCGACGTGCCGGGGTTGGTGGATGACTTCAACAAGTACCTCAATGCCAACCCGTCCAACCGCCGCGTGGAAGAACTGGGCATCGGCACCAATGAAGGCGTGAAGGATTTGTACGCGCGCAATGCAGGCTTTGAAGAACGCCATTGCGGGTTGCATCTGGGCTTGGGCGGCGGGCAGAAAGGCAGTCACCACCTGGACCTGATCTTTGCCAGCGGCGTGTTGGCGCTGGATGACAAGCCGGTGTTTGATGGGACGTTTGCCTTCTGAGCAAAGCACTCGAAAACACCGGAGATCCAACTGTGGGAGGGGGCTTGCCCCCGATTGCAGTGTGTCAGCTGTAGATGCGTTCACTGGCACTCCCTCATCGGGACATAGGTATCTACACAACGCAGCCGCGCCCACCCGTAACTACGATGCGAAGCGAGCCGCTCTTGATCTTGATCTTGATCTCAGGCGCCCCGTTAAACCACGCTGGCCGAACGCAGGCTTGAATCCGTGGGTAACCCGGCAGGACGCCGGGTTAGCCGCCCCGCGCCATGGATGGCGCGTGGCGGCGGCCCACGGATTCAAGCCGGAGTGAGGGCACACCGAGCCTAGGCGAGGTGCAGAGTGGTGGGGCAAGAGCGTTTTGCTTACTTTTGCGCTTTTCAAAAGTGAGCCGCCGTCAGGGCGGAACCCTAAGTGGCCGTTACCGCAGAAACGGATATGTACTCAACCCAGCATCCTGGTCGGCCCAGATGCCGCCATCGGGGGCAAGCCCCCTCCCACAGTTGATTGCATTTCAAATTTAGAGGAAAAAAAAGCCAACCCCAGGGTTGGCTTTTTTATGCAGCGGCTACGGCCTCACTGCGGCTTCTTACGACCAAAACCCGGACGCTGACCGGACCCCGCCGGAGCGCCACGGCGCTTGCCCGACGGCTCGTCAGCCACCAGCTTCGGGCCAGGGCGCTTGTTCGCCGCTGGCTTGGCCGGACGCTTGGTGCTGGCGTTGTCGGCCGGACGGTCGGCTTCACCACGGTTGCTGCGACCACCCGACGGAGCCGGACGCGGGGCGCGTGGAGCACGCTCGCCTTCCTGGCGCGATGGCGCGGTTGGACGGCGCTCACCTTCAATCTGCGGCTCGCGGGAAATACGCCCGCCGGTTGCCGGTGCATTCAACGCCGGGCGCAGGGTGCGGGCAACGCGCTCGGTACGCGGCACAGGGCGCGACGATTTACGCTGCATACGCTCAAGCTTGTCTTTGCTCTTGGCGTTCATCTGCGGCATCGCGACCGGCGTCAGGCCGACTTCGGCGCTGAGGATGTCGACTTCGTACTGGCTCATTTCGCGCCAGCGCCCCATCGGCAGGTCGGAGTTGAGGAACACCGGGCCGAAACGCACGCGTTTCAGGCGGCTGACCACCAGGCCCTGGGATTCCCACAGGCGACGGACTTCACGGTTGCGGCCTTCCATCACCACGCAGTGGTACCAGTGGTTGAACCCTTCGCCACCCGGCGCCTGCTTGATGTCGGTGAACTTGGCCGGGCCGTCTTCAAGGACCACACCGGCTTTCAAGCGCTCGATCATCTCGTCATCGACTTCGCCACGTACGCGCACGGCGTATTCGCGGTCCATCTCGTAGGAGGGGTGCATCAGGCGGTTGGCCAATTCACCGTCGGTGGTGAACATCAGCAAACCGGTGGTGTTGATGTCCAAGCGACCGATGTTGATCCAGCGGCCTTCCTTGGGCTTGGGCATCTTGTCGAACACGGTCGGACGGCCTTCCGGGTCGTCACGGGTGCAGATCTCGCCGTCGGGCTTGTTGTACATGATCACGCGGCGTACCGATTCGGCGGCTTCTTCGCGCTTGATGACCTTGCCATCGATGGTGATCGCGTCATGCAGGTCGACGCGCTGGCCGAGGGTGGCCTCGACGCCGTTGACCTTGATTCGCTTCTGGGTGATCCAGGCTTCGACGTCGCGGCGCGAGCCCACGCCGATACGCGCCAGCACCTTTTGCAGTTTTTCGCCTGCTGGGCCGATTTCCTGGCTGTCGTTCTGGTCTTTGTCGTTCATCTTAAGCACCTCCCGGTGGGTCGATTCAGGCGTGGCCTGAAGAGTGTTGAAAGCGGGGCTTTGGCCGAATAGGTCGGCAAAGGGTCGCGAATCATACGCGCATGGCGCGTGTTGCGCATCAGAGAGTAGTCGATAACACCCAAGTCATTTGCTTTTCCGCCGACCGGTGGCGCCCAACGCCAGCAAGCGCAGTTCGGCTTCGGCCAGCACCGTGCGCTTGTCGACTTTGTCGAGTTTCTTCCAGGCGCGGATTTCACGCTTGCTGCGGCCACAGCCGACGCAGATGTCGTCGCTGAACTTGCAGATGCTGATGCAGGGGTCTTTGGTCGAAGTCATAGTTGCTCTCGGACAACGGCGATCAAAATGTGGGAGGGGGCTTGCCCCCGATTGCGGTGTATCAGTGATGGTTGTGCTGACTGACACACTGCAATCGTGGGCAAGCCCCCTCCCACATTGGATCTTGTCAGTCTTCGAGTTGGCGGCGTTCGTTTTCGATCGCCTCGGCCAGCGCCCGGGCTTCGTCTTCCTCGTCGCTCAGCGGCGGCTGTTCGAGGGCGGCGACGGCGGCCAGCAGTTTTTCGCGGGCATCGGCGACGCCGAGGATATCTTCTTCGACGTCGGGCTCGGGCTCAACGTTCACCTCGGTTTGCGGCTCAGCGGCGCCATCACGCAGCAAATCATCAAAGTCGGTCTTGATCCCCTGCTCCATGTCGTCCAGTTCCAGCAGCAAGGTATGGAAACTGGTTTCGTCCTTGGGCTCCTCCGGCTCGGCACTGGCATCGGCCAGCTCCTGCAGGCTCTGCGGCACCGGCGCGTCGTCGAAGTCCAGCACCGGCTCGGCTTCCATCTCGCGCAGCTCGGCCAACGGCGGCAGGTCGTCGAGGTTTTTCAGGTTGAAGTGGTCGAGGAACACTTTGGTGGTGGCGAACATCGCCGGTTTGCCCGGCACGTCACGGTAGCCGACGATGCGAATCCACTCGCGTTCCAGCAGCGTCTTGACGATATGGCTGTTGACCGCCACGCCCCGCACATCTTCGATCTCGCCCCGGGTGATCGGCTGGCGATAGGCGATCAACGCCATGGTCTCCAGCATCGCCCGTGAATAACGCTGCGGGCGTTCCTCCCACAAGCGTCCCACCCACGGGGAAAATTTCTCGCGGATCTGCAGGCGATACCCCGACGCCACTTCACGCAACTCAAAGGCACGACCGTCGCAGGACTTGCGCAGGATCTCCAGCGCCTTCTTGAACACAGGCGGTTCGGGGCGTTCGGCCTCTTCAAAAAGTTCGAACAGGCGCTCCAGGGATTGCGGCTTGCCCGAGGCCAGGAGGAAAGCTTCCAGCAAGGGCGCCAGTTCGCGGGGTTCAGTCAGATTCATCGATTCAGCTCGTTATTCGGCTCGCGCCCGCACATGGATAGCCGCAAACGGCTCATTCTGGACCAGCTCGACCAAGGACTCCTTGACCAGCTCCAGGATCGCCATGAAGGTCACCACCACGCCCAGGCGCCCTTCTTCTGCGGTGAACAGTTCGACAAACGGCACAAACCCGCCGCCCTTGAGGCGCTCCAGCACATCGCTCATACGCTCGCGGGTGGACAGGGCTTCACGGCTGACCTGGTGGCTTTCGAACATGTCGCCACGGCGCAGCACCTCGGCCATGGACATCAGCAACTCTTCCAGGCTGACGTCAGGCAACAACTTGCGCGCGCGCGCCTCGGGCGCGTCCAGCTTGGGCACCACTACATCGCGGCCAACCCGACTCAAACCGTCGATACCTTCGGCCGCTGCCTTGAAGCGCTCGTATTCCTGCAAGCGACGAATCAGTTCGGCGCGCGGGTCATCTTCTTCGGCTTCGACCGCTTCCGAGCGCGGCAGCAGCATGCGCGACTTGATCTCGGCGAGCATGGCGGCCATCACCAGGTATTCGGCGGCCAGTTCCAGGCGCACCGACTGCATCAATTCGACATAGCCCATGTACTGGCGGGTGATTTCCGCCACGGGAATATCGAGGATGTTGATGTTCTGTTTGCGAATCAAATACAGCAGCAAGTCCAGCGGGCCTTCGAAGGCCTCGAGAAAGACCTCCAGGGCGTCGGGCGGGATGTACAAATCCAGCGGCATTTCCATGACCGCCTGGCCATAGACCATGGCAAATGGCAGTTCCTGCTGGGCGCCCGCCTGGGGATCGACGGTTTCCACGACCGACATTCAGGCCTCGACCATAAACGGCGTAGGGTCGCCGCAGCCCACACGGATCACTTCAGGCTCGCCGTCGGCCAGGTTGATCACGGTAGACGCCTTGCCGCCCCCGAAGCCGCCATCGATGATCAGATCCACCTGCTTCTCCAGCAACTGGCGCATTTCATACGGGTCTTCCAGCGGTTCGGTATCGCCCGGCATGATCAACGACACGCTCATCAGCGGCTCGCCCAGCTCGGCCAGCAGAGCCAGGGCGATCGGGTGTTCCGGCACGCGCAGGCCGATGGTGCGCTTCTTCGGGTGCAGCAGCAGGCGCGGCACTTCGCGGGTGGCGTTGAGAATAAAGGTGTAGGGCCCCGGCGTGTGCGCCTTGAGCAAGCGGAAGGTGCCCGTGTCGACCTTGGCGAACAGCCCCAACTGCGACAAGTCGCTGCAGATCAGCGCGAAGTTATGATTCTTGTCCAGCTCACGCAGGCGTCTGACCCGCTCGACCGCGCCCTTGTCGCCGATCTGGCAGCCGATGGCGTAGGACGAATCAGTTGGATAGATCACCACGCCGCCGGCGCGAATGATCTCGACCGCCTGCTTGATCAGGCGCGCCTGGGGGTTTTCCGGATGAATCTGGAAGAATTGACTCACGTGTTCTACCTGTTCAGACGGTGGCAATAATGGGGTCATGCTTGAATCGCCCCCACAACAGCGGCAGATCTTCCGGGACCTGGCGATACTCGCCGATCTCGGACCAGCCGCCTGGGCCATGAAAATCACTGCCGGCACTGACCAGCAGACCAAATTCGCGCGCCAGGATCGCCAGGCTACCAACCTGCTCGGCAGGTTGATGCCCGTTGACCACTTCGATCGCGTGGCCGCCCGCTCCAATATAGTCGCCGATCAGCTTGCGGCGCTTGCTGCGGGTGAAATCGTAATGCCAGGGGTGCGCCAGGCTGACCCAGGCCCCGGCGGCCCGCAGGGTGCCGACGGTGTCTTCCAGGGTCGGCCAGTGCTGCTTCACATCGCCCAGCTTGCCCGCGCCCAACCATTTACGGAAGGCCTCGGCGCGATCCTTGACGAACCCCTCACGCACCATCCAGTCGGCAAAGTGCGGACGGGCCGGCGCGTTACCGCTGTCGCCCAGTTCCTGCTGGATGGCGCGGGCGCCGTCAAGGGCGCCGGGCATGCCTTTGAGGCTGAGCTTGCGGCTTATTTCTTCGGACCGCAGCCAGCGGCCATCGTGCAATTGGGCGATGGCGGCCACCAGGGCCGGGGCGTTCTGCTCGAAACCGTAGCCGAGCACATGAATGGTGGCGCCGCCCCAGGTGCAGGACAATTCCACGCCGTTGACCAGTTGCATGCCCAGTGCATGGGCCGCCGTGCGGGCCTCGTCGAGGCCTTCGAGGGTGTCGTGGTCGGTCAGCGACAGGACTCGCACGCCTTTTTCAAACGCACGCGCAACCAGTACCGCAGGCGCCAGGGCGCCGTCGGAGGCCGTGCTGTGGCAGTGCAAATCAACATTCACGGGAGTGTGTAACCTCAAGTCAGCTGGCGCTATCGCAACCAAGGATGTTTGTTATTATGCCGCCACATCCAGCTTCTGGCTCTTACTGTGAAACAATTCATCGACTTCATCCCGCTGTTGCTGTTTTTCATCGTTACCAAACTCGACCCCAGGGTCATAGACATCGCCGGTCACGAACTCTCGTTCGGCGGCATCTACAGCGCCACCGCCGTGCTGATCATCAGCTCCATCGTGGTTTACGGCGCCATCTTCATCTCCCAGCGCAAGCTGGAAAAAAGCCAGTGGCTGACCCTCGTCGCCTGCCTGGTATTCGGCGGCCTGACCCTGGCCTTCCACAGCGAAACCTTCCTCAAGTGGAAAGCCCCGGTGGTCAACTGGCTGTTCGCCCTGGTCTTCATCGGCAGCCACTTCATTGGTGATCGCCTGCTGATCAAGCGGATCATGGGCCACGCGCTGACCTTGCCGGAGCCGATCTGGGTACGCTTGAACGTGGCCTGGATCGTGTTCTTCCTCTTCTGCGGTGCCGCCAACCTGTTCGTGGCGTTTACCTTTCAAGACTACTGGGTCGACTTCAAGGTGTTCGGCAGCCTGGCCATGACCCTGCTGTTCCTGGTCGGCCAGGGTATCTACCTGTCGCGCCACCTGCATGACACTGCCGCCACCACGCCGAAAACCGAGGACTGACATGCTCTACGCCATCATTGCCACCGATGTTGCCAACTCGCTGGAAAAACGCCTGAGCGTGCGCCCCGCCCATGTCGAACGCCTCAAGCAGTTGCAAACCGAAGGCCGCATCGTACTGGCCGGCCCGCACCCGGCCGTCGACAGCAACGACCCGGGCGACGCGGGTTTCACCGGCAGCCTGATCGTTGCCGAGTTCGCGTCCCTGGCCGATGCCCAGGCGTGGGCCAAGGCTGATCCGTATGTCGCGGCGGGTGTCTACGCTGATGTCGTGATCAAGCCGTTCAAGCAAGTCCTGCCCTGAGCCCGGTGGCGCCCGACCAAAACGCTTGGGCGCCCGCCTGATGGCTCATTATTCCCGGTAACCTGCCGATAACGTTCTGAATATTCGTGTGGAATCAGGAGTTCCGATGCGCTTACGTCAGTTGTGTCTGTTGGCAGTGTTAACCCTCGGGGCGACGGCCCAGGCTGAAGAGACCTCCAATAGCGGCAGCGCCACGCCGCTGTCCTTGAGTCCCCACAGCCAGGTCACCGAACTGCAGCAACGTTTGAAAGAAAGCGAAGGGCTGCGCGAAGAGCTGAGCAAGCAACTGCAAAGCGCGCAGGCCACCCGCGAAAGCGCGCAACTGAGTCGTCTGCGCCAGGAGAACCAACGCCTGGCCCAGCAACTCAAAGAGACACAGGACGGCGCCTTGACCCGATGGTTGACCGAGCAGCAGCAGTGGTTTGTCACCGGTGCGGGCGTCGCACTGATCGCCCTGCTGTGTGGCATCTTCGCCAGCGGTGGGCACCGTCGTCGTCGACAATGGCTAAATTGAGTGAGTCATGAGCGAGCTGTTACTGATAGATGATGACCAGGAGCTCTGCGAGCTGCTGGTCAGTTGGCTGAGCCAGGAAGGTTTCCAGGTGCGCGCCTGCCATGACGGCTCCAGCGCCCGCAAGGCCCTGGCCGAAGCCGCTCCGGCGGCGGTGGTGCTCGACGTGATGCTGCCCGACGGCAGTGGCCTGGAGTTGCTCAAGCAGTTGCGCAACGACCACCCGGAGTTGCCGGTGCTGATGCTGTCGGCCCGGGGCGAACCCCTGGACCGCATCCTCGGCCTGGAACTGGGCGCCGACGATTACCTGGCCAAGCCTTGCGACCCGCGCGAACTCACTGCGCGCCTGCGCGCCGTACTGCGCCGCAGTCATCCGGCTGCGGTGTCGACCCAACTGGAGCTGGGCGACCTGTGCTTCAGCCCGGTGCGCGGGGTGGTCAGCATCGACGAACAGGAATTTACCCTGACGGTCTCCGAAAGCCGCCTGCTCGAGGCCTTGCTGCGCCAACCCGGCGAACCGCTGGATAAACAGGAACTGGCGCAGATCGCCCTGGGCCGCAAATTGACCCTGTACGATCGCAGCCTGGACATGCACGTGAGTAACCTGCGCAAGAAGATCGGCCCGCACCCGGACGGCCGGCCGCGGATCGTGGCGCTGCGTAGTCGTGGTTACTACTACGCACCTTGAGCCTGGGTGACGCGCAGCGTCACGGGATGCATTCCCACGCAGAGCGTGGGAACGATCGGAGCCGCCGCCTCAACCTTACCAAACCTTTACGCTCCGCTGACGGCGGCTGACCTTGCCCTGGGTAATCTACTCACATCCGGACTCACCGGAATAGAGACAGGAGAATCACCATGCGCAAGACCCTTATCGCTTTGATGTTCGCCGCTGCACTGCCTACCGTCGCCATGGCCGCCATGCCGGAAGGCCCAGGTCCAGGCCCAGGCCCGATGGGCGGTCCGGAAGGCCACATGATGGGTGGCCCGGGTCACGGTGAACACGGCCCGCGTGGTAAAGGCGGCCCGTTCCGCCAGCTGGATTTGAGCCCGGAACAACACGAGCAGATCCGCAAGCTGATGGGTGACCAATGGCACGCTCGCAAAGACCTGACCCGCAAGTACCTGGACAAACTGCCGGCCGCCGACCAGAAAGCCATGCAGGACGAGATCGCCGCCGGCAAGCAGAAAACCCAGGCCGATATTCGCGCCATCCTCAAGCCCGACCAGCAGAAGAAGTTCGACGAGATCGTCAAGCAACAAGAGCAGCGTCGTGCCGAATGGAAGGAATTCCAGGCCTGGAAAGCGCAACAGCCACAAAAAGCGCAATAATGCCCCAGCGTTAATGCTCCCAGCCCAGTGGCTCCCCGCCGCTGGGCTTTTCCTTTTTGAGGGTTTCCCGTGCGGTCATTGTTCTGGCGCATCCTGGCGAGTTTCTGGTTGGCCATCGCCTTGGTTGCGGGGTTGTCGATCCTGCTTGGGCATATGCTGAATCAGGACGCCTGGATTCTCAGCCGCCATCCCGGCCTCAACAATCTGGCCCAAGAGTGGACGCAACTCTACGAAGCCCAGGGCGAAGAGGCTGCCCAGGAGTTGCTGCAGCAACGCAAGCGCCAGTACCACATTGACGTGCAAGTGCTCAACGAGGGCGGCGAGCCGGTGGTACGCGGCACCTTCCCGCGCCGCGCCGCCGCCCTTGAAGCCCGGCAGAATGACAGCCAGGACAGCCACCTGCCCTGGCGCCGCCTGACCGCCGAATACACCAGCGAAAAAACCGGCGACACCTACCTGCTGATCTATCGCATTCCTCATCCGGAGCTGGACGCCTGGCACCGCAGCAGCCTGTTATGGCCGTTCAGCGCCCTGGCCATTGCCCTGGTGGTGCTGACGCTGTTCAGCCTGTTGGTGACGTTGTCGATCACCCGCCCGCTCAGCCGACTGCGCGGCGCGGTGCATGACCTGGGCCAGGCCACGTATCAACAGAACAGCCTGGCGCAACTGGCCAACCGCCGCGATGAATTCGGCGTCCTGGCCACCGACTTCAACCGCATGGGCGCCCGCCTGCAAAGCCTGATCGGCAGCCAGCGCCAACTGTTGCGCGACGTCTCCCACGAACTGCGCTCGCCCCTGGCCCGCTTGCGTATCGCCCTGGCCCTGGCCGAACGCGCCAGCCCCGAAGATCGGGAAAAACTCTGGCCGCGCCTGACCCGCGAATGCGACCGCCTGGAAGCCTTGATCAGTGAGATTCTGGTCCTGGCCCGGGTGGATGCCGACAACGCCAGCGCCGAAGAGATCGACCTCAACCCACTGCTCAAGACCCTGCAAAAAGACGCCCAGCTCAGCGCGCCGGAGCAAGAGGTGCAACTGACGGCTGAACCCGACCTGCGCCTCAAGGGCTGGCCGACCATGATCGAGCGCGCCGTGGACAACCTGCTGCGCAATGCCCAGCGCTTCAACCCGGCCGGCCAAGCCATCGAGTTGCACGCGCAGCGTCAGGGCGAACGGATCCTGATCAGCGTGCGCGATCACGGCCCCGGCGTTGAAGCCGAGCACCTGAACCAACTGGGCGAGCCGTTCTACCGCGCACCCGGCCAGACCGCGCAAGGTCACGGCCTGGGCCTGGCGATCGCACGTCGCGCCGCTGAACGCCATGGCGGCCAACTGATCCTGGCCAATCATCAGGGCGGCGGCTTTGTCGCCAGTCTCGAACTGCCATTGGTGCCCGGGGTTGCCACACCGGCCTGACGATCTTCTATAGTGGCCCTTCTCTTATGGAGGGCCTTCGATGACCGACCTGCTGACACCCATCCAAGCCGCACTCGATCTGCCTCCTACCCCACTGATCCTGAGCGAGCCCGGCGCCCTGCCCTCGGCCTTTGCCGTGACTGACCTGGCCGCCGCCAGCATCGGCGCCGCCGGCCAGGCCGTTGCCGAGCTTATCCGTCAACAGACCGCTCGCTTGCCGAGCATCAGCGTAGACCGTCGCCTCGCCTCGTTGTGGTTTTCCTCATCGATTCGCCCGCTGGGTTGGCAAGTGCCGCCGCTGTGGGACCCGATAGCCGGTGACTACGCAAGCGCCGACGGCTGGATTCGCTTGCACACCAACGCGCCCCATCACCGCGCAGCGGCCGAACGGGTGTTGGGCAAGGTCACTGAACGCGCGCAAATGGCGCATAACGTCGCCAAGTGGAACGCCGCCGAACTGGAACAGGCGGTGGTCGACGAAGGCGGTTGTGCGGCGCAAATGCGCACCTGGCAAGCCTGGCAGGGCCACCCCCAGGGCTTGGCGGTGAATGCCGAGCCACTGATACAGCGGCAGGCCTTCGCCACCGCCGGCAACCAACCCTGGCTCGGCACCACGGCCCGACCGCTGGCCGGTATCAAGGTGCTGGATTTGACCCGCGTCCTGGCCGGCCCGGTCGCCAGTCGTTTTCTCGCGGGCCTGGGCGCGGACGTATTGCGCATCGACTCGCCCACCTGGGACGAACCCGGCGTGGTACCGGAAATGACCCTGGGCAAGCGCTGCGCGCGTCTTGACCTGAAAAGCGCCGAGGGTCGGCAGGTCTTCGAAGCGTTGCTCAGAAACGCCGACATTCTGTTCCACGGTTACCGCGCCGATGCGCTGGAGCAACTGGGCTACGCGGGCGACGCGCTGCAACGCATCGCGCCGGGCCTGATCGATGTCAGCCTCAATGCCTACGGCTGGAGCGGCCCGTGGCGCAATCGGCGCGGCTTTGACAGCCTGGTGCAGATGAGCAGCGGGATTGCCGAGGCCGGGATGGCCTGGAAACAGGTGGACAAACCGTCGCCGCTGCCGGTGCAGGCGCTGGACCACGCGACCGGGTATCTGATGGCGGCCAGTGCGATCCGGGCGTTGAGCGAACGTTTGAAGTCCGGGCGCGGGGGTTCGGCGCGATTGTCGCTGGCCCGTACGGCGAAGTTATTGGTGGATGCGGGGCAGGTGCCGGAGCAACCGGCGTTGCGGGCTGAAGAGGCGGGTGATCAAGGTCTGGTGGTGGAACAGACCGCCTGGGGCCAGGCGCATCGATTGCTGGCGCCGCTGACGATCAGCGGTACGCCGCTGCAATGGGATTTGCCGGCGGGGGAATTGGGGTCACACCGAGCGCAGTGGTGATCTGAAGACCGCCATCGGGGGCAAGCCCCCTCCCACTTTTGAATGGGTTCACAAATCAAAATGTGGGAGGGGGCTTGCCCCCGATGGCGGCCTCTGGGCCGACCGGGATGTTGGATCAGATCGAGTACATATCCGTTTCTGTGGTAACGGCCACTTAGGGTTCCGCCCTGACGGCGGCTCACTTTTGAAAAGCGCAAAAGTAAGCAAAACGCTCTTGCCCCACCACTCGGCACCTCGCCTAGGCTCGGTGTGCCCGAACGCAGGCTTGAATCCGTGGGCCGCCGCAATGGGCCATCCATGGCCCAGTGCGGCTAACCCGGCGTCCTGCCGGGTTACCCACGGATTCAAGCCTGCGTTCGGCCAGCGTGGTTTAACGGGGCGCCTGAGATCAAGATCAAAAGCAGAGCAAGATCAAGAGCGGCTCGCTTCGCATCGTGGTTACGGTTGGGCGCTGCTGAGTTGTGTAGATACCTATGCCCCGATGGGGCCAGTACACCCACTATCAATTTCCGACATGTCACAACGACAACACCCCACTGTACAGCCCGTAGGCCGCCACTGCGGCGCCTGCCAGTACACACCCGAAAATGCCTTTTTCCACCGGGGTGAACAACGCCTGGCCCTGCTCGCGCCTGGCCTGGGCGAACAGAATCACACCGGGGGCATACAACAGCGCCGACAGCAGCAGGTATTTCAGGCCGCCGGCATACAAAAGCCATACGGCGTAAGCCAGGGCAATCAGGCCCACCAGCAGGTCCTTGATGCGTCGACGCTGGGCGCCTTCGTAGGTTTCCCCACGCCCGCTCAACAGCACCGCATAGGCCGCCGACCACAGGTACGGCACCAGAATCATCGACGATGCCAGGTAAATCAGGGTGGTGTAGGTACTGGCTGAAAACAGCGTGATGACCAGGAAAACCTGGATCATCACGTTGGTCAGCCACAGCGCGTTGACCGGCACCTGGTTGGCATTTTCCTTCTTCAGGAACGCCGGCATGGTCTTGTCCTGGGCGGTGGCGTAGAGGATTTCGGCACACAGCAACGCCCACGACAGCAGCGCCCCCAGCAACGAAACCGCCAGGCCGAGGCTGATCAATATCGCCCCCCAGGGCCCGACGATATGTTCCAGCACCCCGGCCAGGGAGGGGTTTTGCAATTGCGCCAGTTCCGGCTGACTCATGATCCCCAGGGACAGCACATTCACCAGCACCAACAGCGCCAGCACGCCGAGAAACCCAATCACCGTGGCCCGGCCCACGTCCGCGCGTTTCTCGGCCCGCGCCGAGTAGACGCTGGCGCCTTCAATACCGATGAACACAAACACCGTGACCAGCATCATGTGGCGCACCTGCTCCGTCACACTGCCCATTTGCGGGTTGCCCAGGCCCCAGATATCGCGACTGAAGATGTCGGCCTTGAACGCCACGGCAGCAATCACGATAAACATCAGCAGTGGCACAATTTTCGCCACCGTGGTGACCTGGTTGATGAACGCCGCCTCCTTGATACCGCGCAGCACCAGAAAATGCACGGCCCACAGCAGCACCGACGCACAGCCGATGGCCAGCGGCGTATTACCCTGGCCGAACACCGGGAAAAAGTAGCCGAGGGTGCTGAACAGCAAGACGAAGTACCCGACGTTGCCCAGCCACGCGCTGATCCAGTAACCCCAGGCGGACGAAAACCCCATGTAGTCGCCAAACCCGGCCTTGGCGTAGGCGTACACGCCGGAATCCAGTTCCGGCTTGCGGTTGGCCAGGGTCTGGAATACGAAGGCCAGGGTCAGCATGCCGATGGCGGTGATCGCCCAGCCGATCAGCACAGCGCCCACGCCAGCGCGTGCGGCCATGTTCTGCGGCAGGGAAAAGATCCCACCGCCGATCATCGAACCCACCACCAAGGCGATCAGGGCACCGAGCCGAAGTTTCTGCGCGGGCTGGGACATTGAAGTTCCTCGAATAAGTTTCTCAGCAGACACTTGGGCACACTATCAATTCAATTAATGCATGCAGCGCACTCATAACATAAAGGCATGTAAACACAGAAAGTTCAGGCGTATTTAGAATTTAAATAAGCGCGACATGACGCAGTCGTCAAACTTCATTAAGAAGTTTGCACATTCGCGAATACGAACTAGCGTCATACATCCACGCCACACCAAATGATTAATCAACACGCAAGAAGCGCTCTGCAAAGCGCTTCTTCGGGATTTTCATCGTCCCACGAACTTCCATGCCAAGTCATTAATTTACAATGGAATGTGCCAATGAAGTGATCTGAGTCAGCTATTTGATTAGCCCACGGAATTATTCTGTGATCTCTCTCTCCTGCATTGGAGTCACACAATGTCTGATTCACCCGAAAAACTAAGGCTTGGCGCACTGGTTGCACTCGTGGTGGGCTCGATGATTGGCGGTGGGATCTTCTCATTGCCGCAAAACATGGCCGCCAGTGCCGACGTCGGCGCGGTATTGATTGGCTGGGTGATTACCGCGATCGGCATGTTGACCCTCGCCTTCGTGTTCCAGACCCTCGCCAACCGCAAGCCAAACCTGGACGGCGGTGTCTACGCCTACGCCAAGGCCGGCTTCGGCGACTACATGGGGTTCTCGTCCGCCTGGGGTTACTGGATCAGTGCCTGGCTGGGCAACGTCGGGTACTTCGTACTGCTGTTCAGCACCCTCGGTTACTTTTTCCCGATCTTTGGCGAAGGCAACACCCTCGCCGCCGTGATTGGCGCGTCGGTGTTGCTGTGGGCCGTGCATTTCCTGGTGCTGCGCGGGATCAAGGAAGCGGCGTTCATCAACCTGGTGACCACCGTCGCCAAGGTGGTGCCACTGGTGCTGTTCGTGTTGATCGCAGTGTTCGCGTTCAAGCTGGACATCTTCACCGCGGACATCTGGGGCGTGAAAAACCCGGACCTGGGCAGCGTGATGAACCAGGTGCGCAACATGATGCTGGTCACCGTGTGGGTGTTCATCGGTATCGAGGGCGCGAGCATCTTCTCGTCCCGGGCGGAAAAACGCAGCGACGTCGGCAAGGCCACCGTGATCGGTTTTATCACCGTACTGCTGTTCCTGATGCTGGTGAACGTGCTGTCCCTGGGGATCATGACCCAGCCGGAACTGGCCAAGCTGCAGAACCCGTCAATGGCCGCCGTGCTGGAGCATGTGGTGGGCCACTGGGGCGCGGTGCTGATCAGCGTCGGCTTGATCATTTCCCTGCTGGGCGCGTTGCTGTCATGGGTGCTGCTGTGTGCGGAGATCATGTTCGCCGCCGCCAAGGACCACACCATGCCGGCGTTTCTGCGCCGCGAAAACGCCAACCACGTGCCGGTCAACGCCCTGTGGCTGACCAACGCAATGGTGCAACTGTTCCTGATCATCACACTGTTTTCCGCCAGCACTTACCTGTCGCTGATCTACCTCGCCACCTCGATGATCCTGGTGCCCTACCTGTGGTCGGCGGCCTACGCCCTGCTGCTGGCGGTACGCGGCGAAACCTACGAGAACGCCTTCAAAGAGCGGCGCAAAGACCTGTTCATCGGCGCCCTCGCGCTGATCTATGCGATCTGGCTGCTCTACGCCGGCGGCACCAAATACCTGCTGCTTTCGGCCCTGCTCTACGCCCCCGGCGCGATCCTGTTCGCCAAGGCCAAGCGTGAACTGGGCAAACCGATATTCACCAACGTCGAGAAGCTGATTTTCACCGCAGTGGTCATTGGCGCCCTGGTGGCGGCCTATGGGCTCTACGACGGCTTCCTGACCCTGTAATTGTTGTTCACTGGAGGATCTGTAATGACCACGGAAAAAGTGAAATACGGCGTCCATTCCGAAGCCGGCAAACTGCGTAAAGTCATGGTGTGCTCCCCAGGCCTGGCCCATCAGCGGCTGACCCCCAACAACTGCGACGAACTGCTGTTCGATGACGTGCTCTGGGTGGCCCAGGCCAAACGCGACCACTTCGATTTCGTCACCAAGATGCGCGAGCGGGACATTGATGTGCTGGAAATGCACAACCTGCTGACCGACATCGTCGCCATTCCCGAGGCCCTGGACTGGATTCTGCAGCGCAAGATCACCGCCAATACGGTTGGCCTGGGCCTGGTCGAAGAAGTCGGTTCCTGGCTGCGCAGCCTGGAGCCGCGCAAGATCACCGAGTTCCTGATCGGTGGCGTGTCGGCCGATGATCTGCCGAGCAGCTTCGGCGGCAGGACCATCGAGATGTTCCGCGACTTCCTCGGCCACGCCAGTTTCATCCTGCCGCCGCTGCCCAATACCCAGTTCACCCGCGACACCACCTGCTGGATCTACGGCGGCGTGACGCTCAACCCGATGTACTGGCCGGCGCGACGCCAGGAAACCCTGCTGGCCAGCGCCATCTATAAATTCCACCCGGAGTTCACCCACGCCGACTTCCAGATCTGGTACGGCGACCCCGACCAGGACCACGGCGCCGCCACGCTGGAAGGCGGTGACGTGATGCCAATCGGCAACGGCGTGGTGTTGATCGGCATGGGCGAGCGCTCGTCGCACCAGGCCATCGGCCAACTGGCGCGCAATCTGTTCAAGAACAACGCGGTGGAACGGGTAATCGTCGCCGGCCTGCCCAAATCCCGCGCGGCGATGCACCTGGACACGGTGTTCAGCTTCTGCGACCGCGACCTGGTCACCGTCTTCCCCGAAGTGGTCAACCAGATCGTGCCCTTCACCCTGCGCCCTGACGAGAGCAAGCCGCACGGTATCGATATCCAACGCGAGAAAACCAACTTCCTCGAGACCGTCGCCGCAGCGCTCAACCTCAAGGCCCTGCGTGTGGTCGAGACCGGCGGCAACAGCTTCGCCGCCGAACGCGAGCAGTGGGATGACGGCAACAACGTGGTGGCCGTGGAACCTGGCGTGGTGATCGGCTACGACCGCAACACCTACACCAATACCCTGCTGCGCAAGGCCGGGGTGGAAGTCATCACCATCAGCGCCGGTGAACTGGGCCGAGGCCGTGGCGGCGGCCACTGCATGACCTGCCCGATCATCCGCGACCCTATCGACTATTAAGGAGATTCCATCATGGCTTTCAATATGCGCAACCGCAGCCTGCTGTCGCTGATGCACCACACCACCCGCGAGTTGAACTACCTGCTGGACCTGTCCCGCGACCTCAAGCGCGCCAAGTACACCGGCACCGAGCGTGCACACCTCAAAGGCAAGAACATCGCGCTGATCTTTGAAAAAACCTCGACCCGCACCCGTTGCGCGTTCGAAGTGGCGGCTCATGACCAGGGCGCCCACGTCACCTACATCGACCCGGTGTCGTCGCAGATCGGCCACAAGGAAAGCATGAAAGATACGGCCCGTGTACTGGGCCGCATGTTCGACGCCATCGAATACCGTGGCTTTGCGCAGGAGATCGTCGAAGAGCTGGCCAAGTTCGCCGGCGTGCCGGTGTTCAACGGTCTCACTGCCGAATTCCACCCCACGCAAATGATCGCCGACACCCTGACCATGCGCGAACACAGCGACAAGCCGCTGCATGACATCAGCTACGCCTACCTCGGGGATGCGCGCTACAACATGGGCAACTCGTTGCTGATGATCGGCGCCAAGCTCGGCATGGACGTGCGCATCGGCGCGCCAAAAGCGCTGTGGCCACACGACGACTTCATCAAGCAGTGCCAGGCCTTCGCTGAAGAAAGCGGCGCACGCATCACCATCACCGAAGACCCGGCCGAAGCGGTCAAGGGCGTGGACTTCATCCACACCGATATCTGGGTGTCCATGGGCGAGCCGGTGGAAGCCTGGGACGAGCGTATCGAGCAACTGCTGCCGTACCAGGTCAACGCCAGGATGATGAAGGCCTCGGGCAACCCACGGGTGAAGTTCATGCACTGCCTGCCGGCGTTCCACAACAGCGAAACCAAGGTCGGCAAGGACATCGCCGCACGCTATCCGCACTTGGCCAATGGCGTGGAAGTGACCGAGGAAGTCTTCGAATCGCCGGCCAACATTGCCTTTGAGCAGGCGGAAAACCGCATGCACACCATCAAGGCGATCCTGGTGTCGGCGTTGGCGGATATCTAAACCCTGCTGCGATCACACTGTAGGAGCGAGCTTGCTCGCGAAAAACTCAAGGGCACCGCGTTCATTCAGAATGGGCGCGTTATCGTTGACCTCCTTCGCGAGCAAGCTCGCTCCTACACAGGATTGCGAGCTCTAGAAGGATTGCATTATGCGCATCGTCGTAGCCCTGGGCGGCAACGCCCTCCTGCGCCGTGGTGAACCCATGACCGCGGACAACCAACGCGCCAATATCCGCATCGCCACCGAACAGATCGCCAAGATCCACGCCGGCAACGAGCTGGTGATCGCCCACGGCAATGGCCCGCAAGTCGGCCTGCTGTCGTTGCAGGCGGCGGCCTACACCAGCGTCTCGCCCTACCCGCTGGACGTGCTGGGCGCCGAAACCGAAGGCATGATCGGCTACATCATCGAACAGGAGCTGGGCAACCTGCTGGACTTCGAAGTGCCGTTCGCCACCCTGCTTACCCAGGTTGAAGTGGACGCCAGGGACCCGGCCTTCCAGAACCCGACCAAGCCCATCGGCCCGGTGTATACCAAAGCCGAAGCCGAAAAACTCGCCGCTGAAAAAGGCTGGGCGATTGCCCCGGATGGCGACAAATACCGCCGTGTGGTGGCCAGCCCCCGCCCGAAACGCATCTTTGAAATCCGCCCGATCAAGTGGCTGCTGGAAAAAAACGCCATCGTGATCTGCGCCGGCGGCGGCGGCATTCCGACGATGTATGGCGAAGACGGCAAGCTGCGCGGTATTGAAGCCGTGATTGATAAAGACTTGTGTTCATCCTTGCTGGCTTCGCAACTGGACGCCGACCTGCTGGTGATCGCCACCGACGTCAACGCCGCCTTTATCGACTACGGCAAGCCCACCCAGAAGGCCATCGGCCACGCCCACCCGGACGAAATGGAAAAACTCGGCTTCGCCGCCGGCTCCATGGGGCCCAAGGTGCAAGCGGCCTGCGAGTTCGCCCGTCAGACTGGCAAAACCGCCGTGATCGGTTCACTCTCGGACATCGAAGCCATCGTCCAGGGCCACGCCGGCACCCGCATCAGCACGGCGACACCTGGCATCACCTATCTGTGAAGTAGAGGAGATTTGCCTATGGCTACCTTTGAACCGGGACACTTGCACGTCGAACGTCACGCACTCAACGAGCATGACTACAGCTACAACCTGTGCATCGACTATGAAGTCAGCCAGGACCCCAAGGAAGGCAAGGGCATGTTGTTCAAGCTGCACGGTTCGGTGCAGGGCAAGGACCTCAAGGAAGAGTTCTTCCTGCCCAAGGACCAGGCGTTCGACTTTGCCCGGCATGCGATGAACATCGCGCAGAAATACGGCATGCCGAAAATGGCCGTGCTGAACGGGTCGATGCACAAGCAGTACGACTTGATGTTCGAAGATGTGCGCCATCAGCTGGATGTGAAATCCGGCGACCCGGTCAAGCCCGAACACCTGGAGTAACCCCACTGCACTGACACAACACTGTGCAAAATGTGGGAGGGGGCTTGCCCCCGATAGCGGTGAATCAGCCAACAAGTCTGTAGCTGACACACCGCATCGGGGGCAAGCCCCCTCCCACATTTGATCTCCATCAGTTGTCAGATTTCACCTGCGCCCCGCGCCAAGGCATACTTGCCGCCTCTGCTCCCCAGAATTGCAATCGCCCCATGCGTATCCACGTCAGCTTCATCGACCGCGTCGGCATCACCCAGGAAGTCCTGGCCCTGCTGGGTGGGCGCAACCTCAACCTGGATGCGGTGGAGATGATGCCGCCCAACGTCTATATCGACGCACCGACCTTGAGCGCCGAGGTGCTCGAGGAACTGCGCGATGCGTTGTTCAGCGTGCAGGGCGTGCAGGCGGTGACGGTGGTCGACATCCTTCCCGGCCAGCGCCGCCACCTGCAACTCGACGCGCTGCTGGCGGCGATGACCGACCCGGTGCTGGCCCTGGACAGCGCGGGCACGATCCTGTTGGCCAACCCGGCGTTGATCGCTCTATACGGGCGCGAACCGGCCGGGGAAAGCATCGCCGAGCTGTTCAGCGACCCAGGGCTGTTGGACACCTTGCTGGAACATGGCTTTCGCCTGCCGTTGCGCGAGATCAGCGTCAACGGCCAGACCCTGTTGCTGGACGCCACGCCGATCACCGATGCCGGCGCCCTGCTCACCCTCTACCCGCCCAACCGCATCGGCGAGCAACTGTCGGCGCTGCACCACGACCATGCCGAAGGTTTCGACGCGCTGTTGGGCGAATCCCCGGTCATCCGCACCTTGAAGGCGCGCGCGCAACGCGTGGCGGCGCTGGATGCCCCGCTGTTGATCCAGGGCGAAACCGGCACCGGCAAAGAGCTGGTGGCGCGTGCCTGCCATGCGATCAGCGCCCGTCACAGTGCACCGTTCCTGGCACTGAACTGTGCCGCACTGCCGGAGAATCTCGCCGAGAGTGAATTGTTCGGGTATGCCCCCGGGGCCTTTACCGGCGCCCAGCGCGGCGGCAAGCCGGGGCTGATGGAGTTGGCCAACCAGGGCACGGTGTTCCTCGATGAAATCGGCGAAATGTCGCCGTACCTGCAGGCCAAGTTGCTGCGCTTTCTCAACGACGGCAGCTTTCGTCGGGTGGGCGGCGACCGCGAAGTGAAGGTCAATGTGCGCATCCTCAGCGCCACCCACCGCGACCTGGAAAAGATGGTCAGCGAAGGCACCTTTCGCGAAGACCTGTTCTACCGCCTCAACGTACTCAACGTTGAAGTACCGCCGTTGCGCGCACGCGGCCAGGACATCCTGCTGCTGGCGCGCTACTTCATGCAGCAGGCCTGCGCGCAGATCCAGCGCCCCGTCTGCCGCCTGGCGCCTGGCACCTACCCGGCGCTGCTGGGCAACCGTTGGCCGGGCAACGTGCGCCAGTTGCAAAACGTGATCTTCCGCGCCGCCGCCATTTGTGAAAGCAGCCTGGTGGACATCGGCGACCTCGACATCGCCGGCACGTCCGTCGCCCGCCAGAGCGACGGCGAAATCGACAGCCTGGAACAAGCGGTGGAACACTTCGAGCGCGACCTGCTGGAAAAGCTCTACACCAGCTACCCCTCGACCCGCCAACTGGCCAGCCGCCTGCAAACCTCCCATACCGCGATTGCCCATCGTTTGCGCAAGTACGGCATTCCAAACAAGCCCTAGCTCCAAAAGTCAGCAGATTTAAATGTGGAATACAAACCCATGTGGGAGGGGGCTTGCCCCCGATAGCATTGTGTCAGTCAACTCATCCATTGCTGATCCACCGCAATCGGGGGCAAGCCCCCTCCCACATTTGGAATGTATTGCCAATTTTTGGTCTGAGAACGACATTCTGTGTACTGAAAGCGCTACAGCGTAACGATATCGCTACAACCCTGCTTTTCGCGCGCCATGCAAGGCTTTGATCCACATAGTCTTTTTTTCTCAGGTCGAACTGTAGCGAAATCGCTACAGCCAAAACCCAAAGCATCACCACCCCTTTTGATAACCCATTGTTTTGTAACACTTTAATAACCTTGGCCGCGATATTGCTAAGCAACTCCCCATTATTCCAATCCCGTCCACCAGACGAATCTGGCCCTGAGGAGTTTCCATGAGCGAGTTGCGTTTCACTGAAGATCACGAATGGCTGCGCGCCGAAGCCGATGGCAGCGTCACCGTGGGCATTACCGCTTTTGCGCAGAACGCGCTGGGTGATGTGGTTTTCGTGCAACTGCCTGAGCTGCAGGCCTACGACAAGGGCGCCGAAGCGTCCACCGTGGAATCGGTCAAGGCCGCCAGCGGCGTTTACATGCCCCTGGACGGTGAAGTCCTCGAAGTGAATGACAAACTCGATGGCAGCCCCGAACTGGTCAACGAAGACCCGATGGGCGAAGGTTGGTTCTTCCGCTTTAAACCAGCCGACGCCGATGCAGTGGCTAAGCTGTTGGATCAGGATGCGTACGACCGCCTGATCAAAGCCAACGCTGAAGCCTGAGGAGCGCGCCATGACCGTTAATCTGACCACCGCCAACGAATTCATCGCCCGCCACATCGGCCCGCGCCAGGAAGACGAGCAGCAGATGCTCGCCAGCCTGGGTTTTGACTCCCTCGAAGCCCTGAGCGCCAGCGTGATCCCGGAAAGCATCAAGGGCACCAGCGTGCTCGGCCTGGAAGACGGCCTGAGCGAAGCCCAGGCCCTGGCCAGGATCAAGACCATCGCCGGCCAGAACCAACTGTTCAAGACCTATATCGGCCAGGGCTACTACAACTGCCATACGCCATCGCCGATCCTGCGTAACCTCCTGGAAAACCCGGCCTGGTACACCGCCTACACCCCGTACCAGCCGGAAATTTCCCAGGGCCGCCTGGAAGCGCTGCTGAACTTCCAGACCCTGATCAGCGACCTCACCGGTCTGCCGATCGCCAACGCCTCCTTGCTCGACGAAGCCACCGCCGCCGCCGAAGCCATGACCTTCTGCAAGCGCCTGAGCAAGAACAAAGGCAGCAACGCGTTCTTCGCCTCGGTGCACAGCCACCCGCAAACCCTCGACGTTCTGCGCACCCGCGCCGAGCCGCTGGGCATCGATGTGGTAGTGGGGGATGAGCGCGAACTGAGCGACGTCAGCGCATTTTTCGGCGCCCTGCTGCAATACCCGGCGAGCAACGGTGATGTGTTCGATTATCGCGAGTTGACCGAGCGCTTCCACGCCGCCAATGCGCTGGTCGCCGTGGCCGCCGACCTGCTGGCCCTGACCCTGCTGACCCCGCCGGGCGAGTTCGGCGCCGACGTAGCCATCGGCAGCGCGCAGCGCTTCGGCGTGCCACTGGGCTTTGGCGGCCCGCATGCGGCGTACTTCTCCACCAAGGATGCGTTCAAGCGCGACATGCCGGGCCGTCTGGTCGGTGTGTCGGTGGACCGTTTCGGCAAGCCGGCCCTGCGCCTGGCCATGCAGACCCGCGAGCAACATATCCGCCGCGAGAAAGCCACCAGCAACATCTGCACCGCCCAAGTGCTGCTGGCCAACATCGCCAGCATGTACGCGGTTTACCACGGTCCTGAAGGCCTGACCCAGATCGCCCAGCGCATTCACCAACTGACCGCGATCCTGGCCAAGGGCCTGACCGCCCTGGGCCTGAAGGTCGAGCAGGAACACTTCTTCGACACGATCACCCTGAACACCGGCGCAAACACCGCCGCCCTGCACGACAAGGCACGCACCCAGCGCATCAACCTGCGCGTAGTGGACGGCGAGCGCGTTGGCCTGTCGATCGACGAGACCACCACCCAGGCCGATATCGAAGCCCTGTGGACCATCTTCGCCGACGGCAAGGCCCTTCCCACCTTTGCCGCCACCCAAAGCACCCTGCCGAGCGCCCTGCTGCGCCAGTCGCCGATCCTCAGCCACCCGGTGTTCAACCGTTACCATTCGGAAACCGAGCTGATGCGCTACCTGCGCAAACTGGCCGACAAGGACCTGGCGCTGGACCGCACCATGATCCCGCTGGGTTCGTGCACCATGAAACTCAACGCCGCCAGCGAAATGATCCCGGTGACCTGGGCCGAGTTCGGTGCCCTGCACCCGTTCGCCCCGGCCGCACAAAGCGCCGGCTATCAGCAACTGACCAGCGAACTGGAGGCCATGCTCTGCGCGGCCACCGGTTACGACGCCATTTCCCTGCAACCGAACGCCGGTTCCCAGGGTGAATACGCCGGCCTCCTGGCGATCCGCGCCTACCACCAGAGCCGTGGCGAAGCGCGTCGCGACATCTGCCTGATCCCATCATCGGCCCACGGCACCAACCCGGCGACCGCCAACATGGCCGGCATGCGCGTGGTGGTCACCGCCTGCGACGCACGGGGCAACGTCGACATCGAGGACCTGCGCGCCAAGGCCATCGAGCACCGCGAGCACCTCGCCGCGCTGATGATCACCTACCCGTCCACCCACGGTGTGTTCGAGGAAGGCATTCGCGACATCTGCGCGATCATCCACGACAACGGCGGCCAGGTGTACATCGACGGCGCCAACATGAACGCCATGGTGGGCCTGTGCGCACCGGGCAAGTTCGGCGGCGACGTCTCCCACCTGAACCTGCACAAAACCTTCTGCATTCCCCACGGCGGTGGCGGCCCGGGCGTTGGCCCGATTGGCGTCAAGTCGCACCTCACGCCCTTCCTGCCAGGCCATGCGGCCATGGCGCGCAAGGAAGGCGCGGTGTGTGCCGCACCGTTCGGCAGCGCAAGCATTTTGCCGATCACCTGGATGTACATCAGCATGATGGGCGGCGCGGGCCTCAAGCGCGCGTCGCAGTTGGCGATCCTGAATGCCAACTACATTTCCCGTCGCCTGGAAGAGCACTACCCGGTGCTGTACACCGGCAGCAACGGCCTGGTCGCGCACGAATGCATCCTCGATCTGCGCCCGCTCAAGGACAGCAGCGGCATCAGCGTGGACGACGTGGCCAAGCGCCTGATCGACTTCGGCTTCCACGCGCCGACCATGTCGTTCCCGGTAGCAGGCACCTTGATGATCGAGCCGACCGAAAGTGAATCCAGGGAAGAACTGGACCGCTTCTGCGAGGCCATGATCGCCATTCGCGAAGAGATTCGCGCCGTGGAAAACGGCACCCTGGACAAGGACGACAACCCGCTCAAGAACGCCCCGCATACCGCAGCGGAACTGGTGGGCGAGTGGACGCACCCGTACAGCCGTGAACAGGCGGTGTACCCGGTAGCCTCGTTGATCGAAGGCAAGTACTGGCCGCCGGTGGGCCGGGTCGACAACGTGTTTGGCGATCGCAACCTGGTGTGTGCGTGCCCGTCAATCGAGAGCTACGCGTAACCCGCCTGACTGAAAGGGGTCAAAAAATCTGGGAGGGGCTTGCTCCCTCCCACACTTGACCGAGTCGGCCTCGAAAAATAAGTTTCAGGAGCTGAACATGTCCACCGAAACCCTGTTGAAAACCCCATTGCACGCCCTGCACCTCGAACTGGGCGCGCGCATGGTGCCCTTCGCCGGCTACGACATGCCGGTGCAATACCCGCTGGGCGTCATGAAAGAGCACCTGCACACCCGTGAACAGGCCGGCCTGTTCGATGTGTCGCACATGGGCCAGATCCGCCTGACCGGCGCCAATGCCGCCAAAGCCCTGGAAACCCTGGTGCCGGTCGACATCATCGACCTGCCGGTAGGCATGCAGCGCTACGCGATGTTCACCAACGAGCAGGGCGGCATCCTCGACGACCTGATGGTGGCCAACCTGGGCAATGACGAACTATTCCTGGTGGTCAATGCCGCCTGCAAGGACCAGGACCTGGCGCACCTGCGCCAGCACATCGGCGACCAGTGCAGCATCGAACCGTTGTTCGAAGCCCGCGCATTGCTGGCCCTGCAAGGCCCGGCGGCGGTAAAGGTGCTGGCGCGCCTGGCACCGCAAGTTACCCAGATGACGTTCATGCAATTCGCCACCCTGCGCCTGCTGGGTGTGGACTGCTACGTCAGCCGCTCCGGCTATACCGGTGAAGACGGTTTCGAAATTTCCGTACCGGCTGAAAATGCCGAGAGCCTTGCCCGCAGCCTGCTGGCCGAAGCCGAAGTGCAGGCGATCGGCCTGGGTGCGCGCGACTCCCTGCGCCTCGAGGCCGGCCTGTGCCTGTACGGGCATGACATGGACACCGAGACCACCCCAATCGAAGCCAGCCTGCTGTGGGCGATTTCCAAAGCGCGCCGTGCCGATGGCGCGCGTGCCGGCGGCTTCCCCGGTTCAGACCGAATCTTCACCCAGCAGCAAACCGGCGTGAGCCGCAAGCGCGTTGGCTTGTTGCCCCAGGAGCGCACTCCGGTACGTGAAGGCGCGCAAATCGTCGATGCCGAGGGCGCGGTGATTGGCAGCGTGTGCAGCGGTGGCTTTGGTCCCACGCTGGGCGGACCGTTGGCGATGGGTTACCTGGACAGCGCCTTTACCGCACTGGATACCGAGGTTTCTGCGCTGGTGCGTGGGAAAAAGGTGCCATTACGTGTAAGTAAAATGCCATTTGTACCGCAACGTTACTTCCGTGGCTGATAGATCGTTTCCATAAGTAACGCGGCTGCGTTACGTGCACTAAACTGTAACGCAGCCGCCATATAACAGTGCACAAGCGATAGTCTTTGTTATAGGGATTGCCCTATAACAAGTGAGCACGCCTATCGAATAAGCCGGCGTGAATTTATTCACCAAACTGTCATCAGCCCGAGCAAAACCGGGCTTTCTGGCAGGGCTTGTTTTTTCCATATTAGTTGGCGTAGAGTTTGCCCACTGTGTTTGCATGGGTCGCTTGGAACCTGGACCTGGGCAGTAGCTGAAGTAGTAATGCTACAACCCGTTCGACGTCTCTTACTTTCCTGCAACCCAGCCCAGTACTCTTTCGTGTGAAAGAGGCTGTCATTAATTTTTAGCGTCAAAGGAAAGAAGAAAATGGCTGAACGTCAGAGCGGTACCGTCAAGTGGTTCAACGACGAGAAAGGGTTTGGTTTTATCACTCCAGAAAGCGGTCCGGATCTGTTCGTGCATTTCCGCGCTATCCAGGGCAACGGCTTCAAGAGCCTGAAGGAAGGCCAGAAGGTCACCTTCGTGTCAGTGCAAGGCCAGAAAGGCCTGCAGGCTGACGAAGTACAAGCAGAAGGCTGATCCTTCCTGCGACAAAAAGCCCCTGATATGACATCAGGGGCTTTTTTATGGGCGCCATTGCGTAAACTGCACGTTTTCACCAGAGAGCCCTGCCATGCCCAAGCCCCTGTTGCGCCCCCAAGGCGAGTTCCCCGCCGTTGGCCTGGGCCGCCGCCTGGCAGCGATGTTCTATGATTTCCTGTTGTGCACCGCCCTGCTGATCGTCACCGCCTTTATCTACAAGCTGGTGTGGATCGCCTTCGTGGGTGAAGCGAAGATGCGCACACTCACCGAGTCCGGCGCACTGGACGGTGACCCATTGCTGTCGACGATCCTGCTGTTTGTGCTGTTCGGTTTTTTCGCCAAATTCTGGACCCATTCCGGGCAGACCCTGGGTATGCAGGTATGGGGCGTGCGCGTGCAAAACGCCGACGGCACGCGTATCAGCCTGTGGCAGGCGTTGCTACGCTTTGTGGTGTCGATTGCGTCGTGGTTGTGTGTGGGGCTGGGGTTTATCTGGTCGCTGTTCGACAAGCAAAAGCGCAGCTGGCATGACATCTATTCGGACACGCAACTGGTGCGGATCCCGAAGCAAAAAAAGTAATCGCAGGATAGTGCAGATCCAAATGTGGGAGGGGGCTTGCCCCCGATAGCGGTGGATCAGTCAACATACAGGGTGACTGTCACACCGCCATCGGGGGCAAGCCCCCTCCCACAGTTTTTACCCAGGCAGCCTTGAATCAGGCGTTGCCGGCCAGTTTGAGCCGCGCAGCCTGGGTGAAATCCAACATGCGCTTGAGCGGCCGCACCGCCTGCGGGATCACCGACGGCTCGACGAATATCTCGTTACTGCCCTCGCGCAAGCACTGCAACGTACGTTCCAGCGTATTCATCGCCATCCACGGGCAGTGCGCGCAGCTGCGGCACGCGGCGCCGTTGCCGGCGGTAGGCGCTTCGATGAAGACCTTGTCCGGGCACAGCTGCTGCATCTTGTAGAAGATGCCGCGGTCGGTGGCGACAATGAACGTCTTGTTCGGCAGGCGCTGCGCTGCCGCAATCAACTGGCTGGTGGAACCGACGGCGTCCGCCAGCTCGATCACCGAGGTCGGCGATTCCGGGTGCACCAGGATCGCCGCGTCCGGATACAGCGCCTTCATGTCTTCGAGCTGCTTGGACTTGAACTCTTCGTGGACGATGCAGGCACCGTCCCACAGCAGCATGTCGGCGCCGGTCTGGCGCTGGATGTAGGTGCCCAGGTGCTTGTCCGGGCCCCAGATAATCGTCTCGCCGTTGTCCATCAGGCTTTCGACGATCTCCAGCGCGCAACTGGACGTCACCACCCAATCGGCGCGGGCTTTGACTGCCGCCGAGGTATTGGCGTAGACCACCACCGTGCGCTCGGGGTGCTGGTCACAGAACGCGGAAAATTCGTCCACCGGGCAACCCAGGTCCAGGGAGCAGGTGGCTTCCAGGGTCGGCATCAGGATACGTTTTTCCGGGGTCAGGATTTTCGCGGTTTCGCCCATGAACCGTACCCCCGCCACCAGCACGGTTTTGGCTGGGTGCGCGGCGCCGAAGCGCGCCATTTCCAGGGAGTCGGAAACACAACCGCCGGTCTCTTCGGCCAGCGCCTGAATCACCGGGTCGCAGTAGAAGTGGGCGACCAGCACCGCGTCTTGCGCTTTGAGCTCGGCGGCGATGGCGGCACGCAGGCTCGCCTCTTCACTGGCGCTGAGGGCCTTGGGCTGCTTGGCGTCGAGATGGGCTTGAACCAGTAGGCGTTCGGAAATATGGGTCATGTTCGCAAGACCTGCAGGCGCAGTAGCGCGAAAGTCGAGTGTACCACCGGCTCTGGAGCCCTTCGGGCGCCGCCGGACGAAGTGTGTGTTCATCAAGCACGGGTAAAGCTGAAGCTGCGCAAGGCTACAGAATATCGAATGGATTCAAAAGCCTAATCTGGCAGTGCGCGGGCATTTTGCGGGGGGAGTACGGCGGGTTCAAAGCCCCGCGAATACCGCTGATCCAACGGTACTCACAGGGCGGTACACCTGAAGCGTCAGGCAAACAACTTCTGCACGTTGCTCATCGCATCATCGGCAAACCCTTGCAGGAATGCCTCGAACGCCGGTACGTCCTCCGGGCCGCCGGTATAGGGCTGGCCAATGATGGTCCAGGTCGCCAGGCTTTGATTCGCACCTTGCGGCTCCACTTGCATGACGGCCCACAGGTTGCCGATATTCAGCGAAGTGTAGATCAGCGACCAGGTCATGGTCATGCCTTCGTTGTCATGGCTGTTGAGTTGCTCGATCACCACATTGCCGTCCTTGAACAGCTTCTTGCGTACCGAGCGCACGCCCTCCCCGGTCATTTCGATGTGGGACAACGCCGGGATGAATTTGGCGAAACCGGAAAAGTCTCCGACGATATTCCACACGCTGCGCGCGTCGCCATTGACCGTGACGCTGGCGACCACAGGGTTGCCCACGGGGTTGCGTACCAGGGTATCGGGTTCAAAATGTTGCATGGGACAGCTCCTTTTTTTGCTTAGATGAAATCGATTTGCTTGAGGTAGTCGCAGCCTTTTTGCAGCAGCGCACTGTTTTTGGCCGGGTAGTCTTCACCCATGCTACGGATGCCTGAGAGCGCATTGTGGTACTCGATCATCGAGATATCGCCGATGTCCTCTTCAAAGCCATTGAGGTAAAAGCCGACGACACCGAATAACGCATTGTCACTGTCGATTGCCGACAGGCGCTGCTGCCATTGTGTCACCGGGACCATCTGGAAATCGTGACCAGCGGCGCGAAACGCCTCCAGGTAATGCGCCCAGCTCAAGGGCAACGGGTTGTGCAGGTTGAAGACGGCCTTGGAGCGGTTATGCCGGCTGGCGTGAAACGCGATGAAGCGAGCCAGGAAGTCCACCGGCATCAGGTCGAAGTTCAGCGCCAGCTCAGGCACTTCCTTAAGCTGCAATGACCCCTTGAGCATCAGCATCAAGCGGTTCTGATGGGGCTGGCACACACCGGTCCGCGTATTGAAGGCAATGTTTCCCGGACGATAGAGGTTGACCCACACCCCCGACTCACTGGCGTTCCACAAGATGCGCTCGGCCACCCACTTGGACAGGTTGTAGCCATTGCGAATGTAGATCGGCGGTGTGAACGCCGGTGGTTCTTCCAGCACGCGCCCCTGTGCATCCACCGTGCTGGACGCGGACAAGGTGGAGATGAAATTGAACACCTTCTTGCTGCGCCCCTCACACAGTTGCAGGCATTCCAGCACGGGCGTGACGTTGTCCTTGACCAGCGATTCATAGTCGAGCACGTGGTTGACGTTGGCCGCGTTATAGATCAACACGCCGTATTCACGGTCCAGCCACTCGTAGTCCGCTTCCGACAGGCCCAGGCGAGGCTGGCTGATATCGGCCGCCAACACCCGCACCCGGCTCAGGTCAAGGTGCTCGAGGCGGTTCTGAATCAACGCCTGTTCGAAACGCTGCTGAGCGCTCATTCCCCCCGATTCACGCACCAGGCACGCCACTTCGGTGCTGCCCAGTTCCAGCAGTGCCTCAACGATGTGCACACCCAGAAACCCGTTGGAGCCGGTGACGATGACTTTATGCAGGTTGCCCAGGCGGCTGATCGGCAACACGTCCAGCTCAGGCCGCAGCGTCGCGTCACGCAATGCCTGCGGGCTGACGGTGGCGGTGGCTTCGACGTCCTGGTCGATCAGGTTGGCGAGGTTGATCAGCGTCGGCTGTTCGATAAAGCGGTTGATCGAAACCCCTTTGCCGAACATCTCGCGAATGCCCATGAGCATTTGCGACAGCAGGATGGAGTGGCCGCCGAGATTGAAAAAGCTGTCCTCCACGGAAATATCGACGCCGGGCATATCGAGCAGGGTGGACCACAGCCCGAGCAACTGCTCCTGCGTGGGGTTCTGTGGCGCCTGGCGCGGCCCTTGGGGTTTGTAGTTCACGGGCAGATTCTTCAAGGCCTTGCGGTCGACTTTGCCGTTGGCCGTGGCCGGCAGGCGTTCCAGCAGGCAGTAAGCGCTGGGGCGCATGTAGTCGGGCAAGTGCTTGAGTGCGTAAGCCTGCAGCTGTTCGCTGGCGGCGTGGCCGTCACCGCCGTGGGGCTGGGAGAAAAACGCGAGGATGCGCCGCTGCTGATCGATCACCACCGCCAGCTGACGGAACAACTGGCTCGATTGCAGCAAGTGTTCGATCTCTTCAGGCTCGACACGAAAACCGCGAATCTTCACCTGGTTATCCAGGCGTCCGATGATCTGGATGCCGTCCTCGGTCCAACGCGCCAGGTCGCCGGTGCGGTACAGGCGCAACCGTTGCCCGTCGGGCAATTCATGCAGGCGGTAACGCTCGGCGGTCATTTGCGCGGCGTCCAGATACCCCAGGCCCACCCCCGGCCCGGCGATATGGATCTCACCACTGCCGTTTTGCCCGACCGGCTGCCCCTGCTCATCGAGCAGGTAAATCGCGGTATTGGCAATCGGCACGCCGAGGTTGCGGTTATTGTCGCCTGCCTGGAACGTGCGGCACGTGGCAAGCACCGTGGTCTCGGTCGGGCCATAAATGTTATGCAACTGGCAGTGGCCCACCAGTTGCTCGATGACATGGGGCTCGCACACATCGCCCCCGGTCACCAGATGCTGCAGGCCGTACAACGATTCGAGCGCAAGGATGCTGAGCAAGGCCGGTGGCAGGAAGGCGTGAGTCACCTGCTCCTGCTCAATCAACTCGGCCAGCGCGACGGGATCGCGGCGCTGGTCCTCGGTGGGGACGATCAGTTCGGCGCCCTGGATCAGCGTGGGGAAGATGTCCAGCAGCGAGGCATCGAAATTGATCGTGGAAAACTGCAACGCACGGCTGTGACGGTCCAGCTCCACATAGCGCGCATACCACGCGCAAAAGTGGCTCAGGTTGTCGACGCTCAGCAAGACCCCCTTGGGTTGCCCGGTGGTGCCCGAGGTATAGATCGCCACACAGGGCGCCGCCCCCGCCAACGGCACGCGCAGCAGACTCTGATCCGGCGCCAGGGCCACGCGGCTGTAGCCTTTGGCGCCATGGTGGAAGAAATCCAGGTGGCTGATGTCCAGGGTTGCCAGGCCCGCAAGCGGGTTGACGGCGTCGGTCTCCTGGATCAGCAAGCTGGCATTGGCATGCTTAAGGATCGCCCCACGACGCTCCGCAGGATGGTTCGGGTCCAGCGGCAGGTACACGGCGCCGCAGCCGATCACCGCCAGGATCGCTGCGTACAGTGCCGAGCCTTTGGGCAAGGAGATGCCGACCACGGTCAGCCCACCGCCCTGCGCTTGAAGCAAAGGCTGCAAGCGCTCCTGGATGGCCACGCTGTAGGCATGCAGTTGCGCATAGGACATGCCGTGCCCATCGACTTTCAAGGCACTGCGCTCGGCATTGGCCAGCAGACTGTCGGCCAGGCGCTGGACGAAGGGTTGCCGGGCTTCCTGCAGCAACCCGACGTTGGCAGTCGCATTGTGGCGATGCTGCCAGGCCAGTCGATCCAGCTGGGTCAGGCTCGACAGGCTGTCGAGCGCCTTGACCGGCTCACGCGGCGTCTCGAGGTAGTCGGCACTGCGCGAGTAGCGGCCAATGTGCACGCTGGCCATGTCCACCAGTTGTGCGATGGCTTCCTGCATCAGGTCGGCGCCATTGCCGGCCGTGTCGGCATCGACTTCACGACGTCCCAGCGTCATCCAGTCGCCCTCCCCCGCACGCCACAGGCATTCAAGGTGCAAGGGCGCGAACACATCGCCGGCATCGTCGGACCGCATCCGTAAGGACAGATGGTGACACGCGGGATACTGAGGAAACCGCGTCGTGCTGGCGTCGTCGATCAGCAGGTCCGGAACCGGTAACCGGGCGCGCTCATTGGCACTGTCAGTGGGCAGCAGATGGGTGGTATGGCCCATCTGCTGCAGCTCTTGCGTAAGGCAGGCGAGCGCATGGCTGCGCCCGCACAGAACGATATCAAGATGTCTCATTGAAGTTCTCCTCTAGCGCAAATAATCGGCGAGCGCTTCCTGCATGCAGGGAGCGTCGAGCATGGCGCTGTGTTTGAAGAATCGGACGATGTTGCCCACCAGCGGGTGCGTCGGCGTGATCGGAAAACTCATGCCTTCGACCTCCTCGCGCAGCGCCGCCTTGACAGCAGGGCTCACTGGCAACTGCTCGATCAAGGCGAAATCGAACCCCTGCTGGATCTCGTTCGTCAGGTACTCAGCGAGAAACACCGGCATGATCGCGGCCAGCGTGCGCTTGTCTTCCTCGCTCGCCGTGCGCCAGTAAATGCGCGTCAACTTGGCCCAAAAGCCGGAGTGCCGACCTTCGTCCGCCAAATGGTCTGCCATCAACCCCTTGACCGATGCCTTCACCGAGTCGTCCCGGGCAAATGCCGCGACATCGTTGGTCAAGGTGTTTTCGGCCACCGCGACGCAGATCAACTCCACAGCCGCTTTGAGGTGCTCGGGCGCCATCGCCAGGGCTTTGGGAATCGAACGGCTGAGTTCGATTTCCGCAGGCAAGGTGATGGGCTCGATCCCGGTCAGCTCGATGGTCTGCTGCATGTAATCCATCGCCACCAATGCGTGATAGTCCTCATCGACTACCACGGTCATCGCGTCATACCGGCAGGCAAACGGGAAGCGGATGGCGAAGTTATCTTTCGCGATGCTCCTGGCGGTTTTGTCGACGATTTCCGTCTCGAAAATCACCACATCGTTAATGAACTTGTACAGGCTTTGAACAAGCACAAAGTGCTGCAAGTGCGCACATTCGCGGATGAACGTTGCGCCCATTACCAGCGGTTGGCGACTGATCGGGAATATTAACTTTTCATCATCTTCCAAACGACGCCTCGGGCGCGTACGAATCGTCGCACGCTCCTCCCACGCTTCGGAAAATGATTGATATTCTTCAGCTCTCATGAAGCGTTCCCTTTGTTCATGATGATCAGTAGTAATGCACTTCAAACAACAGGCAACCGTCTTTGGAGTTGAACGGACCGTGCTCGGTGTGCGCCGCCCTGAAGAAGTAAGCACCATCACGGTACGTCTTCTCGGGACGTTCATTACTGGCCAACTCTGTTTGATCGCCTTCGATCAAGTACACTTCTTCGTGATAATCATGTGTATAAATTTCACGGGTGCCGCCGCCCGGATGAAAACGCACCAGACGCGTGCGAATACCGGTTTTATTGATGGGGTCCAACGTGTCCTTGAATACCGTCAGGGTGATCCCGCGCTCGGACTTGACCTCGAACCATTGGGCCTGGTCCGCTTCGATGATTTCTATGTTCATGCCACGCACTCACTGACATTTTCGCGCATGGCCACGCGCAAGTTGTCCCAGAGCGCCAGGCGACTTTGCACGGCTGCGATGGCCGACTCGTAGACTTCTTCCTGGCGCTGAGCATCACCGTTGACCAGGCGCGCGAGCAGGCTTTCCGCCGCCGGGCCGTGATCTTCGGAGTCGACTTCAATATGGCGTTGCAAGTAGTAGCGGAAGGTCGGGGCGTCGTCGGCGGTGATATCCCAGTCATCAAGAATGCGCTGGAACATCTCCGGAATAACGCTCTCACGCCCATGCAGGAACGCTGCGGCGACACAGTGCGTGGAGGCGTTTATGGCGGTTTCGATGGTGTCGGTCACAAAGGCCGAGGCTGCCAGGCCTGCGCCGCAGCGGTTCAACGCGGTCTGCAGGTCGACACCTTCACGCATCAGTTTGACGAAGAATTCAATCTTGTCGGTGCTGGCGCCGACTTCACGCATAGCGTGCAGGTAGAGTTCGAAGTGGCTGTAGTGACCGCCCTGCAGGTTCTGGTCAGACTCTTCGCCGAGGATGATTTCGTTGATCAAGTGCGCTGCCGCCGGGTCCAAGGGTGGGAGCCATGGCAGTCGAGTACAGGTCAGGTCCTGTTGCAGACGCTTGGCCAGAGACATGAAATCCCACACGGCAAAGACATGGGTTTCCATAAAGGCGCGCAAGACCGGCAATGAATTGATCTCAGCAAAGATCCGATGATTGCCCAGTTCGGTTTTCTTGGCGTTCAAGTGCGACTTTTTATCTTCCATGTTGCTCTCCTCATCAGGCTTAGTTGGGTCCCGACCGATCGATATAAACCAGCCTGCCTTTTTTCAGGCATGAGCAGGCTTATCTCGCCATTACCGGCCAGCACACTATGTATTTCAGTTGAATTACAGCATGACACTTCGTCGGACCGAGCGGTCAGCCGCCGAAGCAAGACGAAACTTAGAGGAAGTTCATTACGCTCAGCAAGTGTTTTCTCAATAAATAATACAAAATATTTCCGAACTATAAAACATACAACAACAGAAGCCCGATCAAAGTTATAGACATCAACTTTGTCGGGCGTGAGTTTGCCTACTCACCGGATCTGAGCATTTGCAAACTGTATGTCATTGCTAAGTTAGCAAGTCACCAAACTGTCAACAGGCCATTCGCCTTTTCACCATTCAAGTTCCCTCTTGCTCGTTGAGAAGTACCGCGTATCAATTGCGGACTTTATGCATTTAATTCTTTGCTTGTTGACGCAATGCCAATGCCGCCACACCACACAGGATCAACGCGATACAGGACACGTAGAACGCATCGCTGTAGGCCATCAGGTAGGCCTCGCGACGCACCGTATGCATCAGGCTTTCAATCACTTGCTGTTGGGCGGGCAATAGCTGGTTGAAGATGAATGCTTCACTGTCTGCCATGCTGGCGCGCAGGCGCTCCTGCAATGACGGGGAAAACAGGGTGATCGACTCGCCGACGCGCTCGGAATGAAAGCGCTCGCGCATCGCAACGATCTGCGTCAACCCGGCTGTGCCCACGGCGCCACCCAGGTTGCGCAGCATGGAGAACAAGGCGGAAGCCGAACCGGCCTCATCCTTGGCCAACCCGGACACGGCCAACACCGACAACGCCACCATGATCAATGGCTGCCCGATGCCCCGTACCACGGTGGACGGGATGATCACGTTGGCGGCGCTGTCCACGTCCAGATGCGCACCGAGATAGCACCCCAGGGCCATGATGAAAAATCCGCTGGCAACCATCAGCTTGGGGTTGAGCCACTTCATCAGGCGCGGCATGAACGGTGCCAGCACCAGTTGCACCATCCCGTAGGCAATCAGGCTGATGCCGATTTCGCGCGCGTTGTAGCCCTGCAACTGGGACAGGTAATTGGGTACCAGAAAGACCAGGCCGAACGTGGCCCCGCCAAAAATGAACATCGCCGCGCTCGCCACGCCGAAGTTGTAGCTTTTGAGCAAGCGCAGGTTGATGAAGGAGCGGCTGCCGTAGAGCTGTGACAGCACGAAATACACCAGGGCGATGCCTGCGACCAACGACATCCACACGATGAAATCGGAGCCGAACCAGTCCTTGCGCCCACCCTCTTCGAGCACGATCTGCAAACCGCCCAGGCCGACGATCATGGCCAAAATACCGCCCCAATCGCCGCGCTTGAGCAGGCTCAACTGCATCGGTTTGGCATCGATGGACCACGCCACCGCCAGCAACAGCAGAATGCCGGGGGCCAGTTGCAGGTAGAAAATCCAGCGCCAGGAATAGGCGTCAGTCAGCCAGCCGCCAATCGACGGCCCGGCGGCCTGGGCCACGCTGTTGGACAGGGCGAACAGCGCCATGCCCATGGCGATCTTGCTCGGTGGCAGTTCGGTGATGATCAGTTGGAACGACAACGGGATCAGCACCGCGCCGGCAGCGCCCTGGATGACCCGGATGATGATCATGACTTCCAGGTTGGGCGCCCAGGAACACGCGATGGAAGCCACCAGGAATACAAACGAGCCCACCAGCATCACCCGGCGCAGGGAAAACACCTGCACCAGCCAGGCGGTCAGCGGGATCATGACGATTTCGGCGACCAGATACGCCGTGGAAATCCACGAGCCCTCCTCAAAAGTCGCGCCCAGCGAGCCTTCGATTTCAGGCAGCGCGGCGCTGGTCACGTGTACGTTCATGCCGGCCATGAAACAGCCGAACAGCCCGCCGATCACCGCCACCCAGGCGCGAAAGGAGACGGTTTTCTCGCCGGCCTCAGTCATGCTTGGCGTCCTGCACGGCAGGACGGGTATCTACCGTGGTAATCACCGACATGCCCGGCAGAATCGGGCCACCTTCATCGTGCTGATCAATCACGATCTTCACCGGGAAGCGCTGCACGATCTTGGTGAAATTGCCGGTGGCGTTGTCCGACGGCAGCAGCGCGAACACCGCTCCCGAGCCCGGCGAAAAACTCACCACATGCCCCGTGAGCTTGCGTCCCGAATAGCTGTCGACACTGATATCCACCGGTTGCCCGGCGCGCATGTCGCGCAGCTGGGTTTCCTTGTAGTTGGCCACCACATAGGCCTGATGCAGAGGCACCACCGCCAGCAACGGCAGGCCCGGCGCGACGTACTGGCGCGTGCGCACCTTGCGCTGCCCCACCACCCCGTCGATCGGCGCGCGGATCAAGGTGTCTTCAAGCGCGTTGGTCGCCAGTTTCAACTGCGCCTCGGCCTGGCCGCGCCGGGCTATTTGCTGCTGGAGCGAGGCATCGGCCAATTGGCGCCGGGTAATGGCGACATTCAGCCGGGTTTCCTGCTGGCGCTGCATCGCCCGGGCAATTTCCACCGCAGCGCTGGCCTGGGTGTAACTGGCGGCTGCGCTTTCCAGGCGCTGGGCGCTGGCGGCATGCTCACGGACCAGGCCTTCATAGCGACGCTGATCCAGACCGGCGCGGCGCAACTCCGCTCCTACGCTGCGCGTGTGCGCCTCAGCCTGGGCAATACCGGCCTTTTGTTGCGCGATCAGGCTGTCGGTGACTTGCAGGTTGGCCTGCTGGGCGGCAATCGAGGCTTGCGTTTCAGCCAACTCCGCACGGGCCTGGGCCAACCTCGCCTGGTAGTCACGGTCCTCGATGCGCACCAGCACATCCCCGGCCTTGACGGGCTGGTCATCCTCGACCAGCACCTGGGCCACGTAGCCCGATACCCGCGGACTGATGGGAATCCAGTCGGCGCGCACGTAGGCATCATCGGTCTGTTCCAGGTAGCGCCCGATGGTCATCCAATACACGCCGAACGCCACTGCCGCGATCAATAAAACAGCACCACCGAGCAGGATCAGGTTGCGTTTGCGGCGTTGCTTGCGGTCGTGCATGAGTTGCTCGACCACCTGCTCCTGCTCATCCTGCACAGTGTTTTTTTCATCAACAGCGATATTCATGGCTGGGTACCGGAAGAATTGACGGAAGCGTGGGTGAGCGCAGCGGTCGGGGCCTGGCTGGAAGCGGACTGCCAACCGCCGCCCAGGGCGCGAAACAGACTGATCTGGCGCTGCAGCAACTGGCCATCGGCGTCGGCGCGCGTGGCTTGCAGGCGGATCAGCTCACGCTCGCTGTCGAGCACGTCGAGAAAGTCGATGGAGCCGGCGTTGTAATTGAACTGCGCGAGCCTGTAGGCGTGCTGACTGCTCTCCAGCGCCTGGCTCAGGGCGGCGTGGCGCTGGCGCTCGCCGTCGTACAACGCCAGTGCCTGGCGCACGTCCTTGAGGGCGTTGAGCACGCTGGCCTCGAATTGCGCGACCTGCACCTGCTCAAGCGCCCGGGCCTGGTTGACCCGTGCGCGATTGGCACGCCAGTTGGGGAACTGCCAGGTGATCAGCGGGCCGATGCCGAACATCACCGCGCTGCTGTCGCCCAGTTCATGGGGTTTGCTGGCCGAGGAAGACACTGATGCACCAAAGGTCACCTTCGGATACAGGTCGGCCTGGACGATATCCACTTGTAACGTGGCTGCCTGCAATGCCCGCTCGGCCTGGCGAATATCCGGGCGACGCGCCAGTAATTGCCAGCCGTCCCCCACCGGCAGTGCGGCGGCGAGTTGCGGCACCGCTTCGCAGGTCGCCGCGCCTGAGCCTTGCTCCAGGTCCGCCACGCCAGTCAGCATCGCCAGTTCATACAACGCGGCCTGGCGACGCGCCTCCAGCATCGGCAGCAAGGCCAGGGTTTCGCCCTGCAATGCCTGCATGCGGCTGTATTCAAGATCCGTGACCACGCCTGCCTGACGCTGGCGATCGGTCAGTGCCAGGCTGTGCCCGACCACTTCCAGTGAATGGCGCTGCACCTTGGCGCGTGCGCCCAGGGCACAGGCATTCACGTAAGCGCGAGTGGTTTGCGCAGCGACCGTGATACGCAGCAGGTCTTCGGCGTCTTGGGCCGCCGCCGCCTGCACCTGCGCCCGCTCGATGCTGCGCTGGACCTGGCCCCACACATCCACCTGGTAAGCCAACTCGAAGCCCGGGTTGAACGCCCACTGCGACGGCGCGTGGCTGTCGGTGGCTTTGGCCAGGGTCTGATCGTCGGCCGTCTTGCCGTAAACGGCGCCCAGCGAGGCCTGCGTGGACGGCCAACGCTCGGCGTCGGCTTGCATGATCCCGGCCAGCATCGCCTGCACATGGGCCTGCGCCGCCGCCAGGTCACGGTTGTGCGCCAACGCTTGCTGCACCAGCGCATCGAGTCTGGGGTCGTTGTACAACTGCCACCAACGGTCGGGTAACGCCTGGGCCGATACGCCTTGCGGCAGGCGACTCAAGGCATCGATGCGCTGCGGGTGGGGTTGCGCCGGCGTATGGGCGACCCAGGAGGAACACCCCGTCAACCAGACAACCGCCACGCCCAGGAGCGAAAGACGGCAGTGCCGCGCGGAAAAAGAAGGCGAACCCATCGCAGAAATCCAGAGTGCTAAGTAGAGACGCAGATTAAGAGAGCACCGCGTCGCGCATCTCCCGAGTTCCAGACAACCATCGTTTCGATTGGGACAACCTGCGTGCCACCGTTGAATCCTGAGCAACCGTCGGCCGCGCAGACGCAAACATGGCCCTGCGCAGCCGCGGGCCATGTCCAGTGGGAGGGGTGTGAACGCCGGGTGCGGCTCAGACCAGACGGCAGTTGCTCGGTGTATAACCCATGGTGCGTTTGAACATCGCGGTAAAAGCGCTCGGGCTTTGATAACCATGCTCCAGCGCCACTTCCAGAATGGACACGCCGCAGGCCAGGCGCTGCATGCTCAGCAGCAGCCGCGTGCGCTTGCGCCACTCGCCGTAACTCATGCCCAACTCTTTCTGGAACAGCCGAGCCAGGGTGCGCGAACTCATATTGAGTTGCACCGCCCAGCTCTCCAGCTTCGACTCCTGGGAAGGGTTGTCGATAAAGTCGGCGCACAGCGACTTGAGCCGCGGCTCGTCCGGAATCGGCACATGGGCCAACACCCTTTGTGCCCGGTCGAGTTCGGAGAAAATCAGGTCGACAATCTGCACATGACGCACCGCGGCCGACTCACTGTCAGGCACCTCGGACGCAGCGATGATCAACTCGCGCAGCAGTGGCGATACGCGGATGACGTGGCACTCCTCGGTCAAGGCACGGTGGGCGCCGGGGGTGATCAGCAACGTGCGCATGCGCACCTCGCCGGTCATGCGGATCTGATGCTCCTGCCCCGAGGGCACCCACAACGCGTGTCCGGAAGGCACCACCCACGTGGTGCCGACCACCGATACCAGCATCACGCCGTTGATGGCATAGACCAACTGGCCTTCTTCATGTCGATGCGAGGCAACGATGTCACCGTGACCAAAGTTACCGGTGAGCGCCGCCAATGCGGTATGCGCATTCATCTCAGGAAGGCACCGCAGCACTCGCCACGCTGAGCAGGCCCAGACGCGATGCGCGGTTGACCGCACTCGTCACCGCCTTGAGGGACGCCAGCAGAATACTGCCATCGCGGGCAGCACCAAACAGCAGCTGGTTGTTCACACGGATCTCCACGTAGGCCAGCGCCTCGGCCTGGGCACCGTCACGGGTGGCATGCTCATGGTAATCGGCGATGTCGAAGTGCACGCCGCGTTGAGCGAATGCGTCCACCAGCGCCGCCAGCGGGCCGTTGCCTTCGCCGCTCAGTTCGATGTCTCTCGCGCCGCCGGTCAGCGTACCCTCCAGATACGTCACGTTGCCTTCGCTGACCAACTTGGGCTGCAACAACGTGTAAGGGTTGCCCTGATCCAGGTAGTGTCGGGTAAAGCAGGCCAGGATCATCTCGCCGCTGACTTCCTGGCCGGAAGCATCGGCTTCCTGCTGGACCAGGCTGCTGAATTCCATCTGCAAACGGCGTGGCATGACAATGCCATGCTGTTCCAGCAGGTACGCCACGCCGCCTTTGCCCGACTGGCTGTTGACACGAATCACCGCCTCATAGCTGCGCCCCATGTCGGCCGGGTCGATCGGCAGGTACGGCACTTCCCAGCGTCCGTCGGGATTGGCCTGGCGCGCCGCGAAACCTTTTTTGATCGCGTCCTGGTGCGAGCCCGAGAACGCCGTGAACACCAATTCCCCGGCGTAGGGATGGCGCGGGTGCGTGGGCAGTTGGTTGCAGAACTCGACCTCACGCTGCACATGAATGATGTCGGAGAAATCCAGTTGCGGGTCGATGCCGCTGGTGTAGAGGTTCATTGCCAGCGTCAGGATATCCACGTTGCCGGTGCGCTCACCGTTGCCGAACAAGGTGCCCTCGACACGCTCGGCCCCGGCCAGACAAGCCTGCTCGGCCGTCGCCACCCCGGTGCCGCGATCGTTATGCGGGTGAACACTGATGACCACGCTGTCGCGCCGGCTGAAATGTCGGCAAAACCACTCGATCTGATCGGCGAAGACGTTCGCCGTGGAGACTTCCACGGTGGTCGGCAGATTCAGGATCATTTTGTTCGACGGGGTCGGCCCAAACGCATCCGTCACCGCCTCGCAAACCTCCAGCGCGAAGTCCAGTTCGGTAAAGCAGAAGGTTTCGGGAGAATACTGGAACGTCCATTGCGTATCTGGATTGTTGTCCATGTGACGCTTGATTTCACGCGTTGCCTGGGTGGCGATGTCGATGCAGCCGGCGCGGTCGACGCCGAACACCACTTCGCGAAACACCGGGGCGGTGGCGTTGTACACGTGCACAATCGCTCGCGGTGCGCCCTTCAAGGCCTCAAAGGTGCGCTCGATCAAATGACTGCGCGCCTGCGTCATCACCTGGATAGTCACATCGTCGGGAATCGCGCCACTGTCGATCAGTTCACGCACGTAATCGAAATCGGTCTGGGATGCAGCGGGAAACCCCACCTCGATCTCCTTGAAACCCACCTTCACCAGCAGCTCGAAGAAGCGACGCTTGCGCTCGGCATTCATGGGTTCGATCAGCGCCTGGTTGCCATCACGCATATCGACACTGCACCAGGTCGGCGCAGCAGCCTGCACGACACTGGGCCATTGGCGGTCCGGCAGATCCACGGTGGTGAAATGGCGGTATTTGCTGGAAGGGTCCTTGAGCATCATGCGGCTTCTCCTTTTTAGAACTGATCGTCGGTTGCCTGGGCGGCCTCGCTGACCGCGCTCGACATTGGATCCAATACTAAACAAAGAAAGCTTGGCATGAATTGCGTATTTGAGTCGACAACGTGAAGAAAAATACACAAACAACCAATATCTATAAAAATATTGGTGAATTTGTTCAACTTGTCTATTTTAAGAGCAATAACTTGGATGGATCGGCAGGGAGGCGAGACAAAAGATGGTGTATCGGCTGACCAGCGAGATGAATCGATCACGGCGCAATGCGTATCGATTGGGTGACGCGGAATGACAGGCAAAAAAAAACCCGGAAATCCTCACTTGCGTGGGCCTTCCGGATTTTCTAAACCGCCAAAAATGGTGGGTCGTGTGGGATTCGAACCTACGACCAATTGGTTAAAAGCCAACTGCTCTACCAACTGAGCTAACGACCCGCTGTGTGGTGGCGCGTATAATACTGATTTCTAAGGATTATTCAACACCTTATTTGAAATAAATCAGAAAAAACCCATTGAAGCCAAAAATGGCGCGGTTTGAAGGCCTTCCACAGCCGTCTCAGCGACCTGGTTCGTCATTCCACAGGTATTTGTGCAACTGCAACTGCAGGCGTACCGGCAGGTTATCCGCCACTACCCAGTCCGCAAGATCGCGTGCGTTGAGGTCGTGATGACTTGGGGAAAACAGCACCTCCCCCGCTCGACGCTCAAGGCCGTACTGGATCAGCTTGGAAGTCGCCCAGTCATAATCGTCGCGAGAGCAAATGACGAACTTGACCTGATCGTTGGCCGTCAGCAAGTCCATGTTCTCGTAGCGATTGCGATGGGCTTCCTTGGAGTCGGGGGTCTTAAGATCGACTACTCGGCTGACTCGCGGATCGACCGCAGAGATATCCAAGGCGCCACTGGTTTCCAGGGAGACCTCGTAACCGGCATCACACAACTGCTTGAGCAAGGGGATGGCATTGGGTTGCGCCAACGGCTCGCCGCCCGTTACACAGACGTAGCGCGGCCGATAACCGGCAACCTGCTCGAGGATGTCATCCAGGGTGCGTACGGTGCCGCCGCTGAAGGCATAGGCGCTGTCACAGTATTGGCAACGCAAGGGGCAGCCGGTGAGCCGTACGAATACGGTGGGCAGGCCGGCAGTGCGCGTTTCACCCTGCAACGAGTAAAAAACTTCGGTAATACGTAATGTGTCTTGCATAGTCGCCACGGGCGTAACAGCTAAACAGGCTGTCCGCCTCCGTCAGGCACTTCAAGGGATTGCGCCAACGCGTCAACCCCAGGAAGCGTGTTTCATAAAAGGGCGTGGATTCTAACGAAAAAACCCGCGCCAGGCGCGGGTTTCTTCTAAACGGGCTGCATTGCCTACAAGCGTTGCAGGTCCCGCTGGGCCAACTGCGCGGCGGAGGTGCCCGGATACTGGGCAACCACCTGCTGCAGAATGCCTTTGACCTTGTCGGTATGACCCAGGCGGCGCTCTACGTCAGCCAGCTTGTACAGCGAGTCAGGCACCTTGGCATGCTTGGGGTACAGCTGGCTGACCTTGGCAAACGCCTGGCCCGCCCCCTGCAAATCACCTTTTGCCAGGTTGACCTCACCCAACCAGTACTGGGCATTGCCCGCATACTGGCTGTTCGGGTACTTGCGCAGGAACGCGGTAAAGGCCTGGCTGGCCTTATCAAAGTCCTTGGCCTTGATCAGGTCGAAGGCTGCATCGTAATACAGTTTTTCCTTCGCCGGATCGCCCGGTTCGCTGCTCGCGGCAGGGGCAGCCGCTGCGGCCCCCGCTGCTGCGCCACCGGCAGCGGCACCACCGGCAGCGGCACTGGGCGCGCCACCGGCAGAAGAATTATCAGGAGTAGCGGCAGGTGCAACACCGGCTCCAATACGTCGATCAAGATCCTGGTAACGCTCCAGGCCTTCTTGCTTGAGTTGGTTCACTTGATTCTGCAGAACTTCAATGGCGCCTTGTTGCTGGGCCAATTGATCCTGCATGCGTTGCAGCTGGTTGAACAGCTCGCCCTGTGCCGAGGGCGCGGCCGTAGCCGCGCCCCCAGCATAGGCGCCGTTCGTGCCATAACCTGCTGGCGGATAACTGCTGCCGCTATTGTTATAGCCAGAGTTGCTATCCGTTACAGGAACCGCAGCCCACACCGCAAGCGGTGCGAGGCTGAGAGCCAATACAGTCAGAGCACGACGGCACGTTCGCATGACGAATTACTTACGCAGTTCGACGCGACGGTTCTGAGCCCACGACTGCTCGTCGTTGCCAGTTGCAACTGGACGCTCTTTACCGTAGGAAACCAGTTCCAGTTGGCCTGGAGCAACACCTTGCAGTACCAGGTAGCGCTGAACGGCTTTCGCACGACGCTCGCCCAGAGCCATGTTGTACTCACGAGTACCACGGGCGTCAGTGTTACCTTCCAGAACAACGCGAGCGCCGTTAGCTTTCAGGTCCTTGGCGTGAACGTCCAGAGCGCGCATGGCTTCTGGCTTCAGGTCCGAACTGTCGTATTCGAAGTAGAAAGTGGTGATCGCGCGCAGAGCAGCTTCTTCGCTCAGGGAGCCGTCGACTGCACCAGTGTTAGCGCCGTAACCAGCGTTTGGATCAACAGCTGCGCCTTCACCGGCATTGTCGCCGCCTTTAGAGGAGCAACCAACGGCTACGGACAGAGCCAGAGCCAGAGCAGCAAACTTACCAAACTTCAGCATTTCCATCGTGAAACTCCTAATGAACCCCAGTGTGTTAAGTACTTCTTTTTGTAGCGCCGCGTCAGTTCAGGTAAGGGGACCAGGATGGTTCTCTGACTTCGCCTTGTGCGGTAGGAAGCGGGAGCCTTACGCGTCCGTTGATGGACACGAGCATCAAGACTCCCCGGCCCTGCTGGCGGGTGGCGTAGATTACCATGGTGCCGTTGGGCGCAACAGTGGCTGACTCATCAAGGTTGGTATCTGTAAGGATTTTCACGGTTCCGCGCTGCAAATCCTGGGCCGCAACCCGGAAATTAGTGAAACCATCCTGACGGTGAATCATTACCAACGTCTTTTCATCGGCCGAAAGCTTGGGATTGGCGTTGTAGTTACCGATAAAGGTCACACGTTCCGCGCCGCCACCGTTCACATTTGCCTTGTAGACCTGAGGTTTGCCGCCACGGTCAGAGGTGAAGTAGATGGTCGAACCATCTTTACCCCAGAACGGTTCGGTGTTGATACCCGGGCCGCTGGTCACACGCGAGAGCTGACGCGAGGCCATATTCATCACGTAGATATCCGGGTTACCGTCCTTGGACAGCACGAATGCCAGGCGCGAACCATCCGGCGACCAGGCCGGTGCACCGTTGAGGCCTTCGAAGTTGGTGATCTGCTCGCGACGGCCGGTATCAATGTGCTGGACGAAGATACGTGGACGCTTCTGTTCGAACGATACGTAGGCAATACGCTTGCCGTCCGGCGCGAAGCGCGGCGACAGGATGGGCTCACGGGACTGCAGCAAGGTCACTGCACGCGCACCGTCGTAGTCCGAACGCTGCAGGGTGTAGCGGGTGTTGTCGACAGAGAAACGCTCAGCGGTCACATACAACAGGCGCGTGGAGAACGCCCCCTTGATACCGGTGAGTTTTTCAAACGACTGGTCCGAAATATAGTGGGCCATGTCACGCAGTTGTTCAGCGGTGCCGGAGACATTGCCGGTCAGGACCTGCTGCTCGGTGGCCACGTTGAACAAGGTGTAGGTGATTTGCAGGCGACCGCCGGCCGGCGTGATGTTGCCGACCATCAGGTACTGCGCGCCCACCGCTTTCCAGTCACGGAACACAACTTCGCTGGCCTGGTTGGGCTGGCTGATCATGTTGCCTTTTGGAATCGGTGCGTAGTAGCCGGAGTTACGCAGGTCGTCACTGACGATCTGGGCCATGTCATCCGGCAGCACACTGCCGCCCTGCCAGCCGAACGGTACCACCGCGATCGGGGTGGCCCGATCGCTGCCGCTGGTAACCAGGATGTTCTTTTCATCCGCCGCCGCTATCCCTGCCATACAGCAAATAACGACAAGCATTCCTCGAAGAAGGTTTCTCACAAGGCTAGATCCTCAGGTGTGAATGTCATCTTGAATGAACGATAGGGAGCGAAGTCGCTTGGTTTCATTCCCTGCATCTCGGTCAACCGGCCAATATTCTTGACTGCGGCAACCGCCGAACTGTCGAACGAACCGTCACCACTGGACTTGGCCACGCTGACCGAAGTCACCGTACCGTCCGGCAACATGCCGATCTGCAGCACTACTGTCATGCCTTTACGTGCCGAAGGTGGACGTGTCCAGCCTTCCGCTGCCCGCGCCCGGATCAGGTCGTCAAAACTGCCCGCGACTTCATCGCCACGTTCATCGGCCAAGGCTTGCTGACGCTGCGGCGTGTCGGAAAGCAAATCTGCCAGGGCCTGGGCCTTTTTCTCTTCGGCGGATTTACGGGCTGCTTCCTGGGCCTTTTTCTTGGAGGCGTCGGCGGCAGCTTTCTTCTTCGCGTCGTCGGCGACTTTCTTCTTCGCCTCGTCTGCTTCAGCTTTTTTCTTGGCGTCTTCGGCGGCTTTCTTCTTCGCGTCTTCGACGATCTTTTTCTTGGCTTCCTCAGCGGCCTTTTTCTTGGCCTCTTCTTCGGCAGCTTTCTTGGCTTCTTCTTCGGACTTCTTCTTGGCTATATCAGCCAATTGTTTCTCTTCGGCCTTTTTGGCTTCGGCAGCTTTCTCGGACTTCTTGGCTTCATCAGCCTTTTTCGCCTCGTCGGCTTTCTTCGCTTCGTCAGCCTTTTTCGATTCCTCGGCCTTTTGAGCCGCCTCTTCTTTCTTTTGTTCCGCAGCAGCCTTCACCGCTTCCTGCTCGACCTTCTTCTGTTCCATCTGCTCGACTTCGGTCTGGCGCGCAGCCGACTTCTGGGCCTCACCCGCAATCTTCTGATTGGTCTGGGTGGTGGCCTGACTTTTCGATTTCAGCTGATACAGGGTCGCCTGCACGATCGGCTTGGCTGGCGGCAGGTCCGGGGTCATGGCAAAGCTGACGAACAGCATGCCGAACACCAGGACGTGCAGGGCAATTGCCCAGACGCTAGGCCAGAAGAAGCTTTCCGAGGCGGACGGCTCTCGCTGTTGCTGCATCAGGGCGCCTCGGTAATCAAGCCAACGTTACCCACGCCGGCCTTCTGCAGCCCGCCCATGGCGCCCATGACGGAACCGTAGTCGACCGACTTGTCGCCGCGGATGAACACCTGGGTGTGCTTGCCGCCTTCGTTGCCGGAACGAATGATCTTGGTCACGGCATCGGTCATCGCCGGCAAGGTCAGGGCCTTGTCCTGCTGTTTCTGCGTGTCGACTTCGCTGCCAAGGTTCCAGTAGTAGGTCTTGTCAGCCTTGATCGAAATGGTCAGGACCTGAGTGTTGTTGTCCTGCGGCAAGGCTTCACTGGAAACCTTGGGCAGATCAACCTTCACGCCCTGGTTGAGCATCGGCGCGGTCACCATGAAGATAACCAGCAGCACCAGCATCACGTCGATGTAGGGCACTACGTTCATCTCGGCGACCGGCTTGCGCTTTTTGCGAGCTCGAGCGATTAAAGCCATTGGGAATTACCTGCTTATTCTTCGCTGGTGTGCACTTTACGGTGCAGGATCGCCTGGAATTCATCGGCGAAGGTGTAGTAACGGCCGATCAAGGTTTCGCTGGTGGCGGCAAAACGGTTGTAGGCGATTACTGCGGGGATAGCGGCGAACAGGCCGATCGCGGTGGCGATCAGGGCTTCGGCAATGCCCGGGGCTACGGTAGCCAGGGTCGCCTGCTGCGCCTGGGCCAGACCCCGGAAGGAGTTCATGATGCCCCATACGGTACCGAACAGGCCGATGTACGGGCTGACGGAGCCGACGGTCGCCAGGAACGGCAGGCTTTGCTCCAGCTTCTCTTCTTCGCGGGAGATGGCCACGCGCATGGCTCGGGCCACGCCTTCCATCACGGCTTCCGGGTCAACGCCCGGCTGCTGGCGCAGGCGCGAGAATTCCTTGAAGCCGGCGCGGAAGATTTGCTCGACGCCCGAATCCGGGTCCGGATTGCTGCCGGCCTGGCGATACAGCTTGGACAGGTCGATACCCGACCAGAAGCGCTCCTCGAAGCTCTCCAGGGCGCGTCGACCGGCACGCAGCAGGTTGCTGCGCTGAAAAATCATGACCCAAGAGGTAACCGATGCGGCTACCAGGGTCAGCATGACCAGTTGCACCACGATACTGGCATTACTGACCAGGCTCCACATCGAGGAATGGTCGACGACGGTAGGTTCCACGCTAAATCTCCTGCTTTGATTGTTTACCCGCGCCGCTCACGGCAGCAAAGGCCGCACGTAGAGTTTCGGGAATGGCCCGAGGTTTCAAACTGTTGGTGCGTACACATGCCACCAGGAACTGCCCCTCACAGAGCAGCGTTGCATCCGTAGCCCGCCTGACCTGCTGCTTGAATCGCAGGCTGGCACGGTTCAATTCGATGACTTCAGCGCTGACCAGCAACTCATCGTCCAGTCGCGCCGGTGCGTGGTAACGCGCCTCGCTGGAATGCACGACGAATAACAGGTCCTCCCCGGCCAGCGTGGATTGGGCAAAGCCCAGCTCCCTTAGCCGCTCGGTTCGAGCCCGTTCCATGAATTTCAGGTAATTGACGTAATAAACGATGCCGCCGGCATCAGTGTCCTCGTAATAAACGCGACAGCGATGTGCGAACGACTGATCCCCGTTTTGCGCGCGCATACTCTAGTGCTTACTCCTCAGGTTGCCAATCCGGCTGGACAACTGTTTTTTCAATACCTGAACATATTTCCAACGCCTGAATGACGACGCCAGACACTGGGACAGCACAAACTTCAGATAAATCACCCCACATGGCAAATACCCTGTAGGAGCGAGCTTGCTCGCGAAGCACCTGAGCGCGACGCGTATCACCAGACACACTGCGTCATCGTTGACGTTTTTCGCGAGCAAGCTCGCTCCTACAGTTTTTAATCGTCCACTGCATCAAGGAATTCGTCTACCACAGGCATCTCTCCCAATCGTGACGGAATGTTTAGCCCAAAGTGCAGATAGGCATGACGCGTCACCACCCTGCCCCGCGGCGTGCGCATGATATAGCCCTGCTGGATCAGGTAGGGCTCCAGTACATCTTCAATGGTGTGACGCTCTTCACTGATTGCAGCCGCAAGGCTGTCCACGCCCACCGGTCCGCCGTCGAACTTCTCGATCATGGTCAGGAGCAGACGCCGATCCTGGTGATCGAAGCCATGTTCGTCCACATCCAGCAGGTTCAAGGCCAGGTCCGCGACCGCCTTGGTGATATGCCCCTTGGCGCGCACCTCGGCAAAATCGCGCACGCGGCGCAGCAAGCGGTTGGCGATCCGAGGTGTACCGCGGGCACGCCGGGCGATTTCGAACGCGCCTTCCGGGTCCAACGGCAAGCCGAGGATGTTCGCCGAACGGCTGACGATGGTCGCAAGGTCTGCCGTGCTATAGAACTCCAGACGTTGAACAATGCCGAAACGGTCTCGCAACGGGTTGGTCAACATGCCCGCGCGGGTCGTGGCCCCCACCAGCGTGAACGGCGGCAGGTCAAGCTTGATCGAACGAGCCGCCGGGCCTTCGCCGATCATGATGTCGAGTTGGAAGTCCTCCATCGCCGGGTATAACACTTCTTCGACAATCGGCGACAACCGGTGGATCTCGTCGATAAACAGGACGTCGTGGGGTTCCAGATTGGTCAGCAACGCGGCCAGGTCGCCGGGGCGCTCCAGCACCGGGCCGGACGTGGACTTGATCGACACGCCCATTTCCTGGGCAATGATGTTGGCCAGGGTGGTCTTGCCCAGGCCCGGCGGGCCGAAGATCAGCGTGTGATCCAGCGACTCACTGCGCCCGCGTGCGGCCTGGATGAACAGCTCCATCTGCTCGCGCACGGTGGGCTGGCCGATATAGTCGGCCAGGCTCAGGGGGCGGATGGCGCGGTCCTGGACTTCTTCACGGTCGCGCGGGCCGGTAGCCGCGATCAGACGATCAGCTTCTATCACTTAAATCATTCCCTTCAGGGCTCGGCGGATCATGTCTTCACTGCTCAGGTTCTTGTCCTTGATGGCCGATACGGCCTTGCTGGCCTCCTGTGGCTTGTAGCCCAGGGAGATCAACGCACTGACCGCATCGCTTTCGGCACTGGCGACCTGGCCTGCCGGCATATCCGGCTGGTTCGGGACCAGGGCGAACATGCTCGGCACCACTTCCCAGGCCTTGAAACGGTCCTTGAGTTCCACCAGCAAACGCTCGGCGGTTTTCTTGCCCACACCCGGCACCTTGGTCAGGGCCGAGGTGTCCTGGGCTGAAACGGCGCGTACCAGTTCATCCACTTCCAGGCTCGACATCAATGCCAGGGCCAATTTGGGCCCGACGCCATTGAGCCGAATCAGCTCGCGGAAGAAATCGCGGTCGCGCTTGCCGATGAAACCATAGAGCAGTTGCGCGTCTTCGCGCACCACTAAATGCGTGTGCAAGGTTATCGGCTCGCCGACCGACGGCAAGCGGTACAAGGTGGTCATGGGCACTTCAAGCTCATAACCCAATCCATTCACATCCAGAATCAGGTGCGGCGGCTGTTTCTCAGCCAGGGTGCCGCGCAAGCGTCCAATCACGGTTCAGATCCTTAAAGCTTGGGGGTCAGAGCAGGCCTGACCGGAAATAACGATTGCGCTGATGCTATCAGAGACGCAGGCGTCCGCCACGACTGCGTGCCGCACCCAGGCCATGGGGCAGCAGGCTGGAGCGGGTGTGGGCGTGGCAAATAGCGATGGCCAGGGCGTCGGAGGCGTCGATCTGGGGTTTTGAGGTGAGTTTGAGCATGTGCATGACCATCATCTGCACCTGCTCTTTATTGGCCCCACCCGTACCCACGACGGCCTGCTTGACCTGGGTCGCGGTGTATTCGGCGATCTCCATGCCCTCCTCGGCCCCCGCCACGATGGCCGCGCCACGCGCCTGGCCGAGCTTGAGCGCCGAATCGGCATTCTTGGCCATAAAGACTTTTTCGATGCCCATGGTCACCGGGCCGTAGGTCTGGATGACCTCCCGCACGCCGCGATAGACGATCTGCAGGCGTTCGGCCAGTTCGCCTGCGCCCGTGCGGATGCAGCCTGAGGCGACATACACGCAGCCGCGCGGGGTCTGTTGCACCACGCCAAAACCGGTGATGCGCGAACCGGGGTCGATACCTAGGATTAAAGTCATAACGCCTGCGGGTTAAATAAGTACATTTTCTGACACACCGTAGTTTCAATGTGGGAGGGGGCTTGCCCCCGATGGCGGTGGGTCAGTCACAAATGTGCCTACTGACACGCCCTCATCGGGGGCAAGCCCCCTCCCACATTTTGACCTCATCGCTTTTTAGACTAGCTGTTCAGCCACGGACTCGGGGATGTCGGCGTTGGAGTACACATTCTGCACATCATCCAGGTCTTCGAGCATGTCCAGCAGCTTCAACACCTTCTGCGCACCGTCCAGGTCGAGTTCGGCGCTGGTGGTCGGCAGCATCACGATTTCCGCGTCGGTGCCCTTGAAGCCTGTGGCTTCCAGGGTATTGCGCACTGAGTAGAAGCTGGCGAATGAGGTGAACACCTCAATGGAGCCATCTTCGTTGGTGACCACGTCGTCGGCGTCCGCCTCCATCGCGGCTTCCATCAGCGCGTCCTCATCCGTGCCCGGCGCAAAGGTGATCTGCCCCTTGCGCTCGAACAGGTAGGCCACCGAACCGTCGGTCCCCAGGTTGCCGCCGCACTTGCTGAACGCGTGGCGCACCGCTGCGGCGGTACGGTTGCGGTTGTCGGTCATGCATTCGACCATCACCGCCACGCCGCCCGGGCCGTAGCCTTCGTAGGTCAACTCGACCATGTCGTCGGTATCGGCCGCACCGGCACCACGGGCCACGGCGCGGTCGATGATGTCGCGGCTCATGTTGGCGCCGAGCGCCTTGTCCAGCGCCAGGCGCAGGCGCGGGTTGGAGCCCGGGTCACCGCCACCCTGGCGGGCGGCGACGGTCAGTTCGCGAATCCACTTGGTGAAAATCTTGCCTTTCTTGGCATCCTGACGCTCTTTGCGGTGCTTGATGTTCGCCCACTTGGAATGGCCAGCCATAACACAACTCCGAAATTCTCTAGAAACCTATCAATCCCGCCGCCGGCGAGATTTCCCTCTTTTAAACGCAAAGGCGCATCCGAAGATGCGCCTTTTTGACTGCTTACAACCTTATCGCGCTTTCACGCAGCAGCCTTACTCAGCCTTCGGCGTCTCGCGTAGACGGATGTGCAGTTCGCGCAGTGCCTTGGCATCCACCACACCCGGGGCCTGGGTCATGACGTCCGCGGCGCTCTGGGTTTTCGGGAACGCAATCACTTCACGGATCGACTGGGCGCCGGTCATCAGCATCACCAGGCGGTCCAGGCCGAACGCCAGGCCACCGTGGGGCGGTGCACCGTATTTGAGCGCGTCGAGCAGGAAGCCGAACTTCTCTTCCTGTTCCGCTTCGTTGATGCCCAGCAGGCGGAATACCGCTTGTTGCATCTCCTTGCGGTGGATACGGATCGAGCCGCCACCCAGCTCGGTGCCGTTGAGCACCATGTCGTAGGCACGGGACAGCGCGCCGGCCGGGTTGGCTTCCAGCTCGGCCGGGGAGCACTTCGGCGCGGTGAACGGGTGGTGCAAGGCGCTGAAGCTGCCGTCGTCGTTTTCTTCGAACATCGGGAAGTCGACAACCCACATCGGCGCCCATTCGCAGGTCAGCAGGTTCAGGTCGTGGCCCAGCTTGATGCGCAGCGCGCCCAGGGCCTCGCTGACGATCTTGGCCTTGTCGGCGCCGAAGAACACGATGTCGCCATCGACCGCACCAACGCGATCGAGGATTTCGTTCAGGTTGTCCAGCGGGATGTTTTTAACGATCGGCGATTGCAGACCATCAACGCCATTGGCGCGCTCGTTGACCTTGATGTAAGCCAGGCCCTTGGCACCGTAGATGCCGACGAACTTGGTGTAGTCGTCGATCTGCTTGCGCGGCATGCTCGCACCGCCCGGCACGCGCAGGGCGGCGATGCGGCATTTCGGGTCGTTGGCCGGGCCGCTGAACACCTTGAAGTCGACTTCTTTCAACTGGTCGGCCACGTCCACCAGTTCCAGCGGGTTACGCAGGTCCGGCTTGTCGGAACCGTAGCGGCGCATGGCTTCTTCGAAGGTCATGTGCGGGAAGTCGCCGAATTCCAGGTCCAGCACTTCCTTGAACAGGTTGCGGATCATTTGTTCGGTGAGACCCATGATCTCTTTTTCATCGAGGAAGCTGGTCTCGATGTCGATCTGGGTGAATTCCGGCTGGCGGTCGGCGCGCAGGTCTTCGTCGCGGAAGCACTTGGCGATCTGGTAGTAACGGTCGAAGCCGGCCACCATCAGCAGCTGCTTGAACAGTTGCGGCGATTGCGGCAAGGCGAAGAAGCTGCCTGGGTGGGTACGGCTAGGCACCAGATAGTCACGCGCGCCTTCCGGGGTGGCGCGGGTGAGGATCGGCGTTTCAACGTCAAGGAAGCCGTTCTCGTCGAGGAAGCGGCGGATGCTGGTGGTCATGCGCGAGCGCAGACGCAGCTTCTCGGCCATTTCCGGGCGACGCAGGTCCAGGAAGCGATAGCGCAGGCGAGTTTCCTCGCCAACGTCGGAATATTCGTTGAGCGGGAACGGCGGGGTTTCCGACTCGTTCAGCACCTGCAGCTCATAGCCCAGCACTTCAATGCCGCCGGACGCCATGTTCTTGTTCACCGCACCGGCCGGGCGCAGACGCACCTTGCCGGTGATTTTCACGACGTATTCGCTGCGCACGCGGTCGGCGGCAGCGAAGCTCTCGGCGCGATCCGGGTCGAACACCACCTGGGCCAGACCATCACGATCACGGATATCGAGGAAGATCACCCCGCCGTGGTCGCGGCGACGGTGAACCCATCCGCAAAGGGTGATTTCCTGACCTTCCAGGGTCTCGTTCAGTTGGCCGCAATAGTGGCTGCGCATCATGGTAGTGGTTTCACTTCTCGTAATTCGAAATTCGGTGGCAGGCCTGCCGCGTCACCGTACATTAAAGCAGGGGACGGATAATGCAGGAGCCTGCGCGTAGAGTTCAACTCAGTCTGCTTTGTCGCCGCCCGCCAGGTTCTTCTTGGCGCCGGTCTTGAAATCGGTCTCGTACCAGCCGCTGCCGCTCAGGCGGAAGCCCGGCATGGACAACATCTTTTTCAACTCAGGTGCCTGGCAGGCTGGGCAATCGACCAACGGCGCGGCGCTGATCTTCTGAATGGCTTCCAACTGATGACCACAGGAAGCACATTGATAGTCGTACATGGGCATGGAGATGTCTCGGCGATCAGATCGTAACGGCGCCACGCCCTGCCGTCGTGCATATAACCCGGCATGCGCAGCAAAGCGCGGGATTATATCTGGTAAATCGAGGCAGCGCAGCCGGCTTTCTGCCCGAGGCCCGGCCCGCCGCAAGCATGGGCCGGGGCCTGGCGCCCTCCAGTCAGACTGACCCGCAGGTGCCAACGCGATCTTTCAACAGGTGAACGACGCACACCACCCGCACCAGCCCGCTGAAGTTCTTCACGCCGCCATAACGCAGATGCACTTCGCGGTCGACATAGGACAACAACGCACTGACCGAGCAGGTATTGATCCTGGCTATTTCCGTCAGAATGTTCCAATAGATCTGTTCAAGCCGCAGGCACGTGGAAAACCCGTTGAGGCGCACCGACCGCGATAAGGGTTTGGCGAGCCCCATGTCGAACCCTTTCGCGAAAGGGTCGACCTTTATCTTGTGAAAACCTGCGGTTTCCACGCCCTTACCCAATCCACACGACATACACCTGACACTCCCTTGCCAAACATCGGTCCATGGGTTTGTCCCATTGGACGGTAGGCCTATAAAACCGCAGGAAGCGATGGGCAGCCAGAAGACGCGGGAGTTGGGCGTCGTAGGACAACGCCAGGAAACACAGGGAAACAAGTGGGTGGCGGCATGAAGACGCCACCCAAGCTTGACGGTTACTGGTTTTCGAGCAGCGAGCGCAGCATCCAGGCGGTTTTTTCGTGCACTTGCATACGCTGGGTCAGCAGGTCAGCCGTCGGCTCATCGCTGACCTTGTCGAGCAACGGGAAAATGCCCCGCGCGGTGCGAGTGACGGCCTCTTGGCCGGCCACCAGTTGCTTGATCATCTCTTCGGCGCTCGGCACACCCTCTTCTTCCTTGATCGAAGACAGACGGGCGTAGATCGAGTAGGCGCCCGGCGCCGGGAAGCCCAGGGCACGAATACGCTCGGCGATGGAATCCACCGCCAGTGCCAGTTCGTTGTACTGCTCCTCGAACATCAGGTGCAGCGTACGAAACATGGGGCCCGTGACGTTCCAATGGAAGTTGTGGGTCTTCAGATACAGTACATAGGTATCGGACAGCAGCCGCGAAAGTCCGTCGACGATGGATTTACGGTCTTCTTCACTGATACCAATATCGATTGCCATGTTTTTCCCCTTCAATTGATGAGCATTCATTGATCAGGTGCAGGACCACTCTAGCAAGAGTGTCGCTCACGTGCAGCCCGGCACGTCCAGGCGATGTGCGGCAAATCGCCCCGCATCGCTTGCGAGGCAGCGGCCGGCGAGCCTGTGTCCTGTAGGAAAAACGCTCGAGAGGCCGCTCAAATTACCTGCACCCGTCTAGGACAAGCCTTCGGCGCAAAAATGCCACCGCGATTGCAATACCCCGAAACGCTTGATTTGAGTAGGCACAGCCTTTGCTGTTAAATAGGCGCCGTGTGGCTGCCGTTCATTTCTGCGGCACGTCACATAGGCTGATACCCGCGCACGTGCTCAACGCCTCCCATTGTTCAGAAGCGAACCGTGCCAGTCAGCTCTTCCTTGTGATCCGTCTTAACGTGAGTTAATCAAAATGTTGAAAATCGTCCACCTGCTGACGGGCGTTGCGGCTTTGCTGCTGTCCTTTATCCCGAGCCTGCAGCCTGAAAGCCTGCCCTACCTGCAACAACACGACGCTCTATACCTGGCCTTGTTCGGCCTTCTCAACCTGACACTGGCACCGGTAATCCCTTACTGGAACAAAGGCACGCGTCATCAACTGCAAAACCTGGTCAGCGCGCTGCTGGTACTGACCGTTGTCGTTCAAACCCTCACCCTGCTGGCACCCATGCCTGAAGTGGGCGGCCACCCGGCCATCCTGCTCAGCCTGGTGATTGCTGTGGTCGCCATCGTTCTTCACCTGGCCATCAGCTTCTACCGTTCGTCCCCAGCGGCCGCGTCGCAAAACTACGACATGACCAACCGGGATACCGGGACCGTCAAGTGGTTCAACACCTCCAAAGGCTTCGGCTTCATTTCGCGCGACTCGGGCGACGATATCTTCGTCCACTTCCGGGCTATCCGCGGTGAAGGCCACCGCGTCCTGGTCGAAGGCCAGCGCGTGGAGTTCTCGGTGATGAACCGCGACAAAGGCCTGCAAGCTGAAGATGTAATCGCTGCCCTGCCGCGTCGCTGATTCCAGACGGCGCTGCAAAAAAAACCGCGATCCGGCGTTGCCCGGATCGCGGTTTTTTATTGCGCGCTCATTCAATAGTGCGGCGGCGGTGCTTCTTCTTCCGAGGTTTCGAACTGGCCGCCCATCTCTTCCTGGCGCTTGAGCAATGCGTTCATCTGCAATTGCAGGCGCTCCACGGCGTGCTGCTGGGCGACCAGAATGTCATTGAGGGTTTCGATGGTGTCGTCCTGGAAAGCCAGGCGGCTTTCCAGGTCGGTGACGCGATTTTGCAGGTCCATGGTTCAGTCCTGGGTAAAAATGAAGTCGGCAGGCAGCAATTCACGCAGTCGGCTGCGGATCGCCGCCACCTGCTCCGGGTTGTAGGGAACGGCCGGATGCCTGCCCCACACCGGCGCCGGCCAGGCTGCGTCATCGCGCTTGCGCACGATGACATGCACATGCAATTGGCTGACGACATTGCCCAGCGCGCCGATGTTCATCTTGTCGGCGCACAGGCCTTCGTTCAGCAGTTGGGCGAGGGCCGTCGTTTCCTGCCACAACCTCTGTTGATCGGCGACATCCAGCTGAAACACTTCGCTGATACCGTTGATACGCGGCACCAGGATGAACCAGGGGTAGTTCGCGTCATTGGACAGCAGCAGGCGACAGAGCGGGAAGTCCCCAATGGCCAGAGTGTCTTGTTGCAGGCGTTGATCTAAAGCGAACACGTGGGCACTCCGTTCGGCAGGTCAATTTCAGGTGCCCAGCATAACGCCGAATGCTCACGGCTTCACGGTGAATGCGCAGGAAGCCTTGAGGCAGACGGATCGCATCCACGCACCCTTTCGAGGCAACGGGAGGTTTGAACCACCCTACCTCGGGCCTCGAAGGGATGCACCAAAATGACCCAGCCGTGCCTCAAAGAGGTCCGGCGCCTACCCACATGGAGGGTCAATCGGTAACGTTTTGCCCAGGCGCTGGTTGGGTGGATCACAGAAAAGGGGTAACCCCTGCCTGCCAAGTGAGAACCAAATGGCTTAAAAAGCCCGTGTTTATGCGGTTTTTACATTCCCGTAACGTTTTTCACGAAAAAATGACATTCGATCAGCGCTTTGTGCACGCTTGTTGCATTCACCTCATTATCGTCGGCAACGACACCTGGAGGGATGCCGGGGTTTCGCGATAGGAAACAGTAGCGTTTCAATGTGTACCAGGGACGGGTTTCAAACTTTTAAACCGTTTGAAGAGAACATTGAAGTTGTCAGCCGGGTGATAACCGGGCTGTGATTTGCGACACGGAGCTAGCAATTTACGACAGCCTCGTAAAGAAGCTGAAAGGATAGTTGAGTAAGTATCGTCAATAGCGCCGGCGTGAGATAACTTTGCGCCGACACAATAAAGAAAGAGCCGCCCAGATAAAAATACAGGTGGGACGGCAGTACTCTTCCTAAAACCAAAGGAGCAAATCACGATGCGCGTGATGAAGTGGAGCATGATCGCCCTGGCTGTTTCAGCAGGCACCTCGCAGTTCGCAATGGCGTCCGCCCAGGACGATTCCAAGGGCTTTGTTGAAGACAGCACGTTCAGCATCAATACTCGCGCTCTGTACTTCAGCCGCGACTTCCGTAACAACCCGTCGGGCCCCGGCTCCAAAAGCCGTGCCGAAGAAACCGGCCTGGGCTTCAACGCGTTGTACGAATCGGGCTTCACCCAGGGCACCGTTGGTGTCGGTGTCGACGTGATCGGCCTGATGGGCCTCAAGCTCGACAGCGGCAAGGGCCGCGCCGGCACCGGCCTGTTCCCTACCGGTTCCGACGGTCGCTCGCAGGACGATTACTCCAAAGGCGGCGCCGCCGTTAAGTTCCGCATCTCCAATACCGTGCTGAAAATCGGTGACCAGTACACCACAGCCCCTGTATTCGCTTCCGATGACAGCCGTCTGCTGCCCGAGCTGCCACAAGGCATTTCGATCACCAGCAACGAAATCAAGGGCCTGAAGCTCGAAGGCGGTCACTTCACTTCCAGCGTCGCGCAGAACCAGACCTTCCATGACAGCCTGGGCCTGACCAAGACCGACTTTGTCGGCGGTGTCTATGCCTTCACGCCTGAAGTCACCGGCAGCCTGTACTACGCGAAAACCGAAGATTACTTCCGCAAGTACTACAGCAACCTGAACTGGACCCACGCCCTGAGCGATGACCAGTCGTTCGCGCTGGACTTCAACATCTACGACACCAAGAGCGAAGGCGCCGGCCTGCAGCGCGCGGCGAAAGATGGCGTGACCAAGCTCGACAACCGCGCATTCAGCCTGCAGGGCGCGTACACCATCGGCGCTCACACCTTTACCCTGGCTGCGCAGAAGGTTTCCGGCGACGGCGACTACGGCTATGGCGTAGATGGCGGCGGCACCGTGTTCCTGGCCAACTCCATCGCCCGTTCCGACTTCAACGCCGAAGGCGAGAAGTCCTACCAGGCGCGTTACGACATCAACATGGCGACCTTCGGCATTCCCGGCCTGAGCTTCATGACCCGTTACGTTACCGGTAGCGGCGCCAACACGGCCACCACCAGCAACGGTAAAGAGTGGGAACGTGACATCGAAGCCAAGTACGTGATCCAGAGCGGCCCGGCTAAAAACCTCAGCCTGCGTCTGCGTCAAGCGACCTATCGTTCCGGTGATGGCGTTTACTACGGTTCGCCTTCGATCGACGAACTGCGTCTGATCGCGAACTACCCGCTGAACATCCTGTAATCGCGAAAGCCCTTACAACGATGACTTAAGGTTTCGACCTTGAATAAAAAGCCGCTCCCCTGTTTGCAAGGGAGCGGCTTTTTTATTGCAGTTATATGTCAACGGAAAAGTAACTAGCAAGCTAAGTAACTATATTCGCCCATGACATATAACCGTCGCGTTTAAGCTGACCTTTCGGCCAACTTAAACGCAACACGGCTTTATCACTTCACCGGGGCTTCCTGCATCACGCGAATAACGCGCTGCGGGAACGGAATATCAATGTCCGCCGCTTTCAAGCGGTCGCGCGCCAGTTCATTGAGCATAAATACAACATCCCAATAATCCGCAGTGTTGGTCCAGCAGCGCAGGGAAACGGTGATGGAACTGTCGCCCAGGGTCGATACCACTGCGACGGGCGCAGGGTCGGCCAGCACGCGCGGGTCCTTGGCCAGTTCCAGCAACACTTCACGGGCTTTCTGCAGGTCAGCCTCGTAGTCCACGCCCACATCGAACACGACCTTGCGGGTCGGCTGGCGGTTGGTGTTGGTGATGATGCCGTTGGACAGGATGCCGTTCGGCACGATCACGGTCTTGTTGTCGCCGGTACGCAGCACCGTGTGGAAAATCTGGATACTGTCGACGGTGCCCGAGGTGCCCTGGGCTTCGATCCAGTCACCGATACGGAACGGACGGAACAGCAGGATCAGCACGCCGCCGGCGAAGTTGGCCAGGCTGCCTTGCAGTGCCAGGCCGATAGCCAGGGTAGCCGCACCGATGGCGGCGACGAACGAGGTGGTTGCCACGCCGATCATCGACGCCACGCTGACGATCAGCATGACTTTCAGCGCAATGTTCGCAAGGCTGGTGATGAAGTGCTGCAGCGCCAGGTCGGCGTTACGCAGCGCCAGCAGGCGCCCTACGCGGTGGGTAAACACGTTGATCAGCCACCAACCGATGGCCAGGGTGATAACGGCCAGCAGCACCCGGCTGCCGTATTCCATGATCATCGGGATCCAGGACTGCGAGGTTTTGATCAAGTGATCCACTTCTGCGTTTAAATCCATGTAGCTTCTCCTGTCTTAGCGGATATGCGGCTTGATTGACTGCCTGAAAACGCAATTGAGCCCCGTAGGGCTCAATTGTAGGCGCCGATTCTGGGCCGTGGGACGTCAAAAACGGCCACAGGTTCCACAAATGGCCATCAGTCGCGGAAGTTATTGAATTGCAGCGGCATGTCGAACGTCTTGGCGCGCAGGGCCGCGATGGCCTCTTGCAGGTCGTCGCGCTTCTTGCCGGTGACACGCACCTGTTCGCCCTGGATGGCCGCCTGGACTTTGAGCTTGGCATCCTTGATGTGCGCGACGATCTTCTTCGCCAGCTCCTTGTCGATGCCTTCCTTGAGCACGGCTTCCTGCTTCATCAGCTTGCCGGAAGCATAGGCGTCCTTGACTTCAAGGCACTGCACATCGATCTTGCGCTTGACCAGGGCCAGCTTGAGGATTTCGATCATCGCTTCCAGCTGGAAATCGGCTTCAGCGGTCAGGTTGACGGTCAGTTCCTTTTCCTTGAATTCGAAGCTGCCCTTGCCTTTCAAGTCATAGCGACGGTCCAGTTCCTTGACGGCGTTTTCGACGGCGTTGGTGACTTCGTGTTTGTCCAGTTCGGATACCACGTCGAACGAAGGCATGTCATTTCTCCAATATAAGGGGCGGGCTCAGTAGAGATGGAGCGCGCCCGAGCTAAAATGCCGGGGCATTATAGCGGTTCTTTCGCCGCGTTCACCGCTGGCGACCCCAAGGAGCACACACTGATGGCGACCACCTGGCATATTCTCGGCGCCGGTAGCCTGGGCACCCTCTGGGCCACGCGTCTGGCGCGGGCGGGCGTGCCGGTGCGGCTGATCCTGCGCGATCAGGCGCGCCTGGCCAGCTATGCGTCGGGCGCGGGCCTGACCCTGGTTGAACAAGGCATTGCGCACACCTACCGCGTAACCGGCGAAACGCCCGACAGCACTGAACCTATCCACCGCCTGCTGGTGGCGTGCAAAGCCTACGATGCCCAAAGCGCTGTCGCACAGTTGCAACATCGCCTGGCGCCTGACGCGGAACTGATCCTGCTGCAAAACGGCCTCGGCAGCCAGGATGCCGTGGCCGCGCAGGTGCCGCAGGCGCGTTGCATCTTTGCCTCCAGCACCGAAGGCGCGTTTCGCGATGGCGATTGGCGCGTGGTATTTGCCGGCCACGGCTACACCTGGCTGGGGGACCCCGCGCGCCCGACCGCGCCGCTGTGGCTGGAGGACTTGCAGGCCGCCGCCATTGCCCATGAATGGAGCACCGATATTCTCACGCGGCTGTGGCGCAAGCTGGCGCTCAATTGCGCGATCAACCCGCTGACCGTGCTTTACCAGTGCCGCAACGGGGGACTCCAGGCCCATCAATGCGAAGTCGCCACCTTGTGCGCCGAATTGAGCGAACTGCTGGAGTGCTGCGGCCAGCCTGCGGCAGCGCAGGACTTGCTCAGTGAAGTGCAACGGGTGATCCAGGCCACCGCGGCCAACTACTCGTCCATGTACCAGGACGTGGCCAACGCGCGGCGTACCGAAATCAGCTACTTATTGGGCTATGCCTGCCAGGCGGCGGCTCGTCATCGACGGGTGCTGCCGCATCTGCAGCAGGTGCAGGCGCGTTTGATCGAGCACTTGGTTGCACGCCGATTGCCCCACGACTGAGGCACGCGCTACCCTGCCTTATATCTATTGCCTGCGAAAAACCTGATGCCACTGCGCCAGCGTCTTGAAAACTTACCGGTAGGGCAGAAATTGCTGGCCGCCCTGCTGGTACTGCTGACCACCGTATTGCTGGTGGCCAACCTGACCTTTATCAGCGCCGCCTACTGGATCTCCCAGGAAAGCATGGCGCCCCAGGCGTTGCAGGCCATCGGTCGACTGGTGTCCAACCCGGCACTCGCCGCCGAGGCCCTTCAGTCCCCGGACAAGGCCGACGCCCTGCTCAATGAACTGACCAGCTATTCACCGTTGCGCGCCGCCGCCCTGTACGACGGCGAGGGCAATCGCCTGGCGCAGATGCAACACGGCGACCGCCTGCACCTGCCCGACAATTACCGGCATGTCGAAGCCTGGCGCCTCACCGAGTTTCGCAGCAACCAGATCATCACCCTGCCCCGCCCCGGCCAGCCTTCGGGGCATTTGCTGCTGGTGGCCAGCAGTGAGCTACCGGTGGCGTTCTATACCGGCACCCTGACCGCGAGCCTGGGCATCCTGATTTTCAGCGTCTTGCTGTGGCTGGTGATTGCCCGGCAGATCAAACGCTTGATCACCCGCCCCATCCATGAGCTTGAAGAACTGTCGCGCCAGGTGACGCGCGAAGAGAACTACGCCCTGCGCGCAGCCCCCGGCAACCGTGACGAAATCGGCAGCCTGGCGGAAGCGTTCAACACCATGCTGTCGCGCATCGAGGCCCGTGAACAACAGCTCAAACGTGCGCGGGATGATTCCCAGGCCGCCTACGACCAGGCCCAGGGCCTGGCCGAGGAAACCCGCCATACCAACCGCAAGCTGGAACTGGAAGTCCAGGTGCGCAGCAAAATCGAGAAAAAACTCACCGGTTTTCAGAATTACCTCAACAGCATTATCGACTCAATGCCTTCAGCGCTGATTGCCCTGGACGAACAGCTCTACGTCACCCAGTGGAATCAGGAAGCCACTGCGCTTTCCGGCACGCGCCTGGATGAAGCCCTCAATCAGCCGATTTTCCTCGCGTTCCAACCGCTCAAGCCGTACCTGCCGCAAATCAAGGCTACGGTGGAACAGCACACGGTGGAGCGGATCGAGCGGGTCACCTGGGTCAAGGACGACGAGCCAAAGCACTACGCGCTGACGTTCTACCCGCTGATGGGCGGTGCCGGGCGTGGCGTGGTGATCCGCATCGACGACATCACCCAGCGCCTGTCCCTGGAAGAAATGATGGTGCAATCGGAAAAAATGCTCTCCGTCGGCGGCCTGGCGGCCGGCATGGCCCATGAAATCAACAACCCGCTGGGCGCGATCCTGCACAACGTGCAAAACATCCGGCGGCGCCTGTCACCCGACCTGCCCAGGAACCTGGAACACGCCGAACAGGCAGGTATCGAACTGGAAACCGTCAACCGTTACCTGCAAGCGCGCGAAGTCCCGCAATTACTTGACGGCATTCAGCAGGCGGGCGCGCGTGCAGCGAAAATCGTCACGCACATGCTCAGTTTCAGCCGACGCAGCAACCGGCAAATGGCGCCCTGCGACTTGCCGGCCCTGATCGACCAGGCCGTGGAGATCGCCGGTAACGATTTCGACCTGGCCATCGGCTTTGACTTCAAGGGCCAGGCAATCATTCGCCAGTTCGATCCGCAACTGGGCCCGGTGCCGGGCACGGCCAACGAACTGGAGCAAGTGCTGCTCAACCTGCTGAAAAATGCCGCCCAGGCGATTCACCTGCGTGAAGACGACAGCGAACCGGGGCGCATCATCCTGCGCACCCGCCTCAACCCGCCCTGGGCCGAAATCCAGGTGGAAGACAATGGCATCGGCATGAGCGAAAACGTGCGCAAACGCACCTTCGAGCCGTTCTTCACCACCAAGGAAATAGGCCAGGGCACCGGGCTTGGGTTGTCGGTGTCATATTTCATCATTACCAATAACCACAAGGGCCAGATGGAAGTGCACTCGACCCTCGGCCAAGGCACGTGTTTCACCTTGCGTCTGCCGCTGGCCGGCAGCCAATTATCCCCTGCTGAACTCACCCGACTGGAGCAATGACCATGGGCTTTCGCCTGTCAAAGATCTACACCCGCACCGGCGACCAGGGCGAAACCGGCCTCGGCGACGGCCGCCGCGTGCCCAAGGATCACCCCAGGGTCGAGGCCATCGGCGAGGTGGATACGCTGAACAGTCAGTTGGGGTTGCTGTTGGCCAATCTGGAGGAACAGAGCGGCAAGCACCCCGAATTGAATGATGTCATCGAAGTGCTCACGCCCTGTCAGCATCGATTGTTCGACCTCGGCGGCGAGCTGGCGATGCCGGTGTACAAAGCGTTGACGGCAGCGGAAGTGGATCGGCTGGAAGCGGCAATCGATCGCTGGAACGAAGAGGTAGGGCCGTTGGAGAATTTCATCCTGCCCGGTGGTTCAGCGCTGATCGCCCAGGCCCATGTGTGCCGCAGCCTGGCGCGCAGTGCCGAACGTCGCTGTCAGCACTTGAATGCGGTAGAACCGTTGGAAGGGGTGGGGTTGGCGTATATCAATCGGTTGTCGGACTTGCTGTTCGTGGCGGCCAGAGTGATTGCCAGGCGCCAGGGGGTGGCCGAGGTGTTGTGGCAGGCGGCTGCCAAGCCACACTGATGTTTCACGGGCGACCGACAGGGCATCATCGGGGTGTAGGAGCGAGCTTGCTCGCGAAAAACTCACAGGCGCCGCGCCCATTCAGAAAGCTCGCGTTATCGTTGACGCTTTTCGCGAGCAAGCTCGCTCCTACATCCCGATAGCGCCCGTCAGAGCAGCATCAGTCTTCGGGCCAAAACGCCCGAATCCCCGCCACACCCTGCGCTCCAGCCGCCCACGCCTGCTCACGCTGCGCAGGCCCAACGCCGCCCAGTAGAAACACCGGCTTGCTGAACCCACGGATCAGCTCGGCCGCCTGCTCCCAACCCAACGGCTGGGCCTCGGGATGGGTTTGAGTCGGCTGAACCGGCGACAGCGTGACGAAATCCACGTCCATCATTTCCGCCAGCGCCAGCTCCTCAGCATTGTGGCAAGAAGCCGCCAGCCAACGATCCTCAGGCAGCGGACGGCCCTTGCTTGCATATTGGCGCAATTGCGCCGAGGTCATGTGCCAGCCGGCTGCGGGGAAATCCCCCAGCCATTCGAACGGCCCCTTGATCATCAATTGCGCCTTGCCGGCACACAGGCCCACCGCATCCACTGCCAGGTCACGGTATTTGGGGTCGTAGCCGTTGGGTGCGCGCAGTTGAACCAGCTTGATGCCACCGGCGATAGCCTTCTGGATGCCACGCAGCAGCGTCGGGGTTTCCAGCTCGCCAGGGGTGATCAGGTACTCGGCGGGCAAGCGCGCAGCAGCGACAATCGGCGTATTCGCCGCAGGGAACGCATAGTTGACCAGGTCCCGTGGCGTCACCCATTCCAACGGCTGCCCTTCAGCGCCGTGGGGTTCGCCAGTGAAGGCCGAGACCTCCCAGACATCCAGCAGCACCTGCTTGTCCGGGTAGTCATGTTGCACCTGGATCAACGGCCGCGCGGTGGTGACCTGGATACCCAGCTCTTCCTGCAATTCGCGGGACAAGGCCGTGGAGACCGACTCATCGGCCTCCACCTTGCCGCCGGGAAATTCCCAGAGGCCGCCTTGATGTTGAGTATCGGCGCGGCGTGCCAGCAGGATCCTGCCATCGACACCGCGGATCACCGCTGCTGCTACATGCACTCGTTTCACCGCCACTGCTTCCTCTCGTTATAACCCTTGTAGGAGCGAGCTTGCTCGCGAAGAACGTCAACGATAACGCGTACATCCTGGATAACGCGTTGGCGTTGAGTTTTTCGCGAGCAAGCTCGCTCCTACTTTCAGGTGCGATATTCCGCGTTGATCTTCACGTATTCGTGGGACAGGTCCGTGGTCCAGATGGTTTCGCTGCACTCGCCGCGACCCAGCTCGATGCGGATGGTGATTTCTTCCTGCTGCATCACTGCCGAGCCCTGGGCTTCGGTGTAGGTTTCGGCGCGGGCGCCACGGCTGGCAATGCACACGTCGCCGAGGAACACGTCGATCTTGCTCACGTCCAGGTCAGGCACCCCGGCGCGACCAACGGCTGCGAGGATGCGACCCCAGTTCGGGTCGGAAGCGAACAAGGCGGTCTTGATCAGCGGCGAGTGCGCCACGGTGTAACCCACATCCAGGCATTCCTGATGGTTGCCGCCGCCGTTGACTTCAACGGTGACGAACTTGGTCGCGCCCTCGCCGTCCCGCACGATGGCCTGGGCCACGTCCATGCACACCTCGAATACCGCCTGCTTCAACGCTGCAAACAGCGGGCCTTCGGTGGAGGTGATTTCCGGCAGGTTGGCCTGGCCGGTGGCGATCAGCATGCAGCAGTCGTTGGTGGAGGTGTCACCGTCGATGGTAATGCGGTTGAACGACTTGTTGGCGCCGTCCAGCATCAGGCGCTGCAGCACATCGCGGGAGACTTTGGCGTCAGTGGCGATATAACCGAGCATGGTGGCCATGTTCGGGCGGATCATGCCGGCGCCCTTGCTGATACCGGTCACGGTGACGGTGACGCCATCGTGCACGAACTGACGGCTCGCGCCTTTGGGCAAGGTGTCGGTGGTCATGATACCGGTGGCCGCAGCCGCCCAGTTATCCACAGACAGGTCATCCAGCGCGGCTTGCAGGGCGCCTTCGATTTTCTCCACCGGCAGTGGCTCACCGATCACGCCGGTGGAATAGGGCAGCACCTGGCTGGCGTCTACGCCGGTCAACTGAGCCAGCTTGGCGCAGGTGCGCGCGGCGGCGACCAGGCCAGGTTCGCCGGTGCCTGCGTTGGCATTCCCGGTGTTGGTCAGCAGGTAACGAATCGACCCGGCCACACGTTGCTTGGCCAGGATCACCGGCGCAGCGCAAAAGGCGTTGAGGGTGAACACACCGGCGACGGTCGAGCCTTCGGCACAGCGCATCACCACCACATCCTTGCGCCCCGGACGCTTGATACCGGCCGAAGCGATACCGAGTTCAAAACCGGCGACCGGGTGCAATGTGGGCAAAGGACCAAGACCAACAGCCATGTATGCGCTCCTTGAGAGAGAGGATGTGTATGCCGTCACTGTCGACGGGAATTAATGGCAAAACGCCGCGACGGCTGATGCCGGTCGCGGCGCAGGATGTTGCAGCGTCAGGCGAAAATCTTATTCGATCTGGCCGTGGCAGTGTTTGAATTTCTTGCCCGAACCGCAGTAGCACAGCTCATTGCGGCCCAGCTTCTGATCATTGCGTACCGGGGTTTGAGCCAGGGCCACATCGACCTCTTCGCCCAACACTTCAGGCGCGTCCAGGCCAGGCGCTTCGTCATGCTGGAACTGCATGCGCGCAGCCAGTGCCTCGGCTTCCTGACGCAGACGTGCTTCTTCCTCGATCGGGTCTTCGCGACGCACCTGAACGTGGGACAGCACGCGAATCGAGTCGCGCTTGATCGAATCCAGCAGCTCGGAGAACAACGTGAACGACTCGCGCTTGTACTCCTGCTTCGGGTTCTTCTGGGCGTAGCCACGCAAATGGATACCGTGGCGCAAGTGGTCCATGGTCGACAGGTGGTCTTTCCACAGATCGTCCAGCACGCGCAGGACAATTTGCTTCTCGAAGGTGCGCAGTGCTTCGGCACTCGCCTGCTCTTCTTTCTCGTTGTACGCGGCCAGCAGCTCGGTCATCAGCTTCTCGCGCAGCGTCTCTTCGTACAGGTGATCGTCCTCGTCCAGCCACTGCTGAACCGGCAGGTCGACGCCGAAGTCGCTCTTCAACGCGGCTTCCAGGCCGGCCACATCCCACTGCTCAGGCAGCGACTGCGGCGGGATGTGCGCGCTGACGGTGGCGTTGAGCACGTCCTGGCGGAAGTCAGCGATGGTTTCGCCAATGTTGTCGGCGGCCAGCAACGTGTTACGCATGTGATAGATCACTTTACGTTGTTCGTTGTTGACGTCATCGAACTCGAGCAGCTGTTTACGGATGTCGAAGTTGCGCCCTTCTACCTTGCGCTGGGCCTTCTCGATGGCGTTGGTCACCATGCGGTGTTCGATCGCTTCCCCGGACTGCATGCCCAGGGCCTTCATGAAGTTCTTCACCCGGTCCGAGGCGAAGATACGCATCAGGCTGTCTTCCAGGGACAGGTAGAAACGGCTGGAACCGGCGTCACCCTGGCGACCGGCACGACCACGTAACTGGTTGTCGATACGGCGCGATTCGTGACGCTCGGACGCAATCACCTGCAAACCGCCGGATTCCAGCACGGCCTGGTGGCGTTTCTGCCAGTCCGCCTTGATCTGGGCGATCTGCTCGGGGGTCGGGTTGTCGAGGGAGGCCACTTCCACTTCCCAGTTACCGCCCAACAGGATGTCGGTACCACGACCGGCCATGTTGGTGGCGATGGTCAGCGCGCCGGGGCGACCGGCCTGGGCGATGATCTCGGCTTCCTTCTCGTGGAACTTGGCGTTGAGGACCTTGTGCTCGATGCCTTCCTTGTTGAGCAGGTTGGACACATGCTCGGACGTCTCGATGGTCGCGGTACCCACCAGGATCGGGCGGCCCTTGGCCATGCCGTCCTTGATGTCGTTGATGATCGCCGCGTATTTCTCTTCGGCGGTCAGGAACACCAGGTCGTTATAGTCTTTACGCGCCAGTGGCTTGTTCGGCGGGATGACCACCACTGACAGACCATAGATCTGGTGGAATTCGAACGCTTCGGTGTCGGCCGTACCGGTCATGCCGGACAGCTTGTTGTACAGACGGAAGTAGTTCTGGAAGGTGGTGGATGCCAACGTCTGGCTCTCGGCCTGGATATTGAGCATTTCCTTGGCTTCGATGGCCTGATGCAGGCCTTCGGACAGACGACGACCGGGCATGGTACGGCCGGTGTGTTCGTCGACCAGAACGACCTGGCCTTCCTGCACGATGTATTCGACGTTGCGATGGAACAGCTTGTGCGCGCGCAGGCCGGCATACACGTGGGTCAGCAGGCCCAGGTTATGCGCCGAGTAAAGGCTCTCGCCCTCGGCCAGCAGGCCGATCTGGGTCAGCATGTCTTCGACGAACTGGTGACCGGCTTCGTTGAGTTCGACCTGACGGGTCTTCTCGTCAATGGTGAAGTGACCTTCTTTGGTCACCACGCCCTCGACTTCCTCGATGTGCTGCTCCAGGCGCGGGATCAACTTGTTGATCTCGGTGTACAGGCGCGAGCTGTCTTCGGCCTGGCCGGAGATGATCAGCGGGGTACGGGCTTCGTCGATGAGGATGGAGTCGACTTCGTCGATCACGGCAAAGTTGAGTTCGCGCTGGAATTTTTCTTCCATGCTGAACGCCATGTTGTCGCGCAGGTAGTCGAAACCGAATTCGTTGTTGGTGCCGTAGGTGATGTCGGCGGCGTAGGCGGCGCGCTTCTCTTCCGGCGGCTGGAACGGCGTTACCACGCCGACGGTCAGGCCGAGGAATTCATACAGCGGGCGCATCCAGTTGGCGTCGCGGCGAGCCAGGTAGTCGTTCACCGTCACAACGTGCACGCCCTTGCCGGACAATGCGTTGAGGTAAACGCCCAGGGTGGCCACCAGGGTCTTGCCTTCACCGGTGCGCATTTCGGCAATCATGCCTTCATGCAAGGTCATGCCGCCGATCAACTGGACATCGAAGTGGCGCATGCCCATGACACGCTTACCGGCTTCACGGGCGACCGCAAAGGCTTCGGGAAGCAGCTTGTCGAGGGTTTCACCTTTGGCTATGCGGGCCTTGAACTCTTCGGTCTTGGCGCGCAATTGCTCGTCCGACAGGGCAACCATCTGCTCTTCGAAGGCATTGACCAGCTGCACCGTCTTGAGCATGCGTTTGACTTCGCGCTCATTCTTGCTTCCAAAAAGTTTCTTTAACAAAGGCGCAAACATATCGGCAGGTTCTTCCACACATAGGGATGGAGGGCGCACCGTCAGTGGCCCGAGCAGCCCTCACGGCCGCATGCGAACGCGCATTCTACCCGGAATCGTGGGTGAGGAAAGTGGCGTTGTTCCCGGATGCGGGCACGGCGCTGTGAGAGGGCCTGTTTAAAATAAGGGCTTTTGCTGGAACTTCAACCCATCAAGCGCAGAAGTTACTTATTGATTTCACGGGAAAAGCCCTGCCGATGCATGGCTTCGGGGCCCACAGGCGCTTTCTGTTAAGATGGCGGCTCTGTTACCTAAGGTGTCTAAACATGGCATTTCGCCCTCTTCCAGCCCGCGCTCCCGGCGTGTTGCTTCGCGAAGCCAAGCCGTTGAAAGCCATCTTTGGCCACGCGAAACGGCTGGGGCATTTGCAACGCCTGCTCGAAAGCCAGTTGCAACCGGCCGCGCGCGAACACTGTCATGTGGCGTCCTGGCGTGAAGGCAATCTGCTATTAATTGTCACTGACGGCCATTGGGCGACCCGTTTGCGTTACCAGCAAAAACGCCTGCAGCGACAATTGATGGTGTTCGATGAGTTTGCCGGCCTGGTGCGTATCCAGTTCAAGGTCCAGCCGCCCACCGTACTGCGCAGCACGGCGGGGCATACGATGGACCTGTCGGAAAATGCCGCCGAAACCCTCCAGGCCACGGCTGAAGGGATCAACGATCCGGGTCTGCGCGCGGCCCTGCAACGGCTGGCCGCCCATGCCAGGCCCAAACCCTGAACCTCACTTGCGCTTGCTGCCGCCCAGCAACGAGCCCAGCAAGCCGCGCACCAACTGCCGCCCCATCTGATTGGCGGCCTGCTGCATGGCGGATTTCAGCGCCTTGCCTGCCGTGGTTCCAAGGAACGCACCGGCCTTGTCGGTGAAGCTGGGCTCTTGCGTGGCGGGCTTGGTCTCCTCGGTCGGCCCCAAGTCCTTGCGGGCCATCAGCACCTCGTAGGCCGATTCGCGGTCAATCGGCTTGTCGTAACGGCCCTGCAGCGGCGAACTGGCGATCAATGCCGCCCGTTCGGCCTCGGTCAGCGGCCCGATCCGCGACTGTGGCGGTGCGACCAGCACTCGCTGGACCACCTCCGGCGTGCCCTTTTCCTGCAAGGTGCCCACCAGCGCTTCCCCGGTGCCCAACTCGGTCAGCACCGCCAGGGCATCGAAGGCCGGGTTAGGCCGGAAACCGTCCGCCACCGCCCGCAGGGATTTTTGCTCTTTGGTGGTGAATGCCCGCAGGCCATGCTGAATACGCAGGCCCAGTTGCGCCAGCACCGTGTCAGGCAAGTCGCCCGGCGACTGCGTGACGAAGTACACGCCCACCCCTTTGGAGCGAATCAACCGCACCACTTGCTCCAGACGGTCCTGCAACGCCTTGGGTGTGTCGGCGAACAATAGGTGCGCTTCATCGAAAAACAGCGCCAACAGCGGTTTTTCCGCATCACCGCGCTCGGGCAACTGCTCGAACAGTTCCGCCAGCAGCCACAACAGGAAGGTCGCGTAGACCTTCGGCGCGTCATGCACCAGGCGGCTGGCGTCCAGCAGATGAATACGGCCGCGCCCGTCGCCGGCGGGCTGCAAAATATCCTCGAGCTGCAGGGCCGGCTCGCCGAACAGCGCCTCGGCGCCCTGCTGCTCCAGCACCGCGAGACGCCGCAACAACGCCTGGCTGGAACCGGTGGTCATCAACGCCGCATCGTCACCCAACAGTTCAGGGTGATAACGCAGGTGGTTGAGCAATGCCTTGAGGTCTTTAAGGTCCAGCAGCAGCAGGCCCTCACGGTCGGCCACCTTGAACGTCGCGTACAGCGCCGACTGCTGGCTGTCGGTGAGTTCCAGCAGGCTGCCGAGCAACAACGGGCCCATTTCACTGATGGTGGTGCGCAACGGATGACCGGACTGACCGTGGATATCCCACAGCGTGACCGGATAAGCCTTCGGCGCGTAATCAAGGAAGGGCATCCCGGCGATGCGTTCGGCGACTTTGCCCTGGGGATTGGCCGCAGCGCCCAGGCCGCACAGGTCGCCCTTGATGTCGGCGGCGAATACCGCCACCCCCGCGTCACTGAACGCTTCGGCCAGGCGCTGCAAGGTGACGGTCTTGCCGGTGCCCGTGGCGCCGGCGATCAACCCGTGACGGTTGGCCAGGCGCATGGGCTGGGCGATGGGCTGGCCATCCGGGCCGGCACCGATAAGCAGTTGTGTGGAGTCAGGCATTTCGTCACCTATGGTTAATCTTTAGTGCCGCGAGGTCGATATAGACGGATGTAAGCCCGACAAAGACTAAAAAATAGTCAGATAATTCCTATACGGACCAACGGAGCTATCAGCAGAAATATCACACCTTTTTTTACGCTGCCATTTTGCGCCTTGTCTAGAGGGCGCGCCCCGGACATCAAGACCTTAGCGGACCTTACAAGCCATGAATAAAAACCTGCGCTTCAGCCACAAAATTTTGCTTGCAGCCTCCCTTATCGTCATCGCCGCCTTTGCGTTGTTTACCCTCTATAACGACTACCTTCAGCGCAATGCGATTCGTGACGATCTCAATAGCTACCTGCATGAAATGGGCGACGTCACCGCCGGCAGTATTCAGACCTGGCTCACCGGGCGTATCGCGCTGGTCGAAAACGCCGCACAGAATATCGCCCTCAATCCCGAGCCTTCCGTGGTTGCCAGCCTGCTGGAACAGAAAGCCCTGACCTCATCGTTCATGGCCACCTACGTCGGCGACAGCCAGGGCAAGTTCACGATCCGCCCCGACACCAAGATGCCCGACGGTTTCGACCCGCGTGTGCGCCCCTGGTACAAGGACGCCCAGAACAGCAACGGCTCGACCCTGACCGAGCCCTATATCGACGCGGCCACGGGGAGTTTGATTATTTCCATCGCCACCCCGAGTGCCAAGGCCGGCCAGAGCATCGGCGTGGTGGGCGGTGACCTGAGCCTGCAAACCCTGGTGGACAACATTGGCGCGCTGGACTTGGGCGGCATGGGTTACGCGTTTCTGGTCAGCGCCGACGGCAAAGTGCTGGTGCACCCGGACAAGGCCCTGGTCATGAAGACCCTGGCTGACGTGTACCCCAACGACACGCCGAAGATCAGCGCTGATTTCAGCGAAGTGCAGGCCAATGGCAAGACCAATATCGTTACGTTTACCCCGATCAAGGGCCTGCCCTCGGTAAACTGGTACCTGGGCATTTCGGTGGATAAAGCCAAATCGTTCGCCATGCTCACCCAGTTCCGCACGTCGGCAGTCATCGCCACCCTCATCGCCGTGGTGATCATCATCGCGTTGCTGGGCATGCTGATCCGCGTGTTGTTGCAACCGCTGCACGTGATGACCCGCGCCATGCAGGACATTGCCGACGGCGAAGGCGACCTGACCCGGCGCCTGACCATCCAGAACAACGACGAGTTCGGCACCCTGGGCACCGCATTCAACCGTTTCGTGGAGCGCATCCACACCTCGATCCGCGAAGTGTCATCGGCCACCGAGCAGGTCAATGAAGTGGCACTGCGGGTGGTCAGCGCGTCCAACTCGTCGATGGTCAATTCGGATGAACAGGCCAACCGCACCAACAGCGTCGCCGCTGCGATCAATGAGCTGGGCGCTGCCGCCCAGGAAATCGCGCGTAACGCGGCGCAGGCCTCCAGCCAGGCCAGTGATGCGCGGCATTTGGCCGAAGACGGCCAGCAGGTGGTAGAGCGCAATATCAAGGCCATGACCCAGCTGTCGAGCATGATCAGCGCCTCCAGCAGCAATATCGAGGCGCTGAACAGCAAGACGGTGAACATTGGCCAGATCCTTGAAGTGATCACCAGTATTTCCCAGCAAACCAACTTGCTCGCACTCAACGCCGCCATCGAAGCCGCGCGTGCCGGTGAAGCCGGTCGCGGCTTCGCGGTGGTGGCCGATGAAGTGCGCAACCTGGCGCACCGCACCCAGGAATCGGCGCAACAGGTGCAGAAGATGATCGAGGAACTGCAAGTCGGCGCCCGCGACTCGGTGAGCACCATGAGTGAAAGTCAGCGCCACAGCCAGGACAGCGTGGAAATCGCCAACCTGGCCGGCGAGCGCTTGAACAGCGTGACCCAGCGCATTGGCGAGATCGACGGGATGAACCAGTCCGTGGCCACCGCCACCGAAGAGCAGACCTCGGTCGTGGAGTCGATCAATATGGACATTACTGAAATCAACACCCTCAACCAGGAAGGCGTGGAAAACCTGCAATCGACGCTGCGCGCCTGCACGGACCTGGAGCAACAGGCGTCGCGCCTGAAGCAATTGGTGGGCAGCTTCCGTATCTGATACACAGAGGAGCTTGGCGGTACTCGGTAAAAAGTGACTATCTTACTGATGCTCCACAATCCAAATGTGGGAGGGGGCTTGCCCCCGATGGCGGCCTCTGGGCCGACCAGGATGTTGGATTGGACCGAGTACATATCCGTTTCTGCGGTCACGGCTGCTAATGGTTCCGCTTTTACAGCGGCTCACTTTTGAAAAGCGCAAAAGTAAGCAAAACGCTCTTGCCCCACCACTCGGCACCTCGCTAATGCTCGGTGTGCCCGAGATCAACATCAAAATAAAAAGCGACTCGCTTCGCATCGTGGTTACGGGTGGGTGCGGCTGCTTTATGTAGGAGCGAGCTTGCTCGCGAAAAACTCACAGGCGCCGCGTTCATTCAGGAAGCACGCGTTATCGTTGACGTTTTTCGCGAGCAAGAGCTAGGCGCCCCCCTCGCTCCTACAGACGGCGGTGTTCGCTTAACTGACTGGTATCAGGGCAAGCACCCTCCCCCATCATTTCAAGCTCGAACACGCAGCACGACCCCAATCCCGATCGAACATCTATCCTTACCTCAGGTCCACGTTAAGGAGAGCAATGGATCGGAGGGATGTTCATCGTGCATATCGCTGACATAACCATGTTCTACGCCCCGGCCAGCGGTGGCGTACGCACTTATCTGGACGCCAAGCACCGGCGCCTGGCGCTCAAGCCCGGCATTCGCCACAGTCTGTTGGTGCCGGGCGCCCACTTGAGCGAGCGCGATGGTATTTTCCAGGTGCCGGCGCCGCCGCTGCCCTTCGGCAAAGGCTACCGCTTCCCCCTGCGCCTGGCGCCATGGCGAAATGTCCTGCACGATTTGCAGCCTGATCTGATCGAAGTCGGCGATCCTTACCTGACCGCCTGGGCCGCCCTGGACGCCCGGCGCCAGCTGGATGTGCCCGTCATCGGTTTTTACCACTCCGATCTCCCCCTGCTGGTGCGTAACCGCATGGGCGCCTGGTTTACCCCCAACGTCGAAGCTTATGTCAGCAAGCTCTATGGGAATTTTGACCGCGTACTGGCTCCCAGCCAGGTAATGGCCGACAAACTCATTGGACTTGGGGTAAAAAACGTCTTCGTGCAACCCTTGGGCGTCGACCTGCAAACCTTCACGCCACAGGTACGCGACCCCGGCCTGCGCGCCGAACTGGGGATCGATGAAGACACCAGGCTGCTGATTTTCGCCGGGCGTGGCTCCAAGGAAAAGAACCTGCCGGTGCTGCTCAACTGCATGAAGCGCCTGGGCGAGGGTTATCACTTATTGCTGGTGGGTTCCGGCATGCCGGCCAATGTGCCGGACAATGTCACCGTGATCGATGGCTTCCGCCCGGCCGATCACGTGGCCCGCTTGATGGCCAGCGCCGATGCGTTATTGCATGGCGGGGACCAGGAAACCTTCGGCCTGGTCATTCTGGAAGCCATGGCCTGCGGCATTCCGGTGGTCGCCGTGGCGGCGGGCGCCTTTACCGAGATTGTCGACGAGCGCTGCGGCCTGCTCTGCGCACCCAACAACCCCAAGGCGATGGCCGATGCGGTACGCGAACTGTTTGGCGCCGACAGCCGCCGTCTCGGGGAACAGGCGCGGCGCCATGTCGAACAGCATTACGCATGGGATGCGGTGGTGGACAGTCTGCTGGGGCATTACCATGCCGTGCTCGGCACACAAAAGCCGATGCTCGCTCATGGTTGAACGTTCAGTCATGCTGGTGCTGCACGACGTGGCGCCGAGCACCTGGGCCGATTACCGGCCCTTTGTCGAAGCCGTCGACGCCATCGGCAATGTCCCTGTGACCTGGCTGGTGGTCCCGGACTTTCATCATCACAACGCCCTGGCCACCCATGCAGACTTCCGGCGCCTGCTCGACAACCGGGTAGCCAAGGGCGATGAACTCACCTTGCACGGGTATTACCACTGCGACGACCAACCCCGGCCGCGTACACCCCGGGAATGGTTCATGCGGCGCATCTATACCCATGAGGGCGAGTTCTACCAGTTATCGCAAGCCGAAGCCTTGCAGCGCCTGACCGACGGCATTGAGGTATTCCAGCGCAATGACTGGCCCCTGCAAGGGTTTGTCGCACCTGCCTGGCTGATGAGCCAGGGCACCCGGTTGGCATTGCGCCAGTTACCGCTGAGCTACACCAGCGACCCGCAGCACCTGTATCGCCTGCCCAACTTCACGCCCATCCACGCCCCCGGCCTGGTGTGGAGCGCGCGCAGTGCATGGCGCCGAGGCTTGTCCAAGGTCTTGAGCGATCGACGCGAGCAGCGCTGGCAGACCGCACCGGTGATCCGGTTAGGGTTGCACCCCGTGGATATGCGTCACGAATTTTCCCGTCAGTATTGGCTGCACACCCTGGAGCGCCTGCTTGAGGATGGACGCACGCCACAGACCAAGTCCGCGTGGCTGTCGACGCTGCCATGCGCCGGCTGATCTGGCTGGGCCTGGCGCTGCTGGTCGCGCTGGTGATCCCGGTGTGGCTGGGTGGCGGCGAAACCGTTGCGCGCCTGCGCCAGTTTCCCCTGCTCCAATTACTGGGAATGTTTGCCATGATCATCGGCTGCTGGCTGATCAACAGCCTGCGCCTGCGCTTATTGCTGGGCGCACAGCGCGCTCGGTTGGGATGGCGCAAAAGCCTGGGCGTGGTGATATCGACCGAATTCGCCATGTGCGCGACCCCAGGCGGCAGCGGCGGGCCCCTCACGCTGATGGGCCTGCTGGCACGCAGCGGCATACGTCCGGCCCATGGCAGCGCGGTGTTCGCCATGGACCAGTTGAGTGACTTGCTGTTCTTTTTCTGCGCACTGGTGGGCATCGTGCTGTATGCGCTGTTCCATAGCCTCAGCCCACGCCTGGAAGAGCTGTTGGGGCTCAGTGCCGTGTCGATGGTCGGTGGCGTCGTCGGCTGCGTGTTGGTGGTGCGCTTTCATCGCCGCCTGATTCGCCTGGCCGGAAGTGCACTCAAGGCCATGAAAGTGCGCGCCGGCACCCGCCGGCGGTGGGCCCGTCGGTTGCTGCGCTTCCTTGCGGCCTTCACCCAAACGCTGAAATTGCCCTGGAGCACCCTGCTCGGGGTGTTCGCGCTGACCAGCCTGCATTGGTTATTACGCTACAGCGTCTTGTACCTGGCGCTGCGTGGCCTGGGTGGGCAGGTGCAGTGGGCCTGGAGCTTCCTGATCCAGATGCTGTCATTGACCGCAGGGCAATTGAGCCTGCTGCCAGGCGGGGCCGGGGCGGCGGAGTTGACGTCGGCGGCATTGCTCGCGCCGATGGTAGGCAATGCCACGGCGGCGGCAGCCATTCTGATCTGGCGGGCAGTGACCTATTACTTCTATCTGCTGGCCGGTGCGCCCGTGTTTCTGTTGATGGTGGGCAAGCCGCTGCTCAAGCGTCTTTTCCGGGGGCAGCGGGCGGCTTTTCATCCTCCTGCAACTGCTCCCACAACTGGGCGGCGCCGGGAAAGTCAGTACCATCCTCAGCACACAGCGCATCCGGGTCGTAGCGACTCAGACAGCCCTCGCCCAGGGTAGCGGGTGGCCTGGAAGTCGCCTTGTCGAGTGGGTCGGTCATGGTCGCCTCCTGAAAATAAAAAGGGCCCGGAGAGTTTTACTCCCGGACCCCTGCTTGTTCAACCAGACGCGTCGGTCAGAACACCACGGTCTTGTTGCCGTGCACCAATACGCGATCTTCCAGGTGATAACGCAAGCCACGGGCCAGCACCATCTTTTCGACGTCGCGACCGAAACGCACCATGTCTTCGATGCTGTCGCTGTGGCTGACGCGCACCACGTCCTGCTCGATGATCGGACCGGCGTCCAGCTCCTCGGTGACATAGTGACAGGTTGCGCCGATCAGCTTCACGCCGCGCAGGGACGCCTGGTGATAAGGCTTGGCACCCACGAACGACGGCAGGAAGCTGTGGTGAATGTTGATCACCTTGCCCGCGTATTCGCGGCACAGTTCCGGCGGCAGGATCTGCATGTAGCGCGCCAGCACCACCACGTCGGCATCGTGCTGCTTGACCAGGCGCGACACTTCGGCGAACGCCGGCTCCTTGTCCTGCGGGTTGACCGGCACGTGGTAATACGGGATGCCATGCCATTCGACCATGCTGCGCAGGTCGTCATGGTTGGAGATCACACACACGATCTCGCAATCGAGCTCATCGCTGTGCCAGCGGTGCAGCAGGTCCGCCAGGCAGTGGGATTCACGGCTGGCCATCAGCACGACGCGTTTCTTCTGCTCTGTGTCGGTGATGTGCCAGGTCATCGAAAACTCTTCGGCGATCGGCGCAAACGCCTCACGGAAGGCTTGCAGACCAAAAGGCAAGGTATCGGCACGGATTTCGTGACGCATGAAAAACCAACCGCTGAGATCATCCGAGTGATGGCTCGCCTCGGTGATCCAACCGTTATGAGAAGCCAGAAAGTTACTGACCTTGGCAACGATGCCAACCCGGTCCGGGCAAGCAATCACCAGCCGAAAAGTGCGCATTAGGGGGAAACTCCAGAACTTCGCAAAGGCCGCCATTCTAGCGATTGCGCAGAAAAACTGCAGTACTCCTTGTGCCTTATTCTGATCCCTGGCGCTGGCAACACCCCTTAACAGCGTAAGGGTTTACCAGCGTTATATGGCGTTACACAGGCAAGCTCGGCAATTAGCAGAATTAAGCTGATTGTTTTTAGCCGCGTACCCGATAATTAACTCGACTTCACACCGCGGCGAAAAACTTCAATCTAATTCACGTAAATAGCTGCTTAAATGTTTACTTGATGAAATTGCCTGACTATTATTAGGCCACTCACCCTGTCAATCAGCGTTCTACATAAGGTTGTCCACATGTCTCTGATCAACGAATACCGCGCCACCGAAGAAGCTATCAAAGAGCTGCAAGCCCGTTTGAAGAACCTGTCGCAAGACGACAAGCTGAAAACCGAGCTGGAATTCGAAGGCAAACTGCGCACCCTGATGGGCGAATACTCCAAATCCCTGCGTGACATCATCGCGCTGCTGGATCCGGAATCGAAAGTTAAAGCACCGCGTGGCGCTGTGAAAACTACCGGCACCAAACGTGCTCGCAAAGTCAAGCAGTACAAAAACCCGCACAACGGTGAAGTGATTGAAACCAAAGGCGGCAATCACAAGACACTGAAAGAGTGGAAAGCCAAGTGGGGCGGTGACGTGGTAGAAGGTTGGGCTACCCTGCTGGGCTAAGCCTGGTCGGATCTGCACCCGATACGCGACACATTGAAAACGCCAGCTCGCTGGCGTTTTTTATTGTCTGAATGTTTTGCAGTTGCTCGGCTACAGATTCAGGCGGGCCGCTAAAGAGTCAGCATAGTCTTGCCATTCATCCAGTACCTGGCACTGAAACGCTGTCGCACTGTTTTTCAATTCCTGATGGGCCAGCTTAAATGCCGCCAGGGTATTGGGTGCGCCCCATACCGGGTCTGACAACCGTTGCTGACAGAAAAGTCTCCAGCGCTCTTGCTCCTCATTGTTCAAGGTTTCAGGAAAGTTACGCGCGCGATAGCGGAATAATAATTCAGGCAATCGATGATCATCGAACGGCCATTGCTGGCGTCCCAGTTGTACCGGCTCTGCCATGCGAACTTGTTCACATAAGCGCCGATCACGGTCGCCGATAAAACCCTCATAGAGCTGCTGCTCAGGATCGGCATTCGGCGCATATTCCTCCTCGGCGTAAACGCTCGCCAACTTGTCACGCCAAACTTCCTGTGCGTCAGTTAGTCGCAGCGCCCGTGCCTGGTAAACCTCCATATCCAATTGCAACCGCTCGCGATCTTGCGCGCGCAGCACTTTCAAGGGCGCGACGACCGGACAGCGGTTGATGTGCAGCAACTTGAGCGGCACCGGCAGATCGCCCGCCGACAGCTCATCGCGCCGCGTATAGAGGCGCTCGCGCAACGTTTGGGCATCCAGTTCGAGCAGGGCCTGCGGGTCGAGCCCCAAGTCGCACACAATCAATGCATTGCGATTGCGCGGATGCCAGGCCAACGGCAAGACCACCCCCAGATAATGCCGCTCGGCGCTGAAGCGTCCGGAAATATGCACCAGCGGCTGTAACAGGCGCACCTGGTCCATCACCCGTTGCTTGCTCCGCAACTGGAACAGCCACTCATACAGCTTGGGTTGTTTGTCCCGCACCAATCGCGCCAGGGCGATGGTCGCGCGCACGTCAGACAACGCATCGTGGGCCTGGCCGTGGTCGATGCCGTTGGCTTGCGTCAGGCGTTCGAGCTTGAGCGTCACGCGCCCGTCCTGCTCGGGCCACACAATCCCCTCCGGGCGCAGGGCATAGGCGGTACGCATCACATCGATCAAGTCCCAGCGGCTGTTGCCGCCCTGCCACTCGCGTGCGTAAGGGTCGAAAAAGTTGCGATAGAGACTGTAGCGCGTCATTTCATCGTCAAAGCGCAGGGTGTTATAACCCGCGCCGCAGGTGCCGGGGGCCGCGAGTTCGGCGTGCACCCGGGTCATGAAGTCCGCTTCGGCAAGGCCTTTGTGCGCCAGGACCTGCGGCGTGATACCGGTGATCGCACACGCTGCCGGATGGGGCAGGATATCGTCGCTGGGCCGGCAATACAGATTGATCGGCGGGCCGACCTCGTTGAGCTCGAGGTCGGTACGAATGCCGGCTACCTGCAGCGGGCGATCGCTGCGCGGGTTGATTCCGGTGGTTTCATAGTCGTACCAGAAAATGGAGGTCACGGGCTGTTCCTGTGCTGAAGACCGGCAAAGTCTAGGCGCTGCAAGGGGCCAGGGGCCAGCGATACCTTACTGGACAAACATCCAGCAAAATCTTGAAGGGTTGCTTCCCGCCTCGACACTGCTAGCATCCGTGTCTCTCAGTCGCTTCGCACTGCCAAGGATCGCAATGCCAACAGCTCCTCTGGATACCTGCTACCAGATCGAGACCCCCGAGGGTATCGACCTGCCCTTGCGCCCTGCCGGCCTTGCGCCAAGGGCATTGGCCTTTGCCTTCGATCTGCTCGTGCGCGGCGTGATCATGGGCATCCTGCTGGTGCCCCTGGCGCTGCTTGGCAACCTCGGCCTCGGCCTGGGCGCGCTGCTGCTGTTCCTGGTCAGTTGGTGGTACATGGTGCTGTTCGAAGTGCTCAACCAGGGCTGCTCGCCCGGCAAGCAAGTCATGGGCCTGCGGGTGGTACAGGATGACGGCACCGCCATCGGTTGGTCGGCATCACTGATCCGCAACCTGCTGCGGTTTGTCGACATACTGCCCTTCGGCTACTTCTTCGGCGCCATCAGTTGCCTGCAACATCCGCACTTCAAGCGGCTCGGCGACCTGGCAGCGGGCACGCTGGTGGTCTACCGCGAACAGTCGCTGGCCCGTCCGCCCCTACCTCAGGCAGCCGCCCTGCGCCTGCCCTTCGCGCTGGAGCTGAGTGAACAGCGCGCAATCCTCGGTTTCGCCGAACGCCAGGCCGACCTGTCTGCCGAGCGGGTGCATGAACTGGCTGCAATCCTCGCGGCGCCCTTGCAGGTGTCCCCGGCCCGCGCCGTGGAGCAACTTAACGGTGTGGCCCGCGGTTTGTTGGGGCCGACATGAAGCAGAGCCTTTTTGAAAGCCGGCACCAGCAGCAATGGCAGACTTTCGCCGAACAACTGAAACAGTTGGAGCGAGGCAAAGCCTGCGAGGTGGCCGACTTCCCTTATCACTATCGACGCCTGTGCCAACACCTGGCCCTGGCCCAGGAGCGCGGCTACAGCAGTTACCTGGTGGACCGCCTGCAACAACTGGCGCTGCGCGGCCACCAGCAACTGTATCGCCATCGCAGCCAAACGACGGCGAACGTGGTGGCCTTCATCCTCGCCGATTTCCCGCGCCTGGTACGCGAACAATGGCGGTTCGTGCTGATCGCCAGCCTGCTGTTCTTTGGCAGCCTGCTGGGCATAGCCCTGTTGGTCTACCTGTTTCCCGACCTGATCTACAGCATCGTCAGCCCGCAACAGGTGGCCGAGATGCAAAGCATGTACGACCCCGCCGCCAGTCGCCTGGGCCGCGCGGCCGAACGCGCCTCCAGCGAAGACTGGATGATGTTTGGCTACTACGTGATGCACAACATCGGCATCGCCTTCCAGACCTTTGCCGCCGGTTTGCTGTTCGGCCTGGGCAGCGTGTTCTTCCTGGTCTTCAACGGCTTGACCATCGGGGCGGTGTCCGGGTACCTGAGTGAAATCGGCTACGGCCAGACCTTCTGGTCATTCGTGATCGGCCATGGTGCCTTCGAACTCAGCGCCATCGCACTGGCCGGTGCGGCGGGCCTGCAACTGGGCTGGTCACTGATCGCGCCAGGGCCGTTGGCACGTAGCGAATCCCTGCGCCTGGCGGCCCGCAAAAGCGTGCAGATGCTCTGCGGAGTCATAGTGTTCCTGCTGATCGCAGCGTTCATCGAAGCCTACTGGTCATCCACCACAAGCATTGCGCCCTGGATCAAATACCTGGTGGGCAGCGCACTATGGCTGCTGGTGGCCGCCTACCTGATCTTCGCCGGCCGGACTCGCCATGCGCCTGACTGACGCCAGCGTGGTCATCCGCCCGCGTACCTCCTGGGAAGCCATGGACCTCGGCGTACTGCTGGCCCGTGAACATCGTGCAGTGCTGATGGGCAGTTGGGCCCTGGTCAGCCTGCCTGTGTTCCTGCTACTCACCTCGCTGCTGTGGCAGTACCCGTCTTACGCCCTATTCCTGTTCTGGTGGCTCAAGCCCGCCTTCGAACGCTTGCCGTTGTACATTCTTTCCAAGGCCCTGTTTGGTGAAACCCCGAGCCTGAAACAGGCCGCTCGCCAGTGGCCACGCCTGCTCAGGGGGCAACTGTTCGCCAGCCTGACCTGGCGCCGGCTGAGCCTGAGCCGCAGCTTCATGCTGCCGGTGAGCCAGCTTGAAGGCCTGGATGGGCCGGTGCGTCAACAGCGCCTGGGCATACTGCAACAGCGTAATGCAGGCGCCGCGCGCTGGCTGACAATCATCGGGGTGCATATGGAGATCGGCCTATGGTTCGGGTGCATGGCGCTGTTCTATCTGTTCATCCCCGAGCAGGTTGAACTGCAGTGGGACTGGCAGCGGCTGGTACTGGCGACAGGCCCGCAGGGGCTATGGCTGGAACACCTGAGCAACGCGTTCTATGCGCTGGTCCTGGTGTTCTGGGAACCCATCTACGTCGCCTGCGGTTTCAGCCTGTACCTCAACCGTCGCACCGTTCTGGAAGCCTGGGACCTGGAACTGGTGTTTCGCCGGTTGCGCCAACGCCTGAGCGGTGTCGCGCCGCTGTTGCTGCTGGTCGTCGGGCTCACGCTGGTGCAACTGAGCCCATCGGCGCTGGCCGATCAGACAGCTGAGCCCAAGCCCCTCGGCACCCAGGCGGCCAGCCAATCGATCAAGGCGCTGTTGGAAAAACCGCCGTTCAAGAATCCGCAAACCGTCACCCGTTATCGTTTTGGCGAGGAAAAACCCGCCACGCCCCGCAAAGCCCATGGGGACGGTAAATTACCTGCCTGGCTCCAGCAATTGCTCGACAACCTCAACAGCAACACCTTCAGGCACGTGGCCCAAGGCTTGGAGATACTGCTATGGAGCGTGGTGATTGGCGGGCTGGCCCTGGTGGTGTGGCGCTACCGTGAATGGCTGCGCACATTTGTCAGCCGCAGGCGGCGACCTCAGCCCATCACCGCAAGGCCTGCGCCTGCCCAATTGTTCGGCCTGGAACTGGGGGTCGAGACATTGCCCGACGATATCGCCAGCGCCGCCGAACAGCTATGGCCCACCCGCCCGCGGGAAGCCCTCGGCCTGCTGTATCGCGGCCTGCTCAGCCGGCTGCTGCATGAGTTCGACCTGCCACTCAAAAGTGCCGATACCGAGGGCCAGGTACTGGAGCGCGTTCATCAGTTGCAGCAACCGCAGTTGCTGGCATTCAGCCGCGAATTGACCGCTCACTGGCAAAACCTTGCCTATGGCCATCGACTGCCTCCCGGCACCGCCCAGCAAAAACTGTGCAGCGATTGGCGCGCACTCTTCAGTAGCGGAGCCAGCCAATGAAACGGCCATTACTGTGGATTGCCGCGCTGCTGGCCTGCCTGTTGGGAGCGGGCGGCCTGTATGCCTGGCACAAGGCAATTCCCTATGAGGAGGTTGTGGATCGTGGCCCATCGCCGGACGCACTGGCCAACCCCTACCTCGCGGCGGAGGATTTCCTGCGCCAGCAAGGCCTGGCGGTAACACATGCCAACGGGCTCGAGCGGCTTGCCGATCTGCCCGCCCCAGGCCATAGCCTGCTGTTGCTGGGGGAGCGTGGCAACATGACCCCAGGCCAGGTCGAACAACTGCTGACGTGGGCAAAAGCCGGGGGGCACCTGTTACTGGTGGCCGAGGCGTTATGGGATGAAGATACCGGTAAAAGCGGCGACCTGCTGCTCGATCGTCTCAATCTTCACCAAACCCTTAGCGATGACTTCGACGAGCCGGCGGTGCCGCGCAAAAAGATCGCGCCGGACCTCACTAAACTGTATGTCGACAATGAAACCGCACCGGCGTATTTCAGTTTTGACACCGACTTCAACCTTACCGACCCCGGGCACCTGGCGCAGTTTTCAGCCAACAGCGCCAAGTCCAGCCATCTGATGCAACTTGACCTCGGGTCAGGCCGCGTCACGGTGCTCACCGACAGCGACCTGTGGAAAACCCCGAGCATCGGCAAGCACGACAATGCCTGGCTGCTGTGGTACCTGAACCAGGGCACCGACGTCACCCTGCTGTTCAACAGCGGCGCGGACAACCTGCTGACCCTGCTGGTTCGTTACTTCCCCCAGGCCCTCGTCGCGCTGGTCGCACTGCTTGCCCTGGCACTCTGGCACGCCGGCATGCGCCAGGGCCCGATCCAGGCACCCGCGCCCAAGGCGCGTCGACAGCTACAGGAGCATTTGCGCGCCAGCGCCGACTTCCTGCTACGCCGCAGCGGCCAGGGCGCCTTGCTGCAAGCCTTGCAGCAGGATTTACTGCGCACCGCCCGCCGCCGTCACCCCGGCTTTGAACACCTCGACATGGCAGAACAATGTCAGGTGCTGGAACACCTGACGCAACAACCCTCCCCTATCATCCGCCAGGCACTCGGCGCACCTGCGCTGAAACGGCTCTCCAGCGCCGATTTCAGCCAACGGGTGGCGTGCCTGCAAACCCTCAGGAATGCCCTATGAGCGACTCTCCAACGGCTACAACCCTGACCGCAGAACAGACTGTCCAAAACGCCACGCAACAGGCCCAGGCCCTGCGCATTGAATTACGCAAGGCAGTGATTGGCCAGGACGCGGTGATCGATGACGTGCTTACCGCGTTGATTGCAGGTGGCCATGTGCTGCTGGAGGGTGTACCCGGCCTTGGCAAAACGTTGCTGGTGCGTGCGCTGGCCCGTTGTTTCGGCGGCGATTTCGCGCGCATCCAGTTCACGCCGGACCTGATGCCCAGCGATGTCACCGGCCACGCGGTGTACGACCTGCAGACCGAACAGTTCAAGCTGCGCAAGGGGCCGTTGTTCACCCACTTGTTACTGGCCGACGAAATCAACCGCGCTCCGGCCAAGACCCAGGCGGCACTGCTCGAAGCCATGCAGGAGCGCCAAGTCACCCTGGAGGGCGAGGCATTGCCCATCGGCGCGCCGTTCATGGTGCTTGCCACCCAGAACCCGATCGAGCAGGAAGGCACCTATCCGTTACCTGAAGCCGAGTTGGACCGCTTCATGCTCAAGGTGCGCATGGACTATCCCGACGCGCAGCAGGAAGTGGACATGGTGCGCGAAGTGACCCGCTCGTCCAGGGCCGACATGCTCGATGTACAACCGTTGCGTACCGTGCTGCAGGCCGAAGACGTGGTACAGATGCAGCAGATCGCCAGCGGCATGCCTCTGGATGAACAGGTGCTCGACTATGCCGTACGCCTGGCGCGGGCCACGCGCAGTTGGCCGGGCTTGACCATCGGCGCAGGCCCACGGGCCTCTATCGCCCTGATTCGCGGCGCCCGTGCCCGTGCGCTGTTGCGCGGCGGCGACTTCGTGACCCCGGATGACGTCAAGGGATGCGCTCTGGCGGTGCTGCGTCACCGCGTACGGCTCGCGCCCGAACTGGACATCGATGGCCTGGAGGTGGACCAGGTGATCAAGCAGTTGCTCGACCAGATTGCGGCCCCCAGGCAGTAACGCCGGCATGAAACCGACCCGTCTGTTCCTGACCTGGCTGGGTGTCCTGTTGGCCCTCAGTATCCTGCTGGGCGCGTCGATGGCCTTGCAGGTCAAGGTGCCCGAGACCTTGCACGCAATCGCCTGGGGCCTGCTCCTGGCCCTGTTGGTGCTGGCGATGCTCGATGCCATACGGTTACGCCGCCGCCCTTCGGTACGTGTGCGCAGGACACTGCCCGGCAGCCTGGCATTGGGGCGCTGGGGAGAAGTGCGCCTGTCACTGGAACACGACTATCCACAGCCGCTGACCGTGCAGGTATTCGATCACGTGCCCGACGGGCTGGTTGTGGATAACCTGCCGCAATCCATTTTGCTGCGCCCGGGCGAGCGTGGTGAGTTGGGCTATCGTGTGCGCCCCGTACGACGTGGACATTTCAGCTTCAGCCGCTGCGAAATCCATCTGCCCAGCCCCCTGGGGTTGTGGTCGGCGCGGCGCTGGCTCGACGTCACGGACGCCACTCGCGTGTACCCGGACTTCGCACGCTTATCGGGTGCGCAGTTGCAGGGGGTGGATAACTGGCTGAGCCAACTGGGTGTGCGCCAGCATCAGCGGCGTGGACCGGGCCTGGAGTTTCATCAATTACGCGAGTTTCGCGACGGTGACAGCCTGCGTCAGATCGACTGGAAAGCCACGGCACGACAACGCACGCCGATTGCCCGGGAATATGAGGATGAACGTGACCAACAGATTGTGTTCATGCTCGATTGCGGCCGGCGCATGCGCAGCCAGGACGACGAGTTGTCCCACTTCGACCACGCTCTGGATGCCTGTCTGTTACTGAGTTACGTCGCCTTGCGCCAAGGCGATGCAGTCGGGCTGTGTACCTTTGCCAGCGACCAGCCGCGTTACCTGGCGCCGGTCAAGGGCAGCGGTCAGTTGAACGTCTTGCTCAATGCCGTCTATGACTTGCACAGCACACGCAAGACAGCCGACTACGAGGCCGCCGCCAGCCAATTGCTGGCTCGGCAAACACGGCGCGCATTAGTGATCGTGGTCACCAACCTGCGTGATGAAGACGATGAAGCACTGGTGAGTGCGATCAAGCGCATTGGTCGGCACCATCGGGTGCTGATCGCGAGTTTGCGAGAGGAAGTGCTCGATCAACTGCGCCAGGCCCCGGTACAAACCCTGCCCGAAGCATTGGCCTACAGCGGCGCAATTGACTACCTCAACATGCGTAACCAGTTGCATGACCGCCTGGGTGCCCATGGGCTGACCGTGCTGGATAGCTTGCCGTCAACATTGGGCGCCGCGCTGGTGACGCGTTACCTGCGCTGGAAAAAAGCCGGCGTGTTCTGAACGCACGCGCACGGCCACGGTGGACACGGCCCCCGTAGCCGACTGCACCCGCCGTTCAGGCGGATGCCTGCAGCGGATCGAAACTGAAGTAATGCAACAAGGCGCTGATCAGCTGTGCGTATTCTTCGCATGCCTGAAGCACGCGGAACCCCGAATCGTAATGTTGCGGGTTGACGTCTTCCCGGCTCCACAGACAAGTCGCGGTAAGATCAACAGCCTGGAATTCGCCGTGCAGCCCGGGAATTTTCAAGCGCAGCTCGAAGTCTGCACCGATCATCATCGGTAACTGGCTGATCAGCATCAGCCCGCCCTCGGAAACGTCGCCCAGAAAACCGATTGGCTTGTCCGTAAGCCGATTGAACACCTGCAAGAAATAAGGCAGCTGATGCCGTTCGATCCGTCGTTCGATAAACATGGTGAGGTTGCCATCCCATAAAGCCAGTGATTCGAAACGAGCCCATCGCTCTCCCTGATATCGGTGTGAAAAGCGCGCGTTGTCACGCGACCGCTGCCGAATCCGGGCGTTGCACTGTTTTGAATAGAAAGTTGTACAAACTGATATTCAAAGAATAGCCCAAGACTGGCACCAGGCCAGTTCTCAAGCGACAAAGTTCTCAAGCGACAAATAGCACTACAGCGAGGTCGGCCGTGGTTGCGCCACACTTGCGCCGGAGTCATGCCCCAACTGGCGCAAGGTATCGAGCCGGGCACGGGCGCGATAAGCGTACTCGCTGGACGGGTATTGGCTGATGATGAATTGATAGGTTTGCGCGGCATCGACGAACAGCTTCTGCCGCTCCAGGCACTGCCCGCGCAGCATCGAAACCTCGGGTTGCACATAACGACGGGTGCGGCTCTCGCGGTCGACCTGGGACAACTCCAGCGTGACCCGCGCGCAATCGCCCACCCCATAGGCACGGTAAGCGTTGTTCAAATGGTGGTCCATTGACCAGCGGGTGCAGCCGACAACACTGACGGCCAGGGCAGCAACGAGCAAAATTCGCATGGGGGTTCTCCTGTCTTGTGCAGTGTATCGACCCCGCGCCGAAAATCTTCAAGACTGTTCGTCTTTTCAACCTCAGCAAAAACAAGCCGTTCGTCAATAAGTAGTGCAAACGAACAATGACTACAACGAAAGAGCATAGTAGCCTTCCCCAGCGCTTGAACTCAGGAGTCTGTGCATGTCCGTCCGTCGTACCAAAATCGTCGCCACCCTTGGCCCGGCCAGCAACTCGCCGGAAGTCCTCGAACAGCTGATTCTGGCTGGTTTGGACGTTGCCCGTCTGAACTTCTCCCACGGCACCCCGGACGAGCACAAGGCTCGCGCCAAGCTGGTGCGTGACCTGGCCGCCAAACACGGTCGTTTCGTGGCGCTGCTGGGTGACCTGCAAGGCCCGAAGATCCGTATCGCCAAATTCGCCAACAAGCGGATCGAGCTGAAGATCGGTGACAAATTCACCTTCTCTACCAGCCATCCGCTGACTGAAGGCACCCAGGACATCGTCGGCATCGACTACCCGGACCTGGTCAAGGACTGCGGCGTCGGCGACGAACTGCTGCTCGATGACGGCCGCGTGGTCATGCGCGTCGACACCGCGACCCCGACCGAACTGCATTGCACCGTGATCATCGGCGGCCCGCTGTCCGACCACAAAGGCATCAACCGTCGCGGCGGTGGCCTGACCGCACCGGCCCTGACTGAAAAAGACAAGGCCGACATCAAGCTCGCCGCCGAGATGGAAGTGGACTACCTCGCCGTGTCCTTCCCGCGCGACGCCGCCGACATGGAATACGCCCGTAAACTGCGCGACGAAGCCGGTGGCACCGCTTGGCTCGTGGCGAAGATCGAACGCGCCGAAGCCGTGGCCGATGACGAAACCCTCGATGGCCTGATCAAGGCGTCGGACGCCGTGATGGTTGCCCGTGGCGACCTGGGCGTGGAAATCGGCGACGCCGAGCTGATCGGCATCCAGAAGAAAATCATCCTGCACGCGCGCCGCCACAACAAAGCGGTGATCGTTGCGACCCAGATGATGGAGTCGATGATCCAGAACCCGATGCCGACCCGCGCCGAAGTGTCCGACGTGGCCAACGCCGTGCTCGACTACACCGACGCCGTGATGCTCTCGGCTGAAAGCGCCGCCGGCCCGTACCCGTTGGAGGCCGTCCAGGCCATGGCGCGCATCTGCGTCGGCGCTGAAAAGCACCCCACCAGCAAGACCTCCAGCCATCGCATCGGCAAGGTTTTCGAAAGCTGCGACCAGAGCATCGCCCTGGCGGCCATGTACACCGCCAACCACTTCCCGGGCGTCAAGGCAATCATCGCCCTAACCGAAAGTGGCTATACGCCGTTGATCATGTCGCGCATCCGCTCCTCGGTGCCGATCTACGCGTTCACCCCTCACCGCGAAGCCCAGGCCCGCGCGGCGATGTTCCGCGGCGTGTACACCATTCCCTTCGATCCGGCCTCGCTGGCACCCAACGAAGTCAGCCAGAAAGCCATCGACGAACTGGTCAAACGCGGCGTCGTAGAGAAAGGCGACTGGGTCATCCTGACCAAAGGCGACAGCTACCACACCACCGGTGGCACCAATGGCATGAAGATCCTGCACGTGGGCGACCCGCAGTACTGAGTGACACGCAAAAAAAACAAAAGCCCCGCCATGAGAATGGCGGGGCTTTTTGCATTTTAAGGCGCCATCCCGGCGTGGTATCTACACAACTGTCGTTCGCAGCCCCTACGGTAACCACGATGCGAAGCGAGCCGCCCTTGATCTTGATCTTGATCTGCTTTTGATCTTAGGCGCCCCGTCAAACCACGCTGGCCGGAATTCGCCATGGATTTGGGGGGCAAACCGGCAGGGATGCCGGTTTAGCCGCCCCGCGCCATGGATGGCGCGTGGCGGCGGCCCCCCAAATCCATGGCGGATTACGGGCACACCGAGCCTAAGCGAGGTGCCGAGTGGTGGGGCAAGAGCGTTTTGCTTACTTTTGCGCTTTTCAAAAGTGAGCCGCCGTAAGGGCGGAACCCTAAGCAGCCGTTACCTAAGTAATGGATATGTACTCGGTCCAATCCAACATCCTGGTCGGCCCAGAGGCCGCCATCGGGGGCAAGCCCCCTCCCACAGTTAACCGCGTACACCCGCAACGCCTGTGCTCGACAGCCAGCGTTCAACCACGGGGCAGGAATACATCGGCCAGCAGTTGATTACGCGGCAGCCCCGCCAGGAACAAGCGTTTGGAAAAGGCTTCGACGCTGTCAGGATGCCCGCAGACTAAGGCCAGCGTCTGCCGCGATATGAGCCGCAGTTGCCCCAATGCCTGGGCCAACTCATGTGCGGTCCACAACTCCACTGTAAGGTTCTGATGCTGCGCGGCCAGCGCCATCAGGGGCCCGGCCAGATAATGCCCATCAGCATCATGCGCCAGATGAACCACGCGAATGGCACCTTGGTGATCCTGGCGCAACGCCTCACGCAACACCCCCCACAAAGGCCCCAGCCCGGTACCGGAGGCGAGCAGCCACAGCGGTCGCGCCTGCCAGTCCGGATCGTAATGCAGCGCCCCGCCGCGCAACTCGCCCAGGCGCAGACAATCCCCCAGGTTCAACTGTCGCGCCGCATCGCTGAATTCGCCGGGTAAACGGCAATCCAGATGAAACTCCAGGTACGGGTCCTCCTGCGGCAAACTCGCCAGGGAATACGGCCGCGCCACCTGCCCCGCCCATAACACCAGGTGCTGCCCAGCGCTGTAACGCAGGCCGCGCTGCGGTTGCAGGCGCAGACGCAGCACCGACGCCGTCAGCCAATCGGCACCCACCACCTGCGCCGCCACACCGTCGCGCACAGGATCAAAGGCTTCGACCTGCAGATCGCCAACCACCTGGCACTGGCAGGCCAGGCGCCAACCGTGCTGGCGTTGCTCCAGGCTCAACGCGTCAGGTTGGCGGTCCTGAACCTCGCCCTGGCAACGTACCAGGCAGGCATGGCAACTGCCGGCGCGGCAACTGTAGGGCACGGCCACACCTGCCTGGTTCAAGGCATCCAGCAGGTTGCTGCCGGTGGCGACCGACCAGTGGCGTTCGCCGACGTGCAGTTCAGGCATATAAAGGCTCTATCAGAAGGGACGCGCACAGGGAATCATGCCTGCGACAGTTTGACCATAGTCGGGTGTATCGGCCACCGCCACGGGTTATACTGCCGCGCCTTTTTAGCGTCGCGCCTGCACCAATGGCGTGCCTGTGGAAGGTGGCTTCAGCCGACCGATGCAACACTGAAGCCACCTTTATTGAATGTTCCCTTATAGAGGAGCGCGACTCATGACCGTGATCAAGCAAGACGACCTGATTCAGAGCGTTGCCGACGCCCTGCAATTCATTTCCTACTACCACCCGGTTGATTTCATCCAGGCGATGCACGAGGCCTACCTGCGCGAAGAATCGCCGGCGGCCCGTGACTCTATCGCCCAGATTCTGATCAACTCGCGCATGTGCGCCACCGGCCATCGCCCGATCTGCCAGGACACCGGCATCGTCACCGTGTTCGTGCGCGTGGGCATGGACGTACGTTGGGATGGCGCCACCATGGGCCTGGACGACATGATCAACGAAGGCGTGCGTCGCGCCTACAACCTGCCGGAAAACGTCCTGCGCGCGTCCATCCTCGCCGACCCGGCAGGCGCGCGCAAAAACACCAAGGACAACACCCCGGCGGTGATCCACTACTCCATCGTCCCGGGTAACACCGTGGAAGTGGACGTGGCCGCCAAGGGCGGTGGTTCCGAAAACAAGTCGAAAATGGCCATGCTCAACCCGTCCGACTCGATCGTCGACTGGGTGCTCAAGACCGTTCCGACCATGGGCGCCGGCTGGTGCCCACCGGGCATGCTCGGCATCGGCATCGGCGGCACCGCCGAGAAAGCCGCGGTGATGGCCAAGGAAGTGTTGATGGAATCCATCGACATCCATGAACTGAAGAAGCGCGGCCCGCAGAACCGTATCGAAGAGATGCGCCTGGAGCTGTTCGAGAAGGTCAACCAACTGGGCATCGGCGCCCAGGGCCTGGGTGGCCTGACCACCGTGCTCGACGTGAAGATCATGGACTACCCGACTCACGCCGCTTCCCTGCCGGTGTGCATGATCCCCAACTGCGCCGCCACCCGCCATGCGCATTTCGTGCTCGACGGTTCGGGCCCGGCATCGCTGGAAGCGCCACCGCTGGACGCCTACCCGGAGATCGTCTGGGAGGCCGGCCCATCGGCCCGTCGCGTCAACCTCGACACCCTGACCCCGGAAGAAGTGCAGAGCTGGAAGCCGGGCGAAACCGTGTTGCTCAACGGCAAGATGCTCACCGGTCGCGACGCCGCGCACAAGCGCATGGTCGAGATGCTGAACAAGGGTGAGACCCTGCCGGTGGACCTCAAGGGTCGCTTCATCTACTACGTCGGCCCGGTTGATCCGGTGCGCGAAGAAGTGGTTGGCCCGGCAGGCCCGACCACCGCGACGCGGATGGACAAGTTCACCCGTCAGATCCTCGAACAGACCGGCCTGTTGGGCATGATCGGCAAATCCGAGCGCGGCCCGACCGCTATCGAAGCGATCAAGGACCACAAGGCCGTCTACCTGATGGCCGTAGGCGGCGCCGCTTACTTGGTGGCCCAAGCCATCAAAAAATCGCGCGTCGTCGCTTTCGCCGAACTGGGCATGGAAGCGATCTACGAGTTCGACGTGAAGGACATGCCGGTCACCGTTGCGGTGGACAGCAACGGCGAGTCGGTACACATCACCGGTCCTGCCATCTGGCAGAAGAAGATCAGTGAGAGCCTGGCGGTGGAAGTGCAGTAAGCACCTCCCTCCAAGGATAAAGGCGACTGCGGCCCCAAGGCCCAGTCGCCTTTTTTTTTGATGAGTGCAGTCAAATGTGGGAGGGGGCTTGCTCCCTCCCACACAAGCCCCCCTCACTGCACTACCCAATGGCTCATGGTATGGTGCTCGCCCCTTACCGGCCTGTTCATCATCGTATGATCGCGATCCCTCGCCCCCTGCGCCTGACGTTCTATTCCCTGCTGATCATCGCCGGTGCCGTGCTGGCTGCCGCCCTGGCCACGCGCCATGCCGAACGCCAGGCCCTGGTGGACGATGCCGCTCGCGCCAACCAGCAGCTCGCGCTGTATGCCAACTCGCTGCACACCCTGATCGAACGCTACCGCGCCCTGCCCGCCGTGCTGGCCCTGGACTCGGAGATGATCAACGCCTTGAAAGGCCCGCTGACTGTCGACACCCAGGACCTGCTCAACCGCAAACTGGAACGCATCAACAGCGCCGCGCAGTCGTCCACCCTGGAATTGATGGACCGCACCGGCCTGGCCGTGGCCGCCAGCAACTGGAAGCTGCCCAGCAGTTATGTGGGACACAACTACGCATTTCGGCCTTATTTCAGCCAGACCCTGAGCCAGGGCACCGGGCGCTTTTATGCCGTGGGGGTGACCACCGGCATCCCGGGCTACTTCCTTTCCAGCGCGGTGGTCGATGAGCACGAGCAGTTCCTTGGCGCCATGGTGGTCAAGCTGGAGTTTCCCGAACTGGAACGCGAATGGGCCCAGGGCAATGACTTGCTGCTGGTCAGCGATGCACGCGGCATTGTGTTTATCGCCAACCAACCGGGCTGGCGCTATCGCAACCTGCGGCCGTTGTCAGAGAGCGACTTGGCTGAACTCAAGGCCACCCGTCAATACGACAAGAAGCAATTGCAGCCGCTGGAGGCCCGCACCCTGCAACGCTTCGACGACAACAGCCACTTGATGCGCGTCAACAGCCCCGACGGCAGTGCCAACTACATCTGGGAGTCGCTACCGCTCAAAGCCGAAGGCTGGACCCTGCACCTGCTGCGCAAACCCCAGTTCCCGCTGGAAGACCAGCGCAACGCCGGCCTTGCCGCCGCCGGTTCGTGGCTGGCCCTGGTGTTTCTTGTGCTGTTCCTGAGCCAGCGTTGGCGCCTGGCGCGCCTGCGTCAACGCAGCCGCGAAGAGCTTGAGCAATTGGTCGAGGAGCGCACCCAGGCCCTGCGCACCGCCCAGGATGGCCTGGTGCAGTCGGCCAAACTGGCGGCGCTGGGGCAGATGTCCGCCGCCCTTGCCCACGAAATCAACCAACCGCTGACCGCGCAACGCATGCAATTGGCGACGCTGCGGCTGTTGCTCGACCACGGCCGCGTGGACGATGCCTATAAGGCACTCACACCGCTGGATGACATGCTCACGCGCATGGCGGCGCTGACGGGCCACCTCAAGACCTTCGCCCGCAAAAGCCCCAGCGGCCTGCGCGAACGCCTGGACCTGGCCACCGTGGTCGACCAGTCCCTGCACCTGCTCGACGCGCGCCTGCGCGATGAACATATCGGCGTAGCGCTGGACCTGACCCGCCCTGCCTGGGTACGCGGCGACGCGATTCGCCTCGAACAGGTGTTGATCAACCTGCTGCGCAACGCCTTGGATGCCATGGCCGACAAACCGCGCAAACGTCTGGAGATTCGTTTGCACGCCGACCAGCAGCTCTGGCAGTTAAGCGTCAGCGACAGCGGTGGCGGGATTGCCGAAGAGCACTTGAACAACGTCTTCGACCCCTTCTTCACCACCAAACCAGTGGGCGACGGGCTCGGCTTGGGGTTGGCGGTGTCCTACGCTATCGTGCACGAACTGGGCGGACGCCTGATCGCCGGCAACCGGGGCGACGGCGCAGTGTTTACCTTGACCTTGCCTGTCGCCCTGGAGACGCCCGATCTATGTTGAACGCGGTGATTGTGGTTGATGACGAAGCCAGCATTCGTACGGCCGTCGAACAATGGTTGAGCCTGTCGGGTTTCGAGGTGCAGTTGTTCAGCCGTGCCGAAGAATGCCTGGCGCAGTTGCCCAGGGACTTCCCCGGCGTGATCCTGAGCGATGTGCGCATGCCCGGTCTCAGCGGCCTGGAGTTGCTGGCTGAAGTACAGCGGCGCGATGCCGACCTGCCGGTCATCCTGCTCACCGGCCATGGCGATGTCCCCATGGCCGTCGACGCCATGCGCGACGGTGCCTACGACTTCCTGGAAAAACCCTTCAGCCCGGATACCCTGCTCAATAGCCTGCGTCGAGCACTCGACAAACGCGGCCTGGTCCTGGAAAACCGCCGCCTGCATCAGCAGGCCGACCACCGCGCCCAGCTCGAATCCAGCCTGCTGGGGGTGTCCCGCAGTCTGCAGAACCTGCGCCGTCAGGTGCTGGACCTGGCCACGCTGCCGGTCAATGTGTTGATCCGTGGCGAGACCGGCAGCGGCAAGGAATTGGTCGCCCGCTGCCTGCATGATTTCGGCCCACGGGCGAAGAAGCCGTTTGTCGCGCTCAATTGCGCGGCCATTCCCGAGCAACTGTTCGAGGCCGAGTTGTTCGGCCATGAAAGCGGCGCGTTCACCGGCGCCCAGGGCAAGCGTATCGGCAAGCTGGAGTATGCCCACGGCGGCACGCTGTTCCTCGATGAAATCGAAAGCATGCCTCTGGCCCAACAGGTGAAATTGTTGCGGGTACTGCAGGAGCAGAAGCTGGAGCGGTTGGGCTCCAATCAAAGCATCCAGGTGGATTTGCGCATCATTGCCGCCACCAAGCCGGACCTGCTGGAAGAGGCCCGTGCCGGGCGTTTTCGCGAAGACCTGGCGTATCGCCTGAACGTCGCGCAACTGCGCCTGCCGGCGCTGCGCGAGCGGCGCGAAGACATCCCGTTGCTGTATGAACATTTTGCGCAAAGCGCTGCCGAGCGCTTGGGCCGCCAGGTCGAGCCCTTGAGCGGGCCGCAGTTGGGACGCCTGCTCAGCCATGACTGGCCGGGCAACGTACGTGAACTGGCGAACGTTGCCGAGCGCCAGGTGCTGGGGCTTGGAGAGCCGGAACCTGAAGGTGTCGAGGCCGGGCAATCGTTGGCGGCGCAACAGGAAGCCTTCGAGGCGCATTGCCTGAAAGCTGCGCTGGCCCGGCATAAAGGCGATATCAAGGCGGTGCTGGCTGAGCTGCAACTGCCGCGCCGCACCTTCAATGAAAAGATGCAGCGGCATGGATTGGTAAGGGAGATGTTTCTTTAGCAGCCTTCCGATCGCAATCGGGGGCAAGCCCCCTCCCACATTTTGATTTGTGAACACATCCAAGTGTGGGAGGGGGCTTGCCCCCGATTGCGCCCGCAGCCATAAGCGGATTTCCGCTCATCACCCCAAAACCATCAGCGACTTTCCGCTCAAAAAAACCTCGCAACCCTTCTATCCCGGGCCTTCATCCACCTGGCACAGCTTCTGCTATAGCCCAAGCCAGGCAGTGCTCAAGCACGCTTCATAAAAAAAACTAGATGAAGGATCCTTCAATGGATAACTCCAATACCTTGCCTCTGGGGTCGGCAACTGCGCCGGCGAAAGAACGCACGACCTCCAGCCGGATCAAATCAATCTTCAGCGGCTCCGTGGGCAACATGGTCGAGTGGTATGACTGGTACGTCTATGCCGCCTTCTCGCTGTACTTCGCCAAGACCTTCTTCCCCAAAGGCGACACCACCGCCCAATTGCTCAACACCGCCGCGATCTTCGCCGTGGGCTTTCTGATGCGCCCTATCGGCGGCTGGCTGATGGGCCTTTACGCCGACAAAGTCGGGCGTAAAAAAGCCTTGATGGCCTCGGTCTACCTGATGTGTTTCGGCTCGCTGCTGATTGCCCTGAGCCCAAGCTATGAACTCATCGGTATCGGCGCACCCATCCTGCTGGTATTCGCCCGCTTGCTGCAGGGGTTGTCGGTAGGTGGCGAGTACGGCACCTCTGCCACGTACCTCAGCGAGATGGCGACCCGGGAACGCCGCGGTTTCTATTCCAGCTTCCAGTACGTGACCCTGATCTCCGGCCAGCTCATCGCGCTGGGTGTGCTGATCGTGCTGCAGCAAACCCTGACCACCGAACAGCTGTATGCCTGGGGCTGGCGCATTCCGTTCGCCATCGGCGCCCTGTGCGCAGTGGTCGCGCTGTACCTGCGTCGCGGCATGGAAGAGACCGAGTCGTTCACCAAGAAGGAAAAAGCCAAGGAAAGCGCCATGCGCACCTTGATGCGCCACCCCAAGGAACTGCTCACCGTGGTCGGCCTGACCATGGGCGGCACCCTGGCGTTCTACACCTACACCACCTACATGCAGAAATACCTGGTGAACACTGTCGGCATGAGCATCTCCGACTCCACCACCATTTCGGCGGCGACGCTGTTTCTGTTCATGTGCCTGCAACCCCTGGTGGGCGGGCTGTCGGACAAGATTGGCCGGCGCCCGATCCTGATCGCCTTCGGCGTCCTCGGCACCCTGTTCACCGTGCCTATCCTCACCACCCTGCACACCATCCAGACCTGGTGGGGCGCGTTCTTCCTGATCATGGCCGCGCTGATCATCGTCAGCGGCTATACCTCGATCAATGCGGTGGTCAAGGCCGAGCTGTTCCCGACCGAAATCCGCGCCCTCGGTGTGGGCCTGCCGTATGCCCTGACCGTGTCAATCTTCGGCGGTACCGCTGAATACATCGCCTTGTGGTTCAAGAGCATCGGCATGGAGACCGGCTACTACTGGTACGTGACCGCGTGTATCGCGGTGTCGTTGCTGGTCTATGTGACCATGAAAGACACCCGCAAGCATTCGCGGATCACCACCGACTAACTGCATGATGAGATAAAACCTGTGGGAGGGGGCTTGCTCCCGATAGCGGTGGGTCAGTCAGTAATGTATAGACTGACCCACCGCTATCGGGGGCAAGCCCCCTCCCACATTGGGTATGATGTGGGCTCCAGAATTGAGAGCAGACAGGTTATGTCCGACGATATCCATTTCTACGAACCCGCCAACGGCCACGGCCTGCCCCATGATCCGTTCAACGCCATCGTCGGCCCACGTCCGATCGGCTGGATCTCGTCACACGACCGCGAAGGTCGCCTGAACCTGGCGCCTTACAGTTTCTTCAACGCGTTCAACTACATCCCGCCGATCATTGGGTTTTCCAGCGTCGGGCGTAAAGACAGCCTGAACAATATCGAGCAGACCGGCGAGTTTGTGTGGAACCTGGCGACCCGCCCGCTGGCCGAGCAGATGAACCAGAGTTGCGCGGCCGTTGCGTCGGACGTGGATGAATTCGAACTGGCCGGCCTGACGCCGGTGGCTTCGAAAGTCGTCGGCGTACCGCGGGTGGGCGAAAGTCCGGTGTCGTTCGAATGCAAGGTGACGCAGATTATCCAGCTGCAACGCGCCGACCAGCAATTGGTCCCCAGCTGGCTGGTGCTGGGCGAAGTGGTCGCGGTGCACATCGCCAAATGGCTGCTCAAGGATGGGATCTACGACACGGCGGCCGCCGAGCCGATTCTGCGCGGTGGCGGCCCGGCGGATTATTTCCAGTTAGGCCCTGAAGCGCTCTTCAAAATGTACCGGCCAGGCGCCACAAAACCCTGACTGAAATGCAGTCAAACTGTGGGAGGGGGCTTGCCCCCGATGACTAGGTATCAGCTGCACATTTGCTGGCTGACAAACCGCTATCGGGGGCAAGCCCCCTCCCACATTTAGTCCCAAATCAGCTGGCCTTCCGCATCCACATCGACCAGGCGCTCAAGCTCCACCGCCGCCGCATCATCGGCATCGGACGCGGTCTTGAAGGTCTGACCGTCCAGGATCTTGTGAAACCTCGGAGCGCCCATGCCATCGAGTGCCTTGACGGCAACGGCGGCGCTGTAGCCACTCTCTCCCGGTACGACGGCGGAAACGGCTTCGTGGTGGGCAAACTGTTTACGTGCCATGTTGCAGTTCCTGGCCAATGAAAAGTCGGCCATTCTAACCCCTAACCGGCCAGTTGCAGGTACTCGCCGTAGGCGTTGACGGCGGATGCGTCGGTGAAGGTCTGGAAGTCCATGCTGCGCACGACCATGTCGTTCAACAACTCGGTGAAGATCATCAGGGCCGGGGAATTGAAGTAGGCGCTCATCGCCTGCTCGCTGCTCCATAAACCTGTGACCAACCACACATCGGGGTCGACCTGGGAATGCTGCAACGAAAATTGCAGGCAACCCTGAGCTTGTCGGCCCGGTTCGATCAAACTGCTCAAGCGTGCACCCAGCTCGGTGCTGCACCCGTTACGGGCACGGATAAAGGCCATATGGCTCGCGGGAATGGGGGTGGACATGTTCGACTCTCCCGTTGAGAAGTGATGCTCGGCAAGCACTGTGAGGGCGTGTTGCCACAGGATCAAAGATAGCGGCGCAGGGTTGGGCGCGGTTAGTCAATTCCTGCAGGCTTATTGCACAATCCTGCGAGAAGCGTAGGCAGGACGTTTGCGCAGCCGTTTTATTCCACGCCCGAGCGGCTTGTTTCAGGGACATGACAGGCGCTTTGCTTGCCTGATTCACGAAAGGCCGCAGGATCAGGCAAGGATTGTGCAGAATCGACGTAACACTTTTGAAAACCCACCGCTAAGCTGAGCCCCATCAAATTCGCGTGTAGAGGACGTCTCATGCCGTCGCCCGACCTCAAGCCCACTCCCCTCGATGCCGAGATGGAAAAGCAGCGTGCCGAACTGGCCAGCATCGTGCACCGCCATACCTGGGAAGACGGTTCCTACGGCACGGCGATCACCTCGCTGTACCTGAACCGCCACAACACGCCGCGCGACTTCATGCCGGTGCTGGTGGAGCCGGCACTGTGCATCCTCGCCAGTGGCAGCAAGGAAGTGCGCCTGGCCGACGAAATCTTCGCCTATGACCCGCTCAACTATCTGGTGTTCTCGGTGGCCATGCCGGTGGCCGGGCGGATTATCGAGGCCACGCCGGAAGACCCCAACCTGTCGGTGCGCATCAATATCGACCCGGCCCAGCTCACCGCATTGATTGCCGAAGCCGGGCCGATGGGCGTGCCGTCGCGTCCTACGTCCCGTGGCATGTACGTCGACCGCATCGACAATCAACTGCTCGACGCCGTGCTGCGCCTGACCCGCCTGCTGGACACGCCCAAAGATATCGCGATGCTTGCGCCGCTGATCAACCGCGAAATTCTCTACCGTTTGTTACGTGGGCCCCAGGGCTATCGCCTGTATGAAATTGCCGTCGCCAACAGCCAGAGCCACCGGGTGAGCCAGGCGATCAAGTGGTTGAACGGCAACTACGAACAGCCGCTGCGCATCGATGACCTGGCCCGGGAAGTGAACCTGAGCGTCTCGACCCTGCACCACCGTTTCAAGGCGATCACCGCCATGAGCCCGCTGCAATACCAGAAACAGCTGCGCCTGCAGGAAGCTCGGCGACTGATGATTGCCGAAGGGCTGGAGGCGTCGGCGGCGGGGTATCGAGTGGGGTATGAAAGCCCGTCGCAGTTCAGCCGGGAGTACAGCCGGTTGTTTGGTGCGCCGCCCTTGCGGGATCTGGCCAGACTGCGCCAAAGCATCTGACCGCGCGCGGACCTAATGTGGGAGGGGGCTTGCCCCCGATAGCGGTGTATCAGTCAGCTCATTTGCAACTGACCCACCGCAATCGGGGGCAAGCCCCCTCCCACATTGGGTCCGGGCGCAGTCAGTCTAATCCGCGGGGTAGCTTCAGAGTGACGCGCAGGCCGCCTTCGCGCAGGTTCTGCAAACTCACTTCGCCCCCATGGCTGTGGGCAATATTGCGCGCAATGCCCAACCCCAGCCCATAGCCCTGCTGCTGCCCGGCCAGGCGAAAGTGGGGCTCGAACACTTGTTCCAGGCGCTGTTCCGGCACGCCGGGGCCTTCGTCGTCCACGTGCAGGATGAACTCGGCGCCATCGTCCTCGATGTGCAAATGGGCGTTTTGTCCGTATTTCAGCGCATTGTCGATCAGGTTGCCGATACAGCGCTTGAGCGCCAGCGGCTTGCCCGGGTAGGTGGCCAGGGCCTGCCCATGCTGGGTCACTCGCCCGTTGCCATTGGGCGCAAGGTAGGGCTCCACCAGGCATTCGAGGACGTGGTTGAGGTCCACCGGCTGGATGTTCTCGTGGATATCGGTGTCTTTCACGCATTGCAGCGCGCCCTTGACCAGCAATTCCAGCTCATCCAGGTCACGCCCGAACTTGGTCTGCAGGTTCTCATCGTCGAGCAGTTCCACGCGCAGGCGCAGGCGCGTGATGGGGGTGCGCAGGTCGTGGGAGATTGCGCTGAACAACTGGCTGCGCTCGGTCAGGTAGCGGCTGATGCGCTCACGCATGGCATTGAACGCACGCCCCACTTCCACCACTTCACTGCCGCCGCCTTCGGCCACCGGCTCCACGTCCGCGCCCAGGGACATGTCCCGCGCCGCCCGCGCCAGGCGCTTGAGCGGTCGGCTTTGCCAATGCACCAGCAGGCCGATAAACAGCAGCAGGAAGCCGCTGGTCAACACGATAAACCACACCTGCTGGGCGGGCAGGCCCTGCTCTTCAAGGCTGGTGTAGGGTTCGGGCAACAGCGAGGCGATGTACAGCCATTCACCCTGCGCCAGCTGAATCTGGGTGACCAGCACCGGCGGGTTGACCGGCTCCAGGGTCAGCGCGTAGTGGGCCCAGGAGCGCGGCAGTTCGTCGAGTTTGAGGCCGGCATTGAAGATGCGCAGGTCTTCGGCGCTGACGAACTCCACCGAGATATGCACATCGGCGCCGAGGGTCTGGCGCAACACGTCGTCCACAGCCACCAGCACCGCCTGCTTGCGCGGGGTTTCGGGCAATACCTGCATGTCCAGCGGACGATCATTGAGGGTCACCACAAAACGCGTGCCGCCCATGCTGCGCAACTGGTCGAGCACCAGCGGGCGATAGGCCACCGGCAATGAACGGAAGTAACTCACGCTGGCGGTCATCGAATGCGCCAGGCTACGGGCGCTGGTGACCAGGCCTTCCAACTGCGTGGCGCGCAGCTGCGAGACCCAGATCACGCTGGACAGCGCCTGGGCGAACAACACGGCGAGCAAGGTCAGCAGCAACATGCGCCCCAGCAGCGAGCGCGGCACGGGAAAACGGCGGCGGCGTTCGCTCAGGTGTTCAGTGGGCATTGCCGGCAACCACGCTGGCTGCCAGTTGATAGCCGCTGCCGCGCACGGTGCGGATCAGCCGCGGAGGTTTCTCGGTATCGCGCAGGCGTTGGCGCAGGCGGCTGACGGCCATGTCGACGATACGGTCCAACGGCATCAGGTCGCGGCCACGGGTAGCGTTGCCGATGGTGTCGCGGTCGAGGATCTGTTGCGGGTGGTCGAGAAACAGCTTGAGCAAGGCAAAGTCGGCGCCGGAGAGGATCACCTCTTCGCCGTCCACGTGAAACAGGCGGTGGCTGACCGTATCGAGGCGCCATTCGTCGAACACCAGCACTTCGCCACCGCTGCTGCGCTCCTGGCCGAACTGGCAGCGACGCAGCAGCGCCTTGATCCGCGCCTGCAACTCGCGGGGGCTGAACGGCTTGCCGATATAGTCATCGGCGCCCAGCTCCAGGCCGATCACGCGGTCAGCTTCGTCGGAACTGGCGGTGAGCATGATGATCGGCACCTGCGCCTGGCGCGGGTGCTGACGAACCCAGCGGCAGAGGCTGAAACCGTCTTCATCCGGCAACATCACATCGAGGATCACCAGGTCGCACGGCGCCTCGCTCATCGCCTGGCGAAACCCCGCGCCATCGGCCACGCCACGGACCTGGAAGCCGGCGCGACTGAGGTAGGTCTGCAGCAATTCGCGGATTTCCTGGTCGTCGTCGACGAGGAGAATGGATTTACTGATTGCGCTCACGGGGTCCTCCTTGTTATGGGGTGTTCTTGAGGGCCTCATCGGGGGCAGGCCCCCTCCCACCTATCGATTTGTGAATACCTTCAAATGTGGGAGGGGGCTTGCCCTCGATAGGCCATCACAGCCTAAGCAAATGCCTGCTCAAGCGCCACACCCGCCCCGGTCAACCCGGAATACGGTGCCGTCACCAACCATACCGGAATGCCCTTGAAGTAGTCGCTCATGCAGCCTTTATCGGCGAAGCTCCTGGCAAAACCGCTGTTGATAAAGAAGTCGGCAAACCTCGGTATCACCCCGCCCACGATGTACACGCCACCACGCCCGCCGGTGGTGAGCACGTTGTTGCCCGCCACCCGGCCCAGCCAGATGCTGAATTGGTCCAGGACTTCCATCGCCACCGGATCGCCAGCCAGGCCCGCCGCCGTGATGGCTTCGGGTGTGTCCAGCACCGGTGTGTGCCCGTCCACCGCACAGATCGCCCGGTACAGGCGCGGCAAACCGCCGCCGCTCAAGGCGGTTTCGGCGCTGACATGGCCGATCTCGCTGTGGATGTGCTGCCACAACTGGGTTTCGCGCGCACTGCTCAGGGGCAGGTCGACATGGCCGCCCTCCCCCGGCAATGCCGCAAAGCGCCCTGCGCCAAGGTCCAGCAGGGTGCCGACGCCCAGGCCGGTGCCCGGGCCGATCACCACCGCCGGGCGCAACGGCTCCGGGGTGCCTTCGCACACCACGCGGAATTCGTCGGGCTGCAGGCGGGTCATGCCCAGGGCCATGGCCGAGAAGTCATTGACCAGCAGCAATTCATCCACCTGCAACGCCTGGCAAAACGCGGTCTTGCTCAGGCGCCAGTGATTGTTGGTGAACTTGAATTCATCGCCGCTCACCGGCCCGGCCACCGACAGGCAAACTGCGCCGATATCGCCGATATTCAAGCCTTCTTCCGCCAGATAGAACCTGATCGCGTCTTCAGGGCTGGCGTAGTCCGCCGTTGCATGCACACGAATCGAATGCAATGCCTGATCCCGCCACAACGCAAAACGGGCGTTGGTACCCCCGATATCACCGACCAGCGCTAACTTCACTTAAGCGTCTCCAAGGCAGAGGTAAAGGCGCTGGCGCCCTGCTCTGCGGAGCTTGCGGCCAAGCGCATGAATGCAAACAACTCGCGACCGGCGCCCACGTTATTGCCCAACAGGCCAGTGGCAGGCGTACGCGCTGCAAATACGTCGGCGTCCACCTTAAGCTCCAGGGTGCCGGTGACGCCATCGACGCGAATGATATCGCCATCCTGGACCCGCGCCAGCGGCCCGCCGCTCTGGGCTTCGGGGTTGACGTGGATCGCGGCGGGAATCTTACCCGAGGCGCCGGACATACGCCCGTCTGTTACCAACGCCACTTTGAAACCACGGTCCTGCAACACGCCGAGGAACGGGGTCATCTTGTGCAATTCGGGCATGCCGTTGGAGCGCGGGCCCTGGAAGCGCATCACCGCAACGAAGTCTTTTTCCAGTTGGCCCGCCTTGAAGGCATCGGCCAGGTCCTGTTGATCCTGGAACACCACCGCCGGGGCTTCGACCACCTGATGCTCCGGTGCGACCGCAGACACTTTCATCACCCCACGGCCAAGGTTGCCTTCCATCACACGCAAGCCGCCTTCGGGCGAAAACGCACGGGCCACGGGGCGCAGGATGGTTTCGTCGAGGCTTTCGATGGGGCCGTCGCGCCAGATCAGTTCGCCGTCGACCAGGAACGGCTCCTGGGTGTAACGGCTCAAGCCCTTGCCCGCCACGGTGTTGACGTCTTCGTGGAGCAGGCCGGCTTCGAGCAGTTCACGGATCAGGAACGACATGCCGCCCGCCGCCTGGAAGTGGTTGATGTCAGCCTTGCCGTTCGGATACACGTGGGACAGGGTCGGCACCACCTCGGAGAGGTCGGCCATGTCCTGCCAGGTCAGGATGATGCCCGCCGACATGGCGATGGCCGGCATGTGCAGGGTGTGGTTGGTGGACCCGCCCGTGGCGTTGAGGGCGACGATGGAGTTGACGATGGATTTTTCGTCGACGATCTCGCCGATCGGTGTGAAGTTGCCGTTGGCCTTGGTCAGGCGCGTGACCTGGTGCGCGGCCTCGCGGGTCAATGCATCACGCAGCGGCGTGTACGGGTTGACGAACGAGGCGCCCGGCAGGTGCAGGCCCATGACTTCCATCAACAGTTGGTTGGTGTTGGCGGTGCCGTAGAAGGTGCAGGTGCCGGGGCTGTGGTAGGACTTCATCTCCGACTCCAGCAGCTCTTCGCGGCTGGCCTTGCCTTCGGCGTAGCGCTGACGCACATCGGCCTTCTGCTTGTTGGAGATACCCGACGGCATCGGCCCGCCGGGCACGAAGATCATCGGCAGGTGACCGTAGCGCAGCGCGCCCATCATCAGGCCGGGGACGATCTTGTCGCAGATGCCCAGCATCAGCGCGGCATCGAACATGTTATGGGACAGCGCTACCGCCGTGGACATGGCGATGACTTCACGGCTGAGCAGGCTCAGCTCCATGCCCGGCTCGCCCTGGGTGACGCCGTCGCACATGGCGGGCGTGCCGCCGGCGAACTGGCCGACCGAGCCGACTTCGCGCAGGGCTTTTTTGATCTGTTCGGGGAAATGTTCGTACGGCTGATGCGCCGAGAGCATGTCGTTATATGAAGAAACAATTGCCACGTTGGCGGCATTCATCATGCGCAGGCTGTTTTTGTCCTCGGTGCCGCAACCGGCCACGCCATGGGCAAAGTTGGCGCATTGCAGCTTGCCGCGCATCGGACCGTCGCTGGCGGCGCCGCGAATGAGCGCAAGGTAGGCCTGGCGGGTGGCGCGGCTGCGGGCGATAAGCCGTTCGGTGACCTCAAGAACGCGGGGATGCATGTATAGAACTCCAGGCTAACGGATGTGGCGACCTGAGAGTCTATGCTGATCAAACGCCCACGGCTCATGGGATGGCAGGGGGTCGTTTGGATCATCGGACCAGTTGATTCAGGTCACTCGTTGTAGATTGAACAAAATATTGCCACTAAAAAGGCTTGTTTTCTATTTTTATGCGAATAATCTTGTAATTCTTACAACAAATCGACGACAGGCACTTTTCCAATGACTCTACGTATCGCAATCAATGGTTTTGGCCGTATCGGCCGTAATGTCCTGCGCGCACTGTATACCCAAGGCTATCGCCAGGATTTGCAGATCGTCGCCATCAACGACCTGGGCGACAGTTCGATCAACGCCCACCTGCTCAAATACGACACCGTACATGGCACATTCGACGCAGAGGTCACCCACGATCAGGAAGGCCTGACCGTCAACGGTGACCGGATTGCCGTGAGTGCCATTCGCAACCCGGCCGACCTGCCGTGGGCCGCGCACAAGATCGACGTGGTGTTCGAATGCACCGGCCTGTTCACCGACCGTGACAAGGCTGCCGCCCATATCAGCGCCGGCGCGCGCAAGGTGATCATCTCCGCACCGGCCAAGGGCGCGGACGCGACCGTGGTCTATGGCGTAAACCATGACATTCTGCGTCAATCGCACCAGATCATCTCCAACGCTTCGTGCACCACCAACTGCCTGGCACCGGTCGCCCAGGTGCTGCACCGCGAGCTGGGCATCGAAAGCGGCTTGATGACCACCATTCACGCCTACACCAACGACCAGAACCTGACCGATGTCTACCACACCGACCCGTACCGCGCGCGTTCGGCCACCCAGAACATGATCCCGAGCAAGACCGGCGCCGCCGAAGCCGTCGGCCTGGTATTGCCGGAACTGGCGGGCAAGCTGACCGGCATGGCCGTGCGCGTGCCGGTGATCAACGTGTCGCTGGTGGACCTCACCGTACAGCTGAAAAAAGAAGCCACGGCCGACGAAGTCAACGCGCTGTTGAAACAGGCCAGCCAGCACTCGAAGATCCTCGGCTACAACACACTGCCGCTGGTTTCCAGTGACTTCAACCATAACCCGCTGTCGTCGATCTTCGATGCCAACCACACCAAGGTCAGCGGCAAGCTGCTCAAGGTGCTGGCGTGGTACGACAACGAATGGGGCTTCTCCAACCGGATGCTGGATAACTGCCTGGCGCTGTGTAACGCCGAATAATCCCTCTGGGATCTCGCTTGTGCCTGCTCGTTCCCACGCTCCGCGTGGGAATGCCGCCCCGGACGCTCCGCGTCCCGCTATGGAGGTCGTGACGCGGAGCGTCACAGGATGAATTCCCACGCAGAGCGTGGGAACGATCAAGCGCAAAGTGCCACTTGCCATTTCAGTTGATGATAAGCATTATCATTCACTGCATGTCAGTCTGGTATCACTGTGAGCCAATCTCGCTTCAACCACGTCTTTCTCGCCCAACGGGTGATCCTGCTGCGCACGCTGCAGCGCATGGTGAATAACCACAGCACCGCCGAGGACCTGTTGCAGGAAACCTACCTGCGCGTGACTCGGGCCTTGAGTGAACGGCCGATCGACCACCTTGAACCCTTCGTCTACCAGACCGCGCGCAACCTGGCGCTGGATCATCTGCGTTCGCGCAGGATCCAGGCCCGCACGCTGCAGGAAGATGTCCCGCTGGATATCCTGCAAAGCGTCGCCGCCCCCATCAGCACGCCCGAAGACGCCACCCAGGCCGAGCAATTGCTTGAGCACCTGAGCGTCAGCCTGGGCCAGTTGAGCGCGCGCCAGCAACGCATCTTCATCCTCAGCCGCCTGCACGGTTGCAGCTACCAGGAAATTGCCGATCAGTTGCAGGTGTCCTTGAGCACCGTGCAAAAGGAACTGAAATTGATCATGGCCATCTGTGTAGGTGTGGCCGAACGGTTGGATCAGCCTTAAGCTTCATCCGACAGAGGTATCGATCCAGGCTGTAGGAAATAACGAATAAAACGTGGCGAAGACCCGAGGAACACCGTGACGGACCCGAATAAACTGCGCCCCCATGAGCTGGCTCATGAGGTGCTGCAAGACACGGCCATGGACCAAGCGCTCGATTGGCTGATCGCCTTGCAGTGCCCGCAACCCGGCCAGCAAGCCGCTTTCCAGGCCTGGCTGGCGCAGGACGCGGCGCATGCCCATGCGTTCAGCAAGGCCCAGTCCGCCTGGGGTGGCGCGCCGGTGCACAGCGCCGCCGTGGCGTTGGCCGCGCCGCGCAGACCAAGCGCCTGGCGCCGGATCAAACCGCATTGGAAACCCCTGGCCACCGCTGCCGTGCTGCTGCTCGGCCTGTTCAGCTTCAGCAACCTGCCGGTACGCCTGCAGGCCGACCACCTCACCGTGGTCGGTGAGCGTCAGCGTCTGCAGCTGGATGACGGCTCCAACGTACTGCTGAACACCAATTCGGCGTTTTCCAGTCGCATCCAGGATCACCAGCGCATCGCCCGCCTCTACCAGGGTGAAGCGTTTTTCGACATCGCCCCCGCCCGTGGCCTGCCGCTGGAAATCGACGCCGGCCCGGTGCGCGCCAGCGTACGCGACACCGCCTTTGCCGTGCGCTATCTGGACGGCGAAGCCCAGGTGCAAGTGCAACGCGGTGATGTCGACCTGAGCAATACCTTCGACGACGCCCGGGTGCGCCTGAGTGCCGGCCAAAGCATTCGCGTCGGCCCCAAGGGCTTTAGTCAGCCGGCCAAGCTGGACGCCGGCAAGGACCTGGCCTGGGTCCAGGGCCGACTGGTGTTCGAAAACTGCCCGATGAGCGAAGTGCTGGCGGAGTTGCGCCGCTATTACCCGGGCTGGATCGTCAACACCAACGACAAGCTCGCCAGCGTCGCCGTCACCGGAAACTATCGCCTTGACCAACCGTTGGACGTGGTGCGTTCCCTGGCCCACATCACCTCGGCCAAGCTGTCGGAATACCCGGCGCTGGTGATTTTGAACTGAATGAGAAATATTTTTACTCGATGTTAACCGGCGATACGTCTCGTTATAGCCAATGCAACTGATTCCTATTTGGTTTCTGTTCGCAACTATAAGATTCGTATTTGCGGAGCGCTCTCGATGTCCTCTCGTTTCAACCGCCGGTCTTGTTCCCCCGTTCTGTCCTTGCTGACCGCCGCCATCCTGATGGCCGGCGTGCCGGCAATGGCCGCCACTGCCGCCGAACCTGCGCCGCGCAGCCACGGCAACTACCACTTCAGCATCGAACAGCAGCCGCTGGTGGCGGCGCTGAACGCGTTTACCGGCGTGACCGGTTGGCAAGTGGGCCTACCGGCCGAGTTGGGCCAGGGTGTGTCGTCCCCGGGCGTGCGCGGTGCGTTGTCGCCGGAGAAAGCGCTGGAGCGGCTGTTGGTGGGGACCAACCTGAGCTACCGCAAACTGGGCAACAACAACATCGTCCTGGAAAAACGCGCCGCCGGCAGCGCCCTCAACCTGCAGCAAGTGACCATCAGCGCCACCCGTACCGAGCAGGCTGTCGACAGCGTACCGAGCATGGTCAGCGTGCACGATCGCCAGGAACTGGACCGCCAGAACGTCAACAACAGCCGGGAGCTGGTGCGCTACGAACCGGGCGTGTCCGTGGGCGGCGCCGGCACCCGCTCGGGCAACGCGGGCTATAACATTCGCGGTATCGACGGCGACCGCATTCTGACCCAGGTCGATGGCGTGGAAGTGCCGGACAGCTTCTTCAACGGCCCTTACGCCAAGACCCGGCGCAACTACGTCGACCCGGAAATCGTCAAGCGCGTGGAGATCCTGCGCGGCCCGGCGTCGGCCCTGTACGGCAGCAGCGCCATCGGTGGCGCAGTGAGTTATTTCACCCTCGACCCGGATGACATCATCAAGCCCGGCCAGGACGTCGGCGCGCGCCTGAAAACCGGCTACAGCTCCGCCGACGAAAGCTTGCTGACCTCCGCCACCGTCGCCGGCCGCGTGCAGGATGTCGACGGTTTGCTGCACCTGAGCCAGCGCAACGGCCACGAAACCGAATCCTATGATGGCAACAACGCCACCGGCCTCGCCCGCACCGGCGCCAACCCGGAAGACGCGCGCACCACCAACGTGCTGGCCAAACTGGGCTGGAATTATGGCGACGACAACCGCCTGGGCCTGACCTACGAAAAATACAAGGATGATCGCGACGTCAACCTCAAGAATGCGGTAGGCGGCCCGTTCATTGGTGGCCGTGGTTTCAATCTGTACCGTGACCGTCGCGGCAACGACACCATTACCCGCGAACGCTTCGGCCTGGAAAACAGCTTTGCCCTTGAGTCGCCGGTCGCCGACCGCATCAAGACCAGCCTCAATTACCAGATCGCCAAGACCGACCAGACGACCGCCGAAATCTATCAGTCCGGCCGCCGTGTCTTGCGCACCCGCGACACGCTGTACGAAGAAAAGCAGTGGGTCTTCGATGCACAGCTGGACAAGGCCTTCAGCCTCGGCGACACCGATCACCAGGTGACCTACGGCACCACCCTCAAGCAGCAGAAAGTCACAGGCTCCCGTGAAGGCGGCGCCACCTGCCTGGCGGTCGGCAGCGGCTGCACCGCCATCGGCGCGCCGAGTCCTTCGGCCAGCGACAGCGTGAAGAAAGCCAGCGACTTCCCCGACCCGACCATCAACACCTATTCGCTGTTCGCCCAGGACCAGATCACCTGGGACAAGTGGACCTTCCTGCCCGCCGTGCGCTACGACTACACCCGGCTCAAACCCAAGCTGACCGAGGAATTCCTCAGCACCGTGAACCCCACCGGAGCGGACACGGTCGACGGCAAGGACAAAACCTGGCACCGCGTCACGCCCAAGTTCGGCCTGACCTATGCCCTGACCGATCAATACACCTGGTTCGGCCAGTACGCCGAGGGTTTCCGCACCCCGTCCGCCAAAGCGCTGTATGGCCGCTTCGAAAACCTCAACCTGGGCTACACCGTGCAGCCCAACCCCGACCTCAAGCCGGAAACCAGCAAGGGCATCGAGACCGGGCTGCGCGGCAAGTTCGACGAAGGCTCGTTCGAGATCGCCGTGTTCTACAACAAGTACCGCGACTTCATCGACGAAGACAACGCAGTGTTCGGCGGTACCGTCGAACAGTTCAAGGCCGTGAATATCAAACGCGCCACCGTCAAGGGCGCCGAAGCCAAGGGCCGCCTGAACCTGGATGCATTCGGCGCGCCGCAAGGCCTGTACACCCAAGGCGCGATCTCCTACGCCCATGGCCGCAACAACGACAACGGCGAGCCGCTCAACAGCGTCAACCCGCTCAAGGGCGTCTTCGGCCTGGGCTACGACCAGGACAACTACGGCGGCCTGGTGAGCTGGACCCTGGTCAAGAAACAGGATCGTGTCGACAGCAGCACCTTCCACGCCCCCGACGGTGACACCAGCGGCCCGTTCAAGACGCCGGGCTTCGGCATTCTTGATCTGACCGCCTACTACAAGGTCACCAACGACGTGACCGTCAACGGCGGCATCTACAACCTCACCGACAAGAAGTACTGGAACTGGGATGACGTGCGCAGCTACGACAGCGTCGGCGAAGCCGCAGTGACCGGCCCGGCCAACCTTGATCGGCTGACCCAGCCGGGACGCAACTTTGCGATCAACCTGATCTGGGACATCTGACGAAACCTGCCGCACCTCGCCGCAATGATCGTGCGGCGAGGTGAGGATTTTTTACTGTGCCGCGTCTCCCTGTTCGTCTAGTTGATAACCGCTCTCTTTAGAGCCACAAGGCGCTACCCCCCTCAAGGATTTTTTCATGACCGCATCTCCTACCGCAGAACGTCCAGCCCTGCGCTCCCAGCGCCTGAACCAGATCACCCATGAGCCGCACGCCAAGCTCGACGCACTGGTCAAGGCGCACGCCCCGTTTGAGACCCAGGCCAACTTTGCCCGCTTCGTGGTGGCGCAGTACCTGTTCCAATCGGAGCTGGTCGCGCTGTACAACGATGCCGAATTGAACCGGATCATCCCGGACCTGGCCGAGCGCTGCCGCGCCGAAGCGGCCAGGCTTGATCTGGGCGACCTCGACACCGACGTACCGGCGCCGGTTGCCGGTGCCGTGAGCAACCCGGGCAAGGCCCAAGCCCTGGGCTGGCTGTTCGTCTCCGAGGGCTCCAAACTGGGCGCCGCGTTCCTGATCAAACGGGCCGTGGGCCTGGGCCTGAGCGAGACCTTCGGCGCCCGCCACCTGGGCGAACCGGCGGGCGGTCGCGCCGAGGGCTGGAAACGCTTTACTCGCATCCTCGACGGCCTGCAGTTCAGCGCCGAAGAAGAAGCCGCGGTAGAAAAAGGCGCCATCGATGCGTTTGTACGCTTCACCGTATTGCTGGAACAGGCGTACGCTACGGCCCCTGAACTGGCCTGACCTACTGATTGAAGTGCAATCAACTGTGGGAGGGGGCAAGCCCCCTCCCACAGTTGGAACGCATTTCACATTGTTTTTCTGTGATAACCCTACCTATGACCGGCAAAACCCAATCCACCTCCAGGATCGCGCAGATACTCTACGGCCTGCTGGCCTACGTCAGCCTGGGGATCGGCCTGGTGGCGATTGTCATACCGGGTTTGCCCACCACCGAATTCATCCTGCTGGCCGCCTGGGCCGCGACCAAAAGCTCACCGCGCCTGAGCGCCTGGCTGGAAAACCACCGTCTGTTCGGACCGATCCTGTTCAACTGGCGCAATGGCAAGATCATTGCGCGCCGGGCCAAAGTCAGCGCCACCGTGAGCATGCTGCTGTGCGCCGTCCTGATGCTGGTGATGCTCGACCATGGCTGGCCAATCTATCTGGCGATTGCCGGGATGAGCCTGGGCAATCTGTGGATCTGGTCGCGCCCCGAACGCTTGGCCTCCACGCCCCCGTAAACGCCACCGCTCTTCGATTTATCTCATGAATACCCCACCTGTGCCGATAGTGCAGGTAGCGTCAAATGGACTTGGCCATACGAGTGAGTAATCGGCTCTGCTTGTCCGCTTGCATTCTAATAAGTAAAAACGCGAGTAAACGCCATGTTCAACGCAGTCTCCATCCGATTGAAAATCGTGCTGTTGTCCGGTCTTTGCCTATTGGGCGTAATTGCGCTGATAGTCGGTATCAACCTCTACGAAACCAACCAGAACCACAAGCTGATCAGCGCGTCGAGCTCGCGGACGCTCACTGCCAGCGTGCAGGACCTGCTGCAGACCAAGGCCGCCGAACAGGCCGCGTACGTGCAAAAAACCTTCAGCGAAAGCCTGATGGCCGTCACCGCCCTCGCCGACCAGGTCAAGGACCTGCACACCATGGGCACCCGGCACTCGATCGACGCAGCGACCTTGCGCGAAGCGCTCAACCAGAGCACCAAGACCACCTTCGAACGCAATACCAAGGTCCTGGGCGTGTGGCTATCCTTCGACCCCAACGCCCTGGACGGCAAGGACAGCGACTTCATCAACGACACCGCCCGCGGGTCCAACGACGCCGGACGCTTCTCCATTTACTGGACCCGCACCGGCGGTGCAGGCGCGAACTCGGTGATGGCGGAAGCGGACCTGGTCAAGACCTCTACCACCCTCAGCGGTACAGCCGGCGATATCTGCCAGCGGGAAAGACGAGGCACCTGCCTGCTGGACCCGTATGAAGACAACGTGGCGGGCAAACCCATGTTGATGACCAGCATTTCCCTGCCCTTGCTGATAGACGGCAAGGTGCTCGGCATTGTCGGTATCGATATTGCGCTCAACGCCCTGCAAGCCTCGGCCGACGCCGCCCAGCACGAGCTGTTCGACGGCGCGGGGCACCTGCAGATGGTCGCCAGCAGCGGCTTGCTGGCAGCCTACAGCGGCCAGCCGGACAAGATCGGCTAGAACATCGGCGATGTGTTGAGCGTCGAGGGTAAGGAGGTCATGCAACTGTTGGCCAGTGGCCGCCGTGAGATTCTTCAACAGGATGATGTGATCCGGGCCGTCTACCCGGTCAAACCGATTGCCGAGGCCGCAACGTGGGGTGTGGTCATCGACCTGCCCAAAAAGGTGCTGCTTGCCGACTCGATCAAGCTGCAGGACTTTCTCGACAAGGCCCAGGCCAGCGGCACCCTCAAGGCCCTGCTCGTCGGAGCCGCCGCCGCGCTGTTCGGTTTGCTGCTGATCTGGCTGACCGCCACCGGCGTGACCCGGCCCATCAATGGGGTGGCGGCCATGCTCAAGGACATCGCCAGTGGTGACGGCGACCTGACACAGCGCCTGACCTACACGAAGAAAGATGAACTGGGCGAACTGGTCAGTTGGTTCAACCGCTTCCTCGACAAGCTGCAACCGACCATCGCCCAGATCAAGCAAAGCATCACCGAAGCGCGGGTCACGGCCGATCAGTCTTAGGCGATCGCCCGTCAGACCAGTGAAGGCATGCAGGTGCAGTTCCGCGAAATCGATCAGGTGGCCACCGCGTCCAATGAAATGAGCGCCACCGCCCATGAGGTGGCCAACAGCGCATCCAGCGCCGCCAACGCGGCACGCGAGGCGGACCAGGCAGCCCGTGAAGGCACGTCGATCATTGAGCAAAGCACCCACGACATCACCACCCTCGCCGAAGAAGTCAGCAAGGCCGTGGCGGAAGTGGAAGCCCTGGCGGTGAACAGCGAGCAGATCGGCTCCGTGCTGGAAGTGATCCGCAGCATTGCCGAGCAGACCAATCTGCTGGCCTTGAACGCCGCGATTGAAGCCGCACGCGCAGGGGAAAGCGGGCGAGGCTTTGCAGTCGTGGCCGACGAGGTGCGCAACCTGGCCAAACGTACCCAGGATTCGGTGGAACAGATTCGCCTGGTGATCGAGCGCATTCAGACCGGCACCCGCGGCGTGGTGGCGACCATGCATTCCAGCCAGCATCAGGCCCAGAGCAATGCCGGGCAGATCCATCAAGCCGTGCAGGCACTGGGCAAGATCAGTGACGCCGTGACCGTGATCAGCGACATGAACCTGCAGATCGCCAGTGCCGCCGAAGAGCAGAGCGCGGTGGCCGAAGAGGTCAATCGCAACGTCTCGGCGATCCGCACCGTGACCGAAACCCTCACCGGCCAGGCCACCGAGTCGGCGGCCATCAGCAGCCAGCTCAACGCCCTGGCCAGCCAGCAGATGAAGTTGATGGATCAGTTCAGGGTTTAAACAACAGAGCAGGTCAAATGTGGGAGGGGGCTTGCCCCCGATAGCGGTGTATCAGTCAATAAATGCGTGGCTGACACACCGCATCGGGGGCAAGCCCCCTCCCACATGTTGACCGCGCGCCGCTTAAAGACCGGTCCAGGCCTGGACGAACGCCGCCACATCCTCCTTTGGCGCGGTGCGCGGCGGGTTTTGCGGCGTGCCCAGGTACAGGAAGCCGATCACTTCTTCATCTGCGCTCAGCCCCAGCCCTTTGGCCACATGGGCCGAATAGGACAACTCACCGGTGCGCCACACCGCGCCAATCCCTTGCGCATACGCCGCCAGCAGAATGCCGTGAGCGGCGCAGGCGGCGGCCAGCAATTGTTCGGACTTCGGCACTTTGAAATGCTCCTGCAGGCGCGCAATCACCACCACCACCAGCGGCGCCCGCAACGGGCCGTTCTGGGCCTTGTCGATGGCGGCTTGCGGGGCGTCGGCATCCTGCAAACGCGCGGCTTCGGCCAGCAACGTGCCCATGCGCTCACGGGCCGGGCCTTCCACGGTGAGGAAACGCCACGGGCGCAACTGGCCGTGGTCGGGCGCGCGCATGGCGGCGGCGAACAGCACATCGCGCTGCTCCTGGGTCGGTGCCGGTTCCAGCAAACGCGGCACGGAAACACGGTTGAGCAAAGCGTCGAGAGCCTGCATTGGCCACCTCCAGAAAAAAATGTACGGTCATTCTAGCGGAATGCATCGGGCCGCCACCAAACGATAATTGCTCTTATTCAAACTGCCCTGCCCTGTTAGACTTTGCCACCGGATTTTTCGCCTTCGTTCAGGAAACTCGATGTTCCGTTCGCTACTACGCCTGTGCGCAGCATTGATGGCCCTGGGCCTGACTGCCTGCGACGACGCCCCAAGGTTCACCCAGGCTGAGCCGGGTGAAGCACGGGCCGGCGGCGCGGCGACCGTGAACAAGCGCGACCAGAACGCGTTCTCCCTGCCCTCGGCCAACCTGGCGCCTACCCGCCGCCTGGACTTCAGCGTCGGCAACAGTTTCTTTCGCAGCCCTTGGGTGATCGCGCCCTCGACCACCACTGCGCGTGACGGCCTGGGCCCGCTGTTCAATACCAACGCCTGCCAGAACTGTCATATCAAGGACGGCCGGGGCCACCCACCGCTGGCCGATGCGCCCAATGCCGTGTCGATGCTGGTGCGCCTGTCCATCTCCCCGCCTGCTACAGAGCTGGCGCCTTACGCCAAACTCATCGAACAGCTTGGCGTGGTGCCCGAGCCGGTCTACGGCGGCCAACTGCAGGACATGGCCGTGCCGGGTGTGGCGCCGGAGGGCAAGGTGCGCGTCGATTACACACCGGTCAACGTCAGATTCAAGGACGGCACGGTGGTCGAGCTGCGCAAGCCCGAGCTGCAGATCACCCAGCTTGGCTACGGCCCGATGCACCCCGACACGCGCTTTTCTGCGCGCATCGCGCCGCCGATGATTGGCCTGGGTTTGCTCGAAGCCATCAGCGACGCCGACATCCTGCGCAACACCAACCCGAAAACCGCCGACCGTGAAGCCATCGTCGGCCGGGCGAATCAGGTGTGGGATGACGCCGAGCAAAAGACCGTTTTAGGGCGCTTTGGCTGGAAAGCCGGGCAACCCAACCTCAATCAACAAAATGTTCACGCATTTTCCGGTGATATGGGCCTCACCACGTCCCTGAGACCCTTCGATGACTGCACCGGCGCCCAGGTGGCCTGCAAACAGGCACCCAACGGCAACGGCCCCGAGGGCGAGCCGGAAGTCAGCGACAACATTCTGCGCCTGGTGCTGTTCTATACGCGTAACCTCGCCGTGCCGCTGCGCCGCGACGTCGATGCGCCGCAGGTGCTGGCCGGCAAGAACCTGTTCTTCCAGGCCGGCTGCCAGGGCTGTCACAAGCCGACGTTCACAACGGCGGCCAACGCCTCCGAACCCGAACTGGCCAATCAGCTGATCCGCCCCTACAGCGACTTGCTGCTGCACGACATGGGCGAAGGCCTCGCCGATAACCGTACCGAATTCAAGGCCGGTGGCCGCGACTGGCGTACCCCGCCGTTGTGGGGCATCGGCCTGACGCAAACCGTGAGTGGTCACACCCAGTTTCTGCATGACGGCCGCGCCCGCAACCTGCTTGAAGCCGTGCTCTGGCATGGCGGCGAGGCGCAAGCGGCGCAGCAGCATGTGTTGTCATTCAACGCCGAGCAGCGCGCCGCGTTGCTGGCGTTCCTGAATTCTCTATAAGCTTTGCCCCAATTACAGAAGGGAGCTCGACATGTTCCGTCCCAAGTTGTTGTTCACCAGCCTGGCCGCCCTTGCCCTCGGCGCCTGCTCGCCCCAGGACCCGCAAGCGGTAACCTCGGCAGCCATCGCCAAGCAAGTCATCCTGCCGACTTACAGCCGTTGGGTTGAAGCCGACCGCCAACTGGCGGTCAGCGCCCTGGCCTATTGCCAGGATCAAGAGAGCCTGGACACCGCCCGCGCCGACTTCCTCCACGCGCAAAAAGCCTGGGCCGAGTTGCAACCGCTGCTGATCGGCCCGCTGGCCGAAGGCAACCGCGCCTGGCAGATCCAGTTCTGGCCGGACAAGAAGAACCTGGTGGGTCGCCAGGTCGAGCAACTGGTCAGCGCCCAGCCGCAGATCGATGCGGCCGCCCTCGCCAAATCCAGCGTGGTGGTGCAAGGCCTGTCGGCCTATGAATATATCCTCTACGACGCCAAGCCCGACGTCGCCGACCCGGCCCAGAAAGCCCGCTATTGCCCGCTGCTGATGGCCATCGGCGAACGCCAGAAAGCCCTGGCCGAAGAAATCCTGGCCAGCTGGAACAGCACCGACGGCATGCTTGCGCAGATGACCAAGTTCCCCAACCAGCGCTACGCCGATTCCCACGAAGCCATCGCGGATCTGCTGCGCGTGCAAGTCACCGCCCTGGATACCCTGAAGAAAAAACTCGGCACGCCGATGGGCCGCCAGACCAAGGGCATCCCGCAACCGTTCCAGGCCGATGCATGGCGCAGCCAGTCGTCCCTGCAGAGCCTGGAAGCCAGCCTCGCGGCGGCCCAGACCGTCTGGGTGGGCGTCGACAACAAAGGCCTGCGCGGGCTGTTGCCGGCCGATCAGAAAGCCCTCGCCGACAAGATCGACACCGCCTATGCCGCGTCCCTCAAACTGTTCGCCAGCAACCAGCGCACCCTCAACGAACTGTTGAACGACGACGCCGGGCGCCAGCAGCTCAACGACCTCTACGACAGCCTCAACGTGGTCCATCGCCTGCACGAAGGCGAGCTGGCCAAGGCGCTGGGCATCCAACTGGGCTTCAACGCCAACGACGGTGACTGATGATGCTCAGGCGACAGGCTTTGGCGGTTGGCAGCGTACTGCTCAGCGCCCTCACCTTGGGCGGCTGGACGCTGTTCAAGCACAAGGACAAGCACCCGCTGCTGCTGTCGGCGCGCGATGATGCGGACGGCAGGCACTACGCCGTCGGTTATCGCCTGGACGGCAAGCAGGTGTTCGCCACCCAGGTCGGCCAGCGCTGCCACGACATCATCAACCACCCGACGCTGCCGATTGCGCTGTTTGTCGCCCGCCGCCCGGGTACCGAGAGCTACCTTATCGACCTGCGTGACGGCGCGTTGCTGCAAACCATCACCTCGAACGCCAATCGCCACTTCTATGGCCACGCGGTGATCCACAAGAGCGGCGACTGGCTGTATGCCACCGAAAACGACACCTCCGACCCCGGCCGTGGCCTGTTGGGTGTGTACAAGTTCGAAGGCGAGCGGCTGGTGCACAGCGGCGAGATCTCCACCCACGGCATCGGCCCGCACCAGGTGTCCTGGATGCCCGATGGCGAAACCCTGGTGGTGGCCAACGGCGGCATCCGCACCGAAGCCGAAAGCCGCGTGGAGATGAACCTCAATGCCATGGAGCCGAGCCTGGTGCTGATGCACCGCGACGGCGGCCTGATCAGCAAGGAAACCCTGGGCCAGCAGATGAACAGCGTGCGCCATATGGGGATCGCCAGCGATGGCACCATCCTCACCGGGCAACAGTTCATGGGACCGTCCCAGGAGCGTTCCGAATTACTCGCGATCAAGCGCCCGGGGCAGCCGTTCATGGCGTTCCCGGTGGATGATGCGCAGTGGCAGGCCATGGGGCACTACACCGCCAGCGTCGCGGTGCACAGCGAGCTGCGCCTGGTAGCGCTGACGGCGCCACGCGGTAATCGCTTCTTTATCTGGGACATGGACAGCGGCGAGTTGCGCCTGGACGGGCCATTGCCGGACTGTGCCGGCGTGGGTGCGGTGGCGGACGGCTTTGTCGTGACCTCGGGCCAGGGGCGCTGCCGCTTCTACGATTGCCGTCAGAAACAGCCGGTGGCGACCCCGCTGACCCTGCCGGCAGGGTTGTGGGACAACCACCTGCATCTCATGACGTAACCCCCCTTCTTGATCGCAACGCTCCTGCGCTGACGCCCGGGAGCCTATCCGCCGACAGCCGTTTGGCACATCTCCTACGCAACCTGTGGAACTGTCTCTCACCCGGGGAACAGTGTTCTCACAATAACTTGCGAAACCACTCCTTATCCCCGTCCCCGTCCTGATCAAGACTGCGGCGCTCAGTGCAGCGCCGCCTGCTCTTGCGTGCTCGCGCTTCGTTCAACCTGCACAGGTTTCACAAGGACCCCCACTATGACCATGCCGGGCCGCCGGATGATTATCATGCTCAGCCTCGTTCTGTCCGTCGTCCTGATGCTCGCCGGCTACAAGGCGCACTGGATTTATCAACAGTTGCAGCTTTTGCATGGGCCAAAACCACCGGTCAGCGTGGCGACGTCCAATGCCTTTGAAATACCCTGGCAGCGCCAGATGCCGGCGGCGGGCACGCTCAAGGCATTGCAAGGTATCGACCTGAGGGCTGAGGTGCCCGGTGTTGTGACACAGCTGCACTTTGAGTCAGGGCAAAGGGTCGAGGCCGGGCAGCCCCTGCTGCAGCTTGAGTACCAGACCGAGCAGGCCGAATTGGACGTGGCAAAGGCCGACCAGCGCCTGGCCCTTCAGAACTTTGAGCGCGGCCGCAAACTGGTGGAAATCAGCGCCATCTCCAAAGGCGAGTTCGACCGGCTCGGCGCTGAACTCAATCGCAACACCGCCGTCGTGGCACAGCGTACTGCGGCGCTGGAAAAAAAGCGCATCGTCGCGCCCTTCACCGGCACCATTGGCATTGGCCAGGTCAATGCGGGCGATTACCTGCAAAGTACCCAGGTTATCGCCAGTCTGCAGGACACACGCCAGCTTTACGTTGACTTTTATGTGCCCGAGCAAGCCGTTCAACTGATCAGGAAGGGGCAGTCGGTTCAGGTTGAAATCTCGGCACGCCCCGGCATCTTCAGCCTCGCCAAGGTGAGTGCCATCAACCCGCTCGTCGATGACAGCACGCGAAACGTGTTGGTGCGCGCAACGCTGCCCAACCCGCGCGATGAGCTGTTGCCGGGAATGTTCGCCCATCTGCGGGTGCTGCTGGACGAACCGACTGCACACACCGTGATCCAGGAAAGTGCGATCGCCTTCAGTCCTTATGGCCAGTACATTTTCGTAATAACACCCAGTAACCACGGCGAGCCGCACGCCTCCGATGCCGGCGATACGCCGCAACTGATCGCCGAGCAGCGCCTGGTCGAAACAGGCGAACGGCGCAATGGCCTGGTGGTGGTTTCCAAGGGGCTGCACAAGGGCGAACAGGTGGTCACTGCCGGCCAGCTCAAACTCAAACACGGCACTCCTGTGCGTATCAGTATCGACCGAAGCCAGCCGGAGGGGACGCTGCCGATGCCTCATCAGGAGGGTGCGCAATGACCTTCACCGACCTGTTCATTCGTCGCCCGGTGCTGGCCGTGGTCGTCAGCCTGCTGATCGTGCTGCTTGGATGCCAGGCCTACGAAAAACTGCAACTGCGCCAGTTTCCACAGATGGAAAACGCACTGGTTACGGTCACCACGGTCGCACCGGGACTGAGTGCGCAAACCATCCAGAGTTACGTCACCCAGCCCTTGCAACAGAGCCTGGCCAGCGCACAAGGCATCGACTATATGACCTCGTCCAGCCGTCAGAATATTTCGTTCATCTCCATCTACAGTCGGGTCGGCGCCGACAGCGACCGCCTGTTCACCGAACTGCTGGCCAAGTCCAATGAAGTCAGGAACCAGTTGCCCAGCGGCATCGAAGATCCGGTATTGAGCAAAGTTGCAGTGGACAGTACCGCGCTGATGTACCTGAGCTTTTCCAGCAAAACCATGAACAACGCGCAGATCACCGACTATCTGCAGCGGGTGGTCCAGCCTCGGTTGGTGACACTGCCGGGCATGGCGCAAGCGCAGATTATCGGCAGCCAGAGCTTCGCCATGCGCCTGTGGCTCGACCCGATAAAACTCGCCGGGTTTGGTCTGGGTGCCAGTGACATAACCCAGGCAATCAAACGCTACAACGTACAACCTGTCGCGGGGGACCTTACCGGCGAATATGTCGTCACCAGCGCGACCACCCACACCGAACTCCAATCGGTCGAGGGGTTCAGTGCCATTCCAGTGAAAACCGAGGGCGACAACCAGGTGCGCCTGGGGGACGTGGCGCGCGTTGAGCTGGGCTCGCAAAACTACGACAGTTTCAGCACCTTCAATGGCACCCCGGCGGTCTATATCAGCATTCAAGCCACACCCGATGCCAACCCCCTGGAGTTGGGCAAGCGTGTTCGCGAACTGATGCCCCAATTGCAGGCGCAGGCGCCACCTGACCTGCACTCGGATATCGCCTACGATTCGACGCTGTATATCAACGCTTCGATCGAACAGGTGCTGTCCAGCCTGACGGAAGCCTTGCTGATTGTGGTGTTGGTGGTGTTTTTGTTCCTGGGTTCGTTGCGCTCAGTGATCATTCCCGTCATCACCATTCCACTGTCGCTGCTTGGCACTTTGTTCCTCATGCAACTGCTGGGCTATTCCATCAACGTGCTGACGCTGCTGGCCATGGTCCTGGCTATCGGCCTGGTGGTCGACGACGCCATCGTGATGATGGAAAACATCCACCGGCACATCGAAAAAGGCAAATCGCCACTTGAGGCCGCCATCAAGGGGGCAAGAGAGGTATGCGTTCCGGTGGTGTCCATGACCATCACGCTGGCTGCGGTCTTTGCGCCTATCGGCTTCATGCAGGGTTTGACCGGGGCGCTGTTCAAGGAGTTTGCCCTGACCCTGGCCGGCGCTGTGGTGATTTCCGGGATCGTGGCGTTGACGCTGTCACCGATGATGTGCGCCATTTTACTGCGGCCTGAAGAACAGCCAACGGGCCTGTCGCTGGCTCTGGAGCGTTTTTTCAATGCCCTGAAAAAACGCTATCGACGGCGCCTGCGCCAGATCATGCGAGCGCGGTCGGTGGTATTGGTTTTCGCCGCGCTCGTGCTCTGCCTGATACCCGCCATGCTCACGTTCACCCTCTCGGAATTGGCGCCCGACGAGGACAAAGGCCTGATTTTCATCCTGTCCAGCGCGCCCCAGGCAACGAACCTGGCCTACCTGAATCGCTACACCCAGGACTTTATCGAACCGTTCAACACCGTGCCCGAATATCATTCATCCTTCCAGATCAACGGCCTGGACGGATTACATTCAGGCGTCGGCGGCTTCCTGCTCAAACCCTGGGAGGAACGTGAGCGCACACAAATGCAAGTCCTGACAGACGTACGTGAAAAACTCGACAGCAACCCCGGCCTGCAAGTCTTCGCATTCAATTTGCCCTCCCTGCCGGGGACCGGTGAAGGGCTGCCCTTCGGCTTTGTCATCAGTTCCCAGCAGGACCACAGTTCGATGATGAACGTGGCCGAGCGCATCAAGCAACGAGCGATCGACTCGGGGAAGTTTGCCTATGTGGATATCGACCTGGCCTTCGACCGCCCGGAAGTCATGGTCGACATTGACCGGACCAAGGCCGCCCAGATGGGCGTATCCATGGAGGACCTGGACCTGACCCTCACCACCCTTCTGGCTGAGGCGCAAATCAACCGATTCAGTATCGACGGGCATCTCTACAAAGTGATAGCCCAGGTCGAGCGCAACTACCGGGACAACCCCCAATGGCTGAGCCAGTACGCGGTAAAGAACGCCAAGGGCCAATTGCTGCCCTTGTCGACGCTGATCACCGTCTCCAGCCCACAGGTTCGTCCCCAGCGGTTGAATCAGTTCCAGCAACTCAATTCGGTCACCGTGTCGGCCTTTCCGATTGTCGGCATGAGCGACGCATTGCAGACCTTGCAAACCATTGCCCAGGAAGAGGCGCCAGCGGATTACAGCTTCGATTACAGCAACGCTACGCGCCAGTTCGTGCAGGAGGGCAATGCGCTATGGGGCACGTTCGGCCTGGCACTGGCCATCATCGGCCTGGTGCTGGCGGCGCAGTTTGAAAGCCTGCGTGATTCACTGGTAATACTGCTGACCGTGCCGCTGTCGGTGTGCGGCGCATTGATCGCGCTGTTTCTGGGTTGGTCCACCCTGAATATCTACACGCAGATCGGCCTGGTCACGTTAATCGGCCTGATCAGCAAACACGGCATCCTGATCGTCGAGTTCGCCAATCAACTGCGCAAGCAACAAGGCCTGTCCGCGCGGGCTGCGGTCGAACAAGCTGCCGCGACCCGTCTGCGGCCGATTCTGATGACCACGCTGGCCACCGTAATGGGCGTCGTACCGCTGATTTTCTCCAGCGGCGCGGGCTCGGTCAGTCGGTTCGATATCGGCATGGTGATCGCCACCGGCATGTCGATCGGCACCCTGTTTACCCTATTCGTCCTGCCCACGGTGTATACGACGCTGACCAAAGCGGACAACACAGCCAGGGCACTGACCCGATAGCGCTGCCTAGTCCTGAAACAGGGCACCACATGATCGTTCCCACGCTCTGCGTGGGAATGCCGCCCTGGACGCTCCGCGTTTTGCTTTCAGCACAAAATCCGGCACTTTCGTAATGGTGACTCGGAGCGTCACGGGATGCATTCCCACGCGGAGCGAGGGAACGATCATCTGACCCGATAGCGCACAAAAAAAGGCCTCGCACTGCGAGGCCTTTTGCGGGTTTTAATCGTTTCAACTCTGCGGCCTCATCGCTTGAGACATCCCGAACATGAATAACAGCAACTCATGATCGGGTTTGGCCGCCACACTGACCTTGGCCACACGTGGCAGCAGGCATTGCCCGCCGCCTTGCGTCGCACTGAGTACCTGTGTGCGAGGCTGTTCCCATGCCGCCAGGGCCAGGGCCGTAACCGCCAACGCCCCGACCAGGAACAAACCTCGTGCTATTTCTAGCTTCATCTGGTTAAACCCTTGATAGCGCTGCCAAACGCCGTCTCGTAAAAGTAGCTGAGTTTTTTCCAGTCGGTATCGTTCCACGACGAATGGCGGCGCAATTGCAGCATGTCATGGGAGGCGGCCCGATAAGCGGTCAAACGCTGGCGGCATTTTTCAAAGTCCAGCAGCGCCACTTCAACCTTCACCCCATCGCCCTCGCCGGTTACCCGAACGAAGATGTGCTTGATATACAGGCAACCGTGCTGCCAGCGGCCTTTGTGCATGCGCGCCAGGGTACCAGCCAATTCCTCGAGCAAGCGCTCGTGGACCGCCTCGCCGTATTGCTCACGGCCACCGGCGGCGTACCAGTTTTCGATCTCGTCGAAACCGTCCAGCGACGCGGTGACCAGCAACGCTTTCCACTGATGCTGCGGGTCGCGTCGCGCCTCGCAGAACACCAACTCCGGCACGCGTACATCCAGCAGGCGCAGGCCCTTGAGGGCATCACGCTCGCGCAGTACGGTCGGACGTCCAAACGGATGCAACCAACTGCGGTAGATATGGCCAGTCTGGCGTTTGCAATAGAGCAATCGCCCATTGGGACTGATCACCCGCTGTACGCCACTTTCACCGCCACGCCGACGATTGGGTTCTTCCACCCACTCGCCCTGCTGACGCCAGAAAAAATCAAATCGTTCTTCGGGAGCTATATGACTGCCGACTACGCACTCAACTGCCATCCTGTTACCTCTTGCGCAATACATAGACTCGCCACATGGCGTAGAGCGGCATGAAGTCCAGGGATTCCTGAACCCGGAAACCGGCCTGCTCGAATTCTGCCTCGACAGTAGCAGCCGGTAACACAAACCGGTTTTGGTAACCTTCCTGCTCACCTTTCTTACGACGCCGTACCTCGGCGCGCCTGCGTTTCCAGGCCTTGAAATTGCCATCGACCCACAGCGAGATAATCACGCTGTCACGGCTAACCCGCTGAAACTCCCGAAGTATTGTCATCCTGTGCGCCGGGTCACCGATGTGGTGCATCAAGCGCATGCAGAAAATACTGTCGACCGAGTTATCTGGCAAATCGATATCAAAGGCAGATGTCTGCAAAGGGCGTACCCGTTTGACGACTTCCGCCGGTTGGGCCACCGTGGCGACCTTCAACATCGACGCCGAATTGTCGGCCCCGATGATCACACGATTGGGTTTCTCGGCCAGCAATGGCCAAAAGCGCCCGGCACCACACGGCAGGTCCAGCACCAGGCCCGGTTCACCGGCCATGGCCAGCGCACCGCGCGCCAGTTGCTCATCGCGCTTGTGGGACAACCGGCGAGCCAGATTGTCCTGGTGCTTGAGCAAATATTGCCGCGCGTGTTGATCGTCGTACTTTTCTGAGAATTCCAACTTGATCGGGGAAGGCATCTTACGTCTCCGGTAACTGATGCCTACACCCTAAGCAGCGAACTGTGATCAACAGGTCAACTCGTTGTGAAAAACTTGTCCTGTCCAATCCCATACATTTCAAGACTTTACAGAAACATTCAGTAGCATGGGGCCATCTTCGCCGAAAAGCAGGCGTCGTGCAGCAGCAAAATGACAGACTGTTCGGTCAGGTTTTGACTTGACCCAGTTCGACATGAAAACGGCAGCCGTTGGGCTCCATGGTGCTCAGGGTCACGCTCCAGCCCTGGCTCTCACAGATACGCTGCACCAGCGACAAGCCCAACCCCAGACCCTCGCCGCGCTTCTCGCTGCCACGCACGAACGGCTCGAACATCGCTTCACGCTTGTCTTCCGGGATGCCCACACCCGTGTCCTCCACCACAAAGCCGCTCGGTTCCAGGGTCAGGCGGATAAACCCTTGCTCGGTGTAATGCAGTGCATTGCGCAACAGATTGCCCATCACCGCATGCAGGAACGTCGTGTTGTAGCGTGTATCCAGCGGGTCGCCGGGGCAGTAGATCAACTCAAGGCCCTTTTGCTCGATGGGCCCGCGCCAGATACCGAGCAGGTCCTCGGCAACCTGGGTCAGATTCACCTGGGCCGACATGGCGGCATCGTCATGCTTGGCGCGGGCCAGCATCAGGAAGGTCTGCACCAGTTCGCGCATCTCTTCACAGGCCCGGGCGATGCGCTGGACCTGGTTGCGCCCGCGTTGATCGATGGCCGGATTCTCCAGCAGCAACTCGCAGGAACTGGCCAACACCATCAAGGGTGTACGCAATTCATGGCTGACATCGCTGGTAAACAACTGTTCGCGAGACAGCGCCTGGCGCAAGCGGCCCAGGGTGGCGTCGAACGCCACGGCCAATTCGCCCACTTCGTCGGCCGCGTAGTCCGGTGCCAACGGTGGCGCAAGCCCCAGCAACTGGTCGCGATGGCGCACCTGGCGGGCCAGGCGCACCACCGGCGCCATCACCTTGCGCGCCAGCACCCAACCCAGGAACACCGCCAGTGCCAGGCTGAGTACGAAACCCACCAGCACCACGGCAAACAGCACCCGCTCGCGCTCTTCGAAATCGCTTTGGTCCTGCAGCAGCACGTAACGTCGGCCGTCGATCACTTCGACCATGGCGTGGTAGGACAGCGACTCGCGAAATACTTCATGAAAGCCCGGGTCCAGATGCCGCAAATCCTTGGGCAACTCGAAATCGCCGGGGCCGCCGCTGAAATAGAACAACTGGTCAGGCTCAGGCCGATGTCGCCAGTCTTCCATGCTGTCCATCAACAGCAGACGTTGCAGGTCGCCGCCCAGGCCCGCTGAAATCAACTTCTCTTCCACCAGGTGCACGGTCGCGACAATGCCCATGGCGAAGGCCCCCGCGACCAACGCACTCATCAAGGCAAAGGCGATGATGATCCGTTGGGCAAGGCTTTGCTTAAACTCCATCACGGCCCTCGGCCAGGCGATAACCTACACCGTGTACCGTTTGCAGCAACGGCTTGGCGAAGGGTTTGTCGATCACTTGACGCAATTGGTGGACGTGGCTGCGCAGGCTGTCGCTGTCCGGGCAATCATCGCCCCACAAGGCTTCTTCGAGGATTTCCCGACGCAATACGTGGGGGCTTTTCTGCATCAATACCGCCAGCAACTTCAGGCCGACCGGGTTGAGTTTGAGCAGGCGCCCTTCCCGGGTCACCTCCAGCGTATCCAGGTCATAATTGAGGTCGCCCACTTGCAGGGCACGACGCCCACCCCCCTGGGCACGGCGCAGCACCGCTTCGATGCGAGCGGCCAACTCCGACAAGGCGAACGGCTTGAGCAGGTAGTCATCGGCGCCGGACTTGAAGCCCTGCAGCCGGTCGTCCAACTGGTCACGGGCGGTCAACATGATCACCGGTGTGTCGCGGCGTGCATCTTCGCGCAGGCGTTTGCACAGGGTGTAGCCATCGATGCCCGGCAGCATGATGTCGAGCACGATCAAGTCGTAATGCTCGGTAGCCGCCAGGTGCAGGCCCGACAGGCCGTCCTGGGCACAATCCACTGTGTAGCCTTTGAGCCCCAGGTAATCGGCCAGATTGGCCAGAATATCGCGGTTGTCTTCAACCAATAAAATTCGCATGGGCAGTGCTCCGTACGCGGTAACAGCCGTGTTGGCTCGCGCAGCTTAAGGCCAAGTGCAGTTCAGGGATAGGCCTGCCGGGCCGGTCGATAAAGCTTTTCAACTGATTAGCCAGCTGAACGAGTTTTTCACTATCGCTTCACACACTGACGACAGCGTCAGCGTGAACATCGCGCCCATCGATAAAAGGAAGTTGCACATGGGATTCCCCAAAACAGCGCCTATGCGCTATCTGTTGTTGGTAACCGGTACCTGGCTGGTTATTTTCCTGCTCACCCGCAGCGTGCTGCTGGTGACTCACCTGGATGAAGTCGGCGGCAACCTGCTGCCGGTATTTGGCGTGGGTTTGCTCTACGACCTGGGGTTCCTGGCTTATGCGGCATTGCCGCTGGGGCTGTACGTGTTGCTGTGCCCACCCGCGCTGTGGCGTCGCCGTGGGCATCGCTGGCTCCTGCAAGTGCTCTTCAGCGCAAGCCTGTTTGCGATGCTGTTCACTGCGGTGGCTGAATGGCTGTTCTGGGATGAGTTCGGCGTGCGCTTCAACTTCATCGCCGTTGATTACCTGGTGTACTCCGACGAGGTCTTGAACAACCTGCTGGAGTCCTACCCGATCGGCAAGCTGCTCAGTCTGCTGGCAATGCTCGCACTGATCCTGAGCGTGGTCCTGCGCAGGCCCTTCAACGCCGCGATGGCCGCGCCGTTACCGGCAATGCGTGGCCGCCTGGTCAATGCCCTGGCCTTGCTGGCAGTCGCCGGCATCAGCCTGCAATTGATCAGCCAGGACCACCCGCGCACCCAGGGCGGCAACGCCTACAACAACGAACTGGCCAGCAATGGTCCCTATCAGTTCTTTGCCGCATTTCGTAACAACGAACTGGACTACACCCAGTTCTACAAAAGCCTGCCAACTGACGTTGTCGCCAAGCAATTGCGCGCCGAACTCAGTGAACCCAACGCGCGCTTCATCGGCCAGGACCCACTCGATATCCGTCGCGCTATCACCCACCCCGGCACGCTGCGCAAACCCAATATCGTGCTGGTCACCATCGAGAGCTTCAGTGCCAAATACATGGGCAGCAATGGTGACGAGCGCAATCTCACGCCCAACCTCGATGCGCTGCGCCAACAGAGCCTGTACTTCAATAACTTCTACGCCACCGGCACCCGTACCGACCGTGGCCTGGAGGCCATTACCCTGGCGATTCCACCTACGCCCGGGCGCTCTATCGTCAAGCGCATCGGCCGCGAAAGCGGTTTCGCCAGCCTGGGGCAGCAGCTCGGCGCCGTTGGCTACGACAGCGTGTTTGTCTACGGCGGACGCGGTTACTTCGACAACATGAACGCGTTTTTCAGTGGCAACGGTTATCGCGTGGTGGACCAGAGCAGCGTGCCCGAGTCGCAAATTTCGTTTAAAAACGCCTGGGGCATGGCCGACGAAGATCTCTACCGACAAACCCTGAACCTGGCCGATGCCGATTACGCCCGGCAGCAGCCGTTCCTGTTGCAGTTGATGACCACCTCCAACCATCGCCCCTACACCTACCCGGACGGGCGTATCGATATCAAATCCGGCAACGGCCGCGACGGCGCTGTGAAGTACACCGATTACGCCATCGGTCAATTCCTCGACGCTGCGCGCCAGAAGCCCTGGTTCGATAACACCATCTTCGTGTTCGTCGCCGACCACACGGCCGGCAGCGCAGGCAAGGAAGACCTGCCCATCGCCAACTACCAGATCCCCCTGTTTATCTATGCGCCGAAGCTGATCGAGGCCCGGGAAACTGCGCAACTGGCCAGCCAGATCGACCTGGCGCCCACACTGCTGGGATTGATCAACCTGAGCTACGAATCGACCTTCTTCGGCCGCAATCTGTTGCAGGACAACCCGCTGCCACCGCGCGTAGTGCTCGGCAATTACCAACACCTGGGTCTGTTTGACGGCACCAACCTCGCCATCCTCAGCCCACGCAAGGGCCTGCGTCGCCATGACCAGGCGCTGGGCGAGAGCCAGGAATTGCGCGTCGGCAGCGACGACCCGTTGATCCAACGGGCGATCACCTACTACCAAGCGGCCAGTTATGGGTACAAGCAGCAACTGCTGAGCTGGAAAGCGCCCAAGGACACGACACCGGCCATCAGCACACGCTGACGGCCCTACGCAGCCCTTGCCTGACGCCAGGCAAGGGCGTAACACTTGCGTCCTTTCCTGCAACGACGCCCGCTCATGTCCGACACTCTCCTGTTGATCGAAGATGATCGCCCATTGGCCGCATTGACGGCCGAGTTCCTGCGTGCGGAAGGTTTTACCGTTGCGGTGGAACACCGTGGTGACCGCGCGGCGCAACGCATTGTCGACGAGCAGCCCGCATTATTGATTCTGGACGTGATGTTGCCCGGCCTTGACGGTTTCTCCCTGTGCCGGCAGATCCGCGCCCAGTATTGCGGCTTGATCCTGATGATGACCTCGCTGGATGAAAACGCCGAGCAATTGACCGGATTCAATGCCGGGGCGGACGACTATGTGGTCAAGCCGGTCGACCCGCTGCTGCTGCTGGCCAGAATCCGCTCGCTACTGCGCCGCCACCCGCAGGCGCCACGGGCGTTTTACCAGTGGCACAGCTTTCGGCTGGAGCTCAATAGCCATTTCGCCTGGCTCGACGAGCAGCCCTTGCAGTTCTCGGTCGCCGAGTTCGAACTGCTCGCGATTTTCGCCCGGCACAGCGGCGTGTTGCTCACACGGGAGAAACTGCTTCAAAGCCTGCGCGGCCTGGAGTACGACGGGCTCAATCGCTCTGTCGATATGCGCGTTTCGCGCTTGCGTAAAAAGCTCATGAGCCTGGCGTGCCCCGTGACTATCCAAACCATCACCGCACAAGGCTATCTGTTTGTCGAAATTCCTCAGGGCGGTCGACATGTCGAGTAAATTCAAACCCTGGATGGCACTGGTGGCCGGAGCAGGCTGGGCCGGCTTGACCTTTTATCTGTTATGGCTGTGTGCCAATACCGCCGTGTATGTGGGTGAGTACAGCTTTTTGCGCTTGATGGCGGGGCCAGGCTACCTGGTGGCGGAACAACTCAAAACCTTGCCTGCCGATCAACGCGAGGCGCGCATGCAGACGCTGCGCGAACGCTTCCAATACCCGGTGGCCCTGATAAAGCTGAAGGATGTCGAGATGCCACCGGAAGCGTTGATCATGTTGAAGCATCAGCAACCCGCGCAAAACAGCGATGAAGACATGACTTACTTCCCCTTCGACGACGAAACAGCCATCCAATTCGGCCCGCTATGGGGCACCGCCGAGGTCAAGGACCTGCTGACATTTCCGGTATATTGGGTGACGGCCTGCGTCGCCGCCCTGCCTTTAGTGTTGCTGCTCTGGATCAGCCTGCGCACACGCCGCCAGCGCAGCCTCGACCTTGATACGCTCAATGGCTGCCTGAGTGAACTGGCCCATACACCCAATGCCCTGCTGCCGGCCATGGGCAAGGAATGGACGCCGTTGCTGCACACCCTGCAACAACATGCGCAACACATTACCGCCATGGGCGAGCGCCATCGCGAAGTCTCCCAGGCCGTGTCCCACGAACTGCGCACGCCACTGGCGCGCATGCGCTTCGCCTTGACGTTGCTCGGCAAGAGTGAAGACGCCGCCACACGCAACCGCCTGGAGAAACGCCTGCAAATTGATGTCGAGGAACTCGAAGCCCTGGTTCGCGCCAGCCTCGCCTTTGCGCGGATGGCCGGCGCGCCGAGCGACCTGCACTATGAGCCGATCCCCATCCGTGACTGGTTGCATCAGGAGTTTGCCCTGCTTGACGGGCACCATCGTCGGCTGAGCCTGGAAATCGAGCCATTGCACCTGGAGCTGATCGGTGACCGCGCCTTGTTGCATCTGATTGTGCGCAACCTGTTGAGCAATGCCGTCACCTACGCTCGCGATCAGGTGCGTGTCAGTGCGGCGTACCATGACCCGCATCATCTGGTACTGCATGTCGACGATGACGGCCCGGGCGTGGTCGCGGAGAACCGCGAAAAAATCTTCGAACCCTTTGTCCGGCTGGCCATGGGCGGCGATGAACCCGGCGGCTTCGGCCTCGGTCTTGCGCTGGCAAAACGCGCCACCCAGTGGCTGCGTGGTGAACTGTCAGTGACTCGCAGCCCGCTGGGCGGCGCACGCGTGAGCCTGGTCCTGCCGCTGCGCCCGCAATGACCGGGGCGTTACAGCCGGTGACAGTAGAGCTTTGCGATAGCTTGTAACCTCTGCGCCTGAACCAGGTCGGAGAGCCCTTTCATGTGTTTCACCAAGAAATCCGCGCTTGCCCTGATGCTGTCGCTGTGCCTCGTGACGGGCGCGGTTTTACCCCGTTGCTCTCCTGCCATGACTGCGGTGACGCCACCGGCGGCGTTCAACAGCGGCTACCGGGTAGATGGCAGACCGCTTGACGAAGCCCCTGACGATCCAGTGTTCATCGCCGCACCGGGCGTCAGCGCGATGATCAGCCCTGATAATCCGCCTTGGTTGAATAACATCTGGGACAACCTGCAACGCCGCTCGTTGAGGTCCCATGATTATTATGCCAATACCCTCAAGCTGCCGGGCATGGTCGTCATGTCCGGGCATTGGGAGCGGCCCAGCCCGGCGCTTCAGAAAAAGCCCACGCACCTGTCTGAATATCAGCCACTGTCTGAAGCTGCTGCGCAGGGCACCATGGCCTATGTGCTGCGCGCGCCGTTTATGTTCGCGCGGGGGATGATACTCAAGAAGCTGCTGCGACGGCGTGCCATGGGCTGAATGATAAAACCGGCGCCATAAAAAACCCCGCCAGCATCACTGCTGGCGGGGTTTTTCAGTAGCCGGGTAAGGCTGGCTTACATCATGCCGCCCATGCCACCCATACCGCCCATGTCTGGCATACCGCCGCCACCTGCGCCTTCAGCCTTTGGCTTGTCGGCGATGGCCGCTTCGGTGGTCAGGATCAGACCGCCGATGGAAGCAGCTGCCTGCAGCGCGGAACGAGTCACCTTGGTTGGATCCAGGATGCCCATTTCGATCATGTCGCCGTAGACGCCAGTCGCAGCGTTGTAACCGTAGTTACCCTTGCCGTTCTTGACTTCGTTGACCACAACGCTTGGCTCGTCGCCGGAGTTGGCAGCGATCTGGCGCAGCGGTGCTTCAACGGCACGGCGCAGTACAGCGATACCGACGTTCTGGTCAGCGTTGTCGCCGGTCAGATTGGTCAGGGCTTCCAGAGCACGGATCAGCGCAACGCCACCGCCAGGTACCACGCCTTCTTCAACGGCTGCACGGGTTGCGTGCAGGGCGTCTTCAACGCGGGCCTTCTTCTCTTTCATTTCAACTTCGGAACCGGCGCCAACCTTGATCACTGCAACGCCGCCGGACAGCTTGGCCAGACGCTCTTGCAGTTTTTCACGGTCGTAGTCCGAGGACGTCTCGGCCACCTGGGCACGGATCTGGGCGATACGCGATTCGATGTCGCCTTCAACGCCAGCACCGTCAACGATGATGGTGTTTTCCTTGGAGATGGTCACGCGCTTGGCGCTACCCAGGTTTTCCAGGGTGGCGCTTTCCAGGCTCAGGCCGATCTCTTCGGAGATAACGGTACCGCCGGTCAATACGGCGATGTCCTGCAGCATGGCCTTGCGACGGTCGCCGAAGCCTGGAGCCTTGACGGCTGCGACTTTGACGATGCCACGCATGTTGTTCACAACCAGGGTCGCCAGGGCTTCGCCTTCAACGTCTTCGGAAACGATCAGAAGTGGGCGGCCGGCTTTGGCGACGGCTTCCAGCACTGGCAGCATTTCGCGGATGTTGGAGATCTTTTTGTCGACCAGCAGGATCAGCGGGCTGTCCAGCTCGGCAACCATGGTGTCCGGCTTGTTGACGAAGTACGGGGACAGGTAGCCACGGTCGAACTGCATGCCTTCTACAACCGACAGTTCGTTTTCCAGGCCCGAGCCTTCTTCAACGGTGATCACGCCTTCTTTACCGACTTTTTCCATGGCTTCGGCAATGATGTCGCCGATGGAGCTGTCGGAGTTGGCGGAGATGGTGCCTACCTGAGCGATAGCCTTGGTGTCAGCGCATGGCTTGGACAGGTTTTTCAGCTCGGCAACGATGGCGATGGTCGCCTTGTCGATGCCGCGCTTGAGGTCCATCGGGTTCATGCCGGCAGCGACGGCTTTGTAGCCTTCGTTGACGATGGCCTGGGCCAGCACGGTCGCGGTGGTGGTGCCGTCGCCGGCGTCATCGTTGGCACGGGAGGCAACGTCTTTGACCAGCTGCGCGCCCATGTTTTCGAAACGATCTTCGAGCTCGATTTCCTTGGCTACGGAAACGCCGTCCTTGGTGATGGTCGGAGCGCCGAAGCTCTTCTCGATGATCACGTTACGGCCTTTCGGGCCCAGGGTCGCTTTTACTGCATCAGCCAGGACGTTGACACCGGTGAGCATTTTCTTGCGGGCGGAATCGCCGAATTTAACTTCTTTAGCAGCCATGATCGATATTCCTTAAATACTTTGTAGTAACGGGAAAATGAGCGGGGAATCAGCCTTCCAGTACAGCGAGAATTTCGTTCTCAGCCATTACCAGCAGGTCTTCGCCGTCGACTTTCACAGTGTTGCTGCCGGAGTAAGGGCCGAAAACAACCTTGTCACCCACTTTCACGGCCAGCGCACGTACTTCACCGTTTTCCAGGGTCTTGCCTGGGCCAGCAGCGACGATCACGCCGTGGTTGGCTTTTTCAGCAGCCGAACCTGGCAGGACGATCCCACCGGCGGTTTTCTTTTCTTCTTCGCTGCGACGGATGACGACGCGGTCGTGCAGAGGACGAAGCTTGCTCATTGTCGATCTCTCCTAATTGTATGTTTCATCGGCCGGTATCAATTCCGGCGGGTTAAATTCCGGCGGTGCCGGTCGCGGCTCGCAGGGCGAACCGCGGAAGTCTGTCTAGTGTCACCACCAGAAACCTTGCGGTGACCGTTACATAAGGGCGGCCAGGCTTATTACAAGGGGCAGCGAATGAATTTTTTTGTGTTTTGCTCAGGGAAGAAGGCAACACGGCACCCGAAGATGCCGTGCCGGTGAAGCGGTTATTTACTGTCGCGGTGTTCGAACTCGCCTTCGATCACATCACCTTCTCGCCCCAGAGGCTGGCGCGGGGCCGGGCCGCCACGGGGTTGCAGGTCGTCGGCAAATGCGCGCTGGCGCACGGCCGCTTCTTCGGCACGCTGGCGCATCTTGCCGGCCAGCAGTTTGCGCGTAACCGGCAGCAGCATCACCAGACCGACCACGTCGCTGATAAAGCCCGGCAGGATCAACAGGCCACCGGCCAGGGCCATCATCAGGCCTTCGAGCATGGTCTGGGTGGGCAGCTCACCGCGGTTCAGGCTTTCACGGGCGCGCAGGGCGGTCGCCAGGCCGGCGACGCGCAGCACCAGGACGCCGAGCATCGAGCCGAGAATGATCAGTAACAGTGCCGGGAAAAATCCGATCGCACCGCTGACTTGAACGAATACGAACAGCTCCAGCACCGGGAACAATAGAAAAAGCAACAAAAAAGGGCGCATCAAATGGTTCCTCAACGCAAGAATGCCTTGCTAGTTCACCCTAGATGACGTCGCCTTTTCGTGAATTCAAGCGCTAATGTCTGATTTTTTCGGCCAGGTCTGCGCGTGAGCCAATGAAACCAGGGCTTCGCGTACTTGTGTCGGCGTGTTGCAAGACTCGGCAAACGGCAGCCAGTGCAGGGACTGGCCAATGCGCAGGTGCATGCCTTCGCTGTCGATACCGGCCAATTGCGCAGGCTCGGTCGTCGGTAAACCGGCGAGGTCGACGTAGTGGGCGATGGCCTTGGCGTGATCGCTGTTCATGTGTTCGATCATGCTGCGTTCAGCCTTGCCCGCGAACGGATTGGCCAGGGTCAGTTGATCGACCCAGTGGATCGCGCCAAACCCACCGATATAACGGTGACGCACCGGCTTGAGCACCCAGAAATCGAAATCGTGAGCCTGGTGGTAATTGGCCGAGTCAGGGAAGTAGCGGTAGTAGCGCTCGGCGGCGGCTTCGATGGCGGCGGCGTCTTCCAGCTTCTGGGCTTCAGCCAGGTAGGTCAGGCGCCCGACGGCCTGCACATCGTCGGCTTCGCGCTCCCCGACCAGCAACGAACACTTGGGGTCCTTCTGCAAATTGTGCGTGTGCTGGGCGATGCGACTGATCAGGATCAGCGGCTGGCCGTGTGCGTCGAGGCAGTACGGCACGACCGAACCGAAGGGAAAACCGGGCATGGCTTTGGACAGTGTGGCCAAGGCCCCACGGTATTCCTTGAGCAACAGCTCTCGGGCGTTCCTGGCAACGTGCGCGCTCAATGTATGACTCCTGGGTTGTCCCGCCGCCCATGGCATATGGGAATGGATCTCAACACAAGGTAATCAATATCCGCGCAGGTTGCCAGAGTGCTCGATGCCGCTTTACCAGGCCACGCCAAAGCCTGCGGTGTAGCGGGTCTTGCTCAAGCTGCTGTCGGAGTCGCCGCTGATGACATCGCGCTCAGCCTTGAGATTGAGCGACGCCCATTCGGTGACTTTGTAGCGCAGGCCCATCTCGGCATCCAGGGAATACTCGGCCGGACCGTCCAGCGGCTTGCCCACCTCGCCGTTGGTGAAGAACTCGACGGTCTTGCCCACCAGGTAGCGGTTGTAGTTCCACTTCATGGCCAGGGAGTAGAAGTTGTCCTTGCCGCCATCGGCATATTCGTAATCGGTGCGGTTGACCAGCGAGCCCAGGGAGAACGCGCCCAGTTCATCGTCCCAGAACTGATAACCAGGGCCCGTACCGACGGTGCGTTGGCGTGCCAGGTCTTCGACCTTGTCGCGCTTGTAGGTCAGGCGGCCCTGCCAGAACCAGTGCTCGGTGAAGAAGCGGTCGAGGTCGTATTCCAGGGCCCAGTTGTCGGTGGTGGTGACGTCGTCCTGGAACTCGCGGTTATATTCGCCCTTGCCCGTGTGGCGCCACTGGCCGTGACGGGCCGAGGTCTTGAAGTCGATGTCGTAGTCGTTGGTGTCTTTGTCGGCGCGCTTGTAGTCCAGCGCCAGGTCGACGTTGCCCTTCCAGACCAGGTCTTCGATCACAGGCTTGGGCTTGAGGATCTGCTGAATGCTGGCCAACTCCACGGTCTTGGGCGCTTCGCCATTGGCCAGCACGACTTTGCCATCCTCTGCAGGCTTGAGGGACTTGGCCTTTTCACCGTCATAGGCGTCCTGCTTGACCAGCAACTCCTGATCACTCTCCAGGGTTTTCACCTGCTTCCAGTCCACCGGGATCGCCCCGCCGTAGCTGGTCTGGATCAGCAGCTTGCCGCCGTCGAAGACTTTGATCTTGCCGGTCAGGCGGTCACCGTTCTTCAACCAGACGGTATCGGCGAGCAAGGGCGTGGAAGCACTGAGGACAGCAAGGCACAGCAGGGTTCTGGACAACATAAGCGGATACGGGGCTCGGGGTTGGCGAAAAGAAGACGCTATCGTGTTAGATAGCCTGAACTGACTCAACTATTTATATTGAGTTCAATTCTCAACGGCAAGTTTACAGACGTTTCTTACAAAACACCGACGTTCCAAACGGATAGCCTCACAGTGAATGAACCCGCCGACACCCCGCAAAGCCCCGCCGAAATGCGCCGCACCGCGCTTTACCTGACGCTGGCGCAAGTACCGTCAGGTTGCGTGGTCAGTTATGGCGAGTTGGCGCACCTGGCAGGCCTGGGCCGCGCCGCGCGCTGGGTCGGGCGCACCTTGAGCCAGCTTCCCGCCGATACCCGATTGCCCTGGCACCGTGTGCTGGGCGCCGGTGGTCGGATAAGCCTGCCGCCGGGCAGTGCATCCGGTGACGAGCAACGTGCGCGTTTACGCAGCGAAGGCGTCACTATCCTGAACAATCGTGTTGATATTCAGCGCCATGGCTGGCGTCCGGTAGAGCACAGCGGTTAGAGTGCGCGCTTTGTTTCCGCAAATCTGAGGCAGACTCCAGCCCATGCCCCGTAAAACCTGGCGCGCCGCGCTCGCCGCCTATGCCAGCCCCTCGACGTTAGTGCTGTTGTTGCTCGGTTTCGCTGCCGGCCTGCCTTATATGTTGGTGTTCTCGACGCTGTCGGTGTGGCTGCGCGAAGCCGGCGTTGCCCGCGAGACCATCGGTTATGCAAGCCTGATCGGGCTGGCCTACGCCTTCAAATGGGTCTGGTCGCCGCTGCTCGACCAATGGCGCCTGCCATTGCTCGGAAAACTCGGGCGCCGTCGTTCCTGGCTGGTGCTCGCCCAATCGCTGGTGATCCTCGGATTGATCGGCATGGGCTTTTGTGACCCGCAAAAACACTTGTCCTGGCTGATCGCCATTGCCGTCGTCGTGGCCTTCGCGTCGGCCACCCAGGACATCGCCGTCGATGCCTATCGCCTGGAAATCGCCGACGACAGCCGCCAGGCGGCCCTGGCCGCCAGTTATATGTCCGGTTATCGCATCGCCGCCCTGCTCGCCACGGCCGGTGCGCTGTTCTTCGCCGAGGGCTTCGGTTCCACCGGTTTCAACTATAAACATTCGGCCTGGACCGGCACCTATGTGCTGTTCGGCGTGCTGATGGTCCCGGCGCTGCTCACCACGCTGTTCATGCGCGAACCCAACGTGCCGCTGCGCACCCAGTTGCAGGCCGGGCGCTACAGCTTCGCGCATCAGCTGGTGTCGGTGTTCGTGCTGATCGTGCTGCTGGTGTCGGTGCCGGCGATGTTTACCCAGCTCTACAACACTGACTTCGCCAGCGTGCTGTTCCAGGGCGTGAGCCTGTGGGAATTACTGATGGAAGACCGCGCGTTCCTGCGCGCCATCCTCTATATCCTGCTGACTGCAATGTGTCTCTCGGCCATGGGCCGACGTGGCCTGGCGCCGGTGCTGACGCCGGTCAACGACTTCATCCTGCGCTACCGCTGGCAAGCGTTGCTGCTGCTCGGCTTGATCGCCACCTACCGCATGTCCGATACGGTCATGGGCGTGATGGCCAACGTGTTCTATATCGACCAGGGTTTTACCAAGGACCAGATCGCCGGAGTCAGCAAGATCTTCGGCCTGATCATGACCCTGGTCGGCGCCGGCATGGGTGGCCTGTTGATCGTACGGTTCGGGATCCTGCCGATCCTGTTCATCGGCGGCGTGGCCTCGGCCGGCACCAATCTGTTGTTCGTGATGCTCGCCGACATGGGCCCCGACCTGCAGATGCTGATCGTCACCATTTCCCTGGATAACTTCAGCTCGGGCCTGGCCACATCGGCGTTCGTCGCTTACCTGTCGAGCCTGACCAACCTCAAGTTCTCCGCCACCCAATACGCCCTGCTCAGCTCGATCATGCTGTTGCTGCCGCGCCTGATCGGCGGGTATTCGGGGGTGATGGTGGAGAAGTTCGGCTATCACAACTTCTTCATGATCACCTGCCTGATGGGAGTGCCGACGCTGTTCCTGATTGCGCTGCACTGGTTCCAGGAAAACCGGCGCGCCCGGTTGAATCCCCCTGCAGAAGACTGAAATGTGGGAGGGGGCTTGCCCCCGATTGCGGTGGAACAGCCGAGTATCTTGTAGCTGACACATTGCTATCGGGGGCAAGCGCCCTCCCACATTTGGAACTTCTATAGCCGGTCAGATCCCCGGCAATGTCACGCCTGTACTCCAGCGGCAACCGCCCGTACAATCCCAAGTCATTTCAAGTCCAAGCAACCGACAACGGCCTACCATGCGTACCAGTCAATATTTGCTCGCCACACAGAAAGAAACGCCTTCCGACGCGGTTGTGATCAGCCATCAGCTGATGCTGCGCGCCGGCATGATCCGCAAACTGGCCTCGGGCCTGTACACCTGGCTGCCCATGGGCTTGAAGGTGATGCGCAAGGTCGAAGCCATCGTTCGTGAAGAAATGAACGCCGCCGGCTCTCTGGAAGTGTTGATGCCGAGCACCCAACCGGCTGAACTGTGGCAGGAATCCGGGCGCTGGGAAGAGTACGGCCCTGAGTTGCTGCGCTTCAAGGACCGTCATGGCCGCGATTTCTGCGCCGGCCCGACCCACGAAGAAGTCATCACCGACCTGATGCGCAACGAGTTGAGCAGCTATAAACAATTGCCGCTGAACCTGTATCAGATCCAGACCAAATTCCGTGATGAAATCCGCCCACGCTTCGGCTTGATGCGCGGCCGTGAATTCATCATGAAGGACGCCTATTCGTTCCACGCCGACCAGGCGTCGTTGCAGGCGACCTACGACCGCATGCACCAGGCCTACTGCAATATCTTCACGCGCCTGGGCCTGAAATTCCGCCCGGTTGAAGCGGACAACGGCTCCATCGGCGGTGCCGGCTCCCACGAGTTCCACGTGCTGGCCGAATCCGGCGAAGACGACATTGCGTTCAGCAATGTTTCGGACTACGCGGCGAACGTCGAAAAAGCCGAAGCCGTACCGCGCGAAACCTCGCGCCCAGCCCCGGCTGAAGAACTGCGCCTGGTCGATACCCCGGACACCAAGACCATCGCGGCCCTGGTGGAGAAATTCAATCTGCCGATTGAAAAGACCATCAAGACCCTGATCGTGCACGCCGAAGAAGAAGGCAAGCTGATCGCCCTGGTGATCCGTGGCGACCACGAGCTCAACGAAATCAAGGCGGCCCAGCAACCTGGCGTGGCCAGCCCGCTGGTCATGGCCAGCGATGCCGAACTGCGCGACGCCATTGGCGCGGGCGCCGGTTCCCTCGGCCCGCTGAACCTGCCGCTGCCGATCATCATCGACCGTTCGGTCGAACTGATGAGCGACTTCGGTATCGGCGCGAACATCGACGACAAGCACTACTTCGGCGTGAACTGGGAGCGCGACCTGCCGGTGCCGACCGTGGCCGACCTGCGTAACGTCGTGGCCGGCGACCCGAGTCCGGATGGCAAGGGCACCCTGGAGATCAAGCGCGGCATCGAAGTCGGACACATCTTCCAGCTGGGCAACAAGTACAGCAAGGCGATGAAGTGCGAAGTGCTGGGCGAGAACGGCAAGCCGATCACCCTGGACATGGGCTGCTACGGCATTGGCGTTTCCCGTGTGGTCGCCGCCGCCATCGAGCAGAACAACGACGAGAAAGGCATCATCTGGAGCGACGCCCTGGCGCCGTTCCAGGTTGCGCTGGTGCCGTTGCGCTATGAAACCGAGCAAGTACGCGAAGCAACCGACAAACTGTATGCCGAACTGACGGCCGCCGGTTTTGAAGTGTTGCTCGATGACCGGGACAAGAAAACCAGCCCGGGCATCAAGTTCGCCGACATGGAGCTGATTGGCATCCCGCACCGGATCGTGGTCAGTGACCGCGGCCTGGCCGATGGCAATCTGGAATACAAGAGCCGGACCGAAGCCGAGGCCCAACCGTTGCCGGTGGCTGACGTGCTGTCTTTCCTTCAGGCGCGTATTCGTCGCTGAAAACCAGATCAAGAGAAGTCATGCTCAAGCGAAACACCAGAGCCCTGGGGGGCGCCGCCTTGTGCGGCGCCCTGCTGGTCAGCGGCTGCGCCAACCAGATGTCGCAACGCAGTGAGCACGAGGAGCGGGTCGAGCGAAAGTTGCTCGACCACAGCCTGCAGATCGATGTCGGCGAGCCCAAAGTGCTGGAGCTGCCGCAACGCCGGGTTCGGATTCACGAGCAGAAGACGTTCGAGGTTACCGAATTCGAAGTCACACGGCGTTACGACCGCTACACGCCTTACCAGCCCTGGCGCAAACTCTATGAGATGCCACTGGGTGCCGTTGCGTTGGTGGCCGGCGCGGGCGCCAATGTGGCGAATATCTTCGCCCTCGGCAACCTGCCTGCGAGCATGACGCGCGATTGGCTGAGCTACGGCGTGGACGGCATCAACCCGTTCATGAACGTGCAATCCCACGGGCGTGCGCAACAGAACCTCGCGGCTATCGATGAAGTGCAGCGTGACAAGCGCCTGGAATATTCGAGCCTGCCCTGGAGCGAACGCCCGGTACAGGTCACAGCCGGCAAACAGACCCATGAACTGACCACCGACCGCGACGGCGTGCTGCGCCTGAACCTGTTGGACAGTCCGTTTGCCGAGCAGGACCTGAACCGCATCACCACCTTGAAAATCAGCGTGGAAGACGGCCAGGACGATGTGCACACGGATTCGACCCTGGCGGTCAGCAACACCCTGCGCGGCAAATTGCTGGAAGCCCATGGCCTGATCTATGACGATCTGGAAGACGACGAGGTCAATCAGTGGGTGCACCGGGTCAAGCGCCTCTCGGAGCTGGGCCTGGAAGAAGAAGCCAGCGAACTGGAGCAAAGCCTGATTGAACTGACGCGCAACGATCCGGAACTGCAGCAGGAGTTTTTGCAGGCATTGGCCAAGGATGCGGGGCGACTCGTCGCAGATCCTGGCGCGCGCTGAGTTTTCAGACCGTTCAAAGATCCAAATGTGGGAGGGGGCTTGCCCCCGATTGCAGTGTGTCAGTCAGTACATCCGACACTGACACACCGCTATCGGGGGCAAGCCCCCTCCCACATTTGGCCTCTCACATTTTTCAATCCGGGGTTCTACCAGGAAAACTCGAGCTGTTCATTACCGCTGCTCAAATCCAGCAACCTCACCCCAATCCCCAGCAACCGCACCGGCTTACCCCCACGGTTAAATGCCTGGGTCATCAGCTGTTCATAACTCTCCAGATCCCGCCCGGCCCCGGCCTGCTCCAGAGTGGTCTGGGTAAAGTCATGAAACTTGACCTTCACGAACGGCTTGCCTGCCCGGTAGCTGCTGTCGATACGCGCCATGCGCCCCGCCAGGGTTTCCAGCAACTCGGGCAGCTTGGCCAGGCAGCTTGAAAGATCCGGCAAGTCCACATCGTAGGTATTTTCCACACTGATGGATTGCCGCCGGCTGTCGTTCTGCACCACGCGGTCATCGATCCCACGGGCAAGACTCCAGAGACGCTCACCGAAACTGCCGAATTCGCGCACCAGTGCCAGCTTGTTCCACTCGCGCAGTTGCAGGCAATCTTCAATGCCCAGGCGCGCCAGCTTGTCGGCGGTGACTTTGCCCACACCGTGCAATTTACTCACCCGCAACTGCGAGACGAACTCTTCGACCTGGTCCGGGGTAATCACAAACAGGCCGTTGGGTTTCTTCCAGTCGCTGGCGATCTTAGCCAGAAACTTGTTGGGCGCAACGCCGGCGGACACGGTGATGTGCAACTGATTGGACACACGCCGGCGAATGTCCTGGGCGATGCGCGTGGCGCTGCCGCCAAAGTGCGGGCTGTCGGAGACGTCGAGGTAGGCTTCATCCAGCGACAACGGCTCGATCAGGTCGGTGTAGTCGCGAAAGATCGTCTGGATTTCCTTCGACGCTTCTTTATAGGCATCCATACGCGGCTTGACGATCGTCAGGTCCGGGCACAGCTTCAATGCGTGACGCGATGACATCGCCGAGCGCACCCCGTAAGCCCGCGCTTCGTAATTGCACGTAGCAATCACCCCGCGCCGGTCCGCCGAGCCACCGACAGCCAGGGGCTTTTGCGCCAGGCTCGGGTCGTCGCGCATCTCGATGGCGGCGTAGAAGCAATCACAGTCGACGTGGATGATTTTGCGCTGCGTCATATAAACGGGGTGTGAATCAACGGGTGGCCAGTATCGCATTCACCCCTGTATATAGCACCAGTAGTTTGAATCTTCCGTCCGAGCGGTAGGAAATATCTCAGATGAATTGGTTTTCTCAATCGAATTCAACCTTCCAATAGAGCTGGAAGCCCTGGCCTGACTGGCTCGGCGCCCTTTCGACACCTGCCTTGGAGAGCTAACCAATTGAACCACAAGCGCTTTTGTTCGATTTTAGGGTTGACACACTCGCGTTCCTCTGTAGAATGCCGACACACAGACGCGGGATGGAGCAGTCTGGTAGCTCGTCGGGCTCATAACCCGAAGGTCGTCGGTTCAAATCCGGCTCCCGCAACCAAACATCAAAAAAGGCTACTCGAAAGAGTGGCCTTTTTTGTGCGCGTGTATTTTTGATCGTTCCCACGCTCCGCGTGGTAACGCCGCCCTGGACGCTCCGCGTCCTGCTTTTTGCGCAATGTTGACGCAGAGCGTCACGGGATGCATTCCCACGCGGAGCGTGGGAACGATCATCGAAGCGCTGCAACGCATTGATTTATGAATAATTCGGACTTATTTGAGCCATTGCCGCATTAACGGTTGACACCTCGGCGCTGGACTGTAGAATGCCGCCCACAGACGCGGGATGGAGCAGTCTGGTAGCTCGTCGGGCTCATAACCCGAAGGTCGTCGGTTCAAATCCGGCTCCCGCAACCAAACATCAAAAAAGGCTACTCGAAAGAGTGGCCTTTTTTGTATCCGGTGAAAAAGTTCTTCTGAAACAATGGCATGGCATCTTTCATGAAACCGTAGACGGTTTGCAGAGTCCATCTCATTGCACGCTATGCGCTATGCTCAAGCACTACCCTCTACGACCAATGGCCGCAGTCGCCGCACTCGGTGATCCGCGTTAATATTTGTAATTATTTTGTCCATAGGGATTGGTAACTTGGCTGGATACCCCCATCCTGTCGCGCACAATCCACGAGGTGATTGATGCGCGCCAACTCGTCTGAACCACAAGACACCGTCACAGCGGAACAACCGATCCCTCCCACCCGTTTGCGTTGGCTGGATCTGTTGAGCAAATACCGTCAGCCCATCGGCCTGGCCGTGACCTTGCTGCTGTTTGCCATTGCCCTGATCGCCTGCCGACATCTGTTGTTGGAGCTCGATCTCTACGCCCTCCACGACTCGATCCTGGAAGTGCCCAAGCCTGCCTTGCTCGGCGCATTTGCGGCGGCGGTGGCCGGTTTCATCATTCTGTTGGGCTATGAATTCTCCGGCGCACGTTATGCCGGCGTAAAACTGCCCGCCAAGACCCTGGCACTGGGGGGCTTCACCGCTTTTGCCATCGGCAACGCCATTGGCTTGTCAATGCTCTCGGGCGGCTCGGTGCGCTACCGTCTATATGCACGCCACGGCATCGGTGCTTCGGAAGTCGCGCACATGACCGTGTTCGCCAGCCTGGCGCTGGGCTGCGCGCTCCCTCCCCTGGCCGCTTTGGCCACACTGAGCAACCTGCCGGCGGCCTCGACCTACCTGCATTTGTCGCAAAGCCTGCTCGGCGGTGTTGCCGGTGCCGTGCTGCTGTTGTCGGCCATGCTGTGTATCGGTATTTATCGCCGCCGCCTGCCGGAACAACCCTACCCGGATAACCTGCTGGTCAAGGCCGGGCGCCGCACCCTGCGCCTGCCGGGTCGTCGCTTGACGTTCCTGCAGTTGATCATCACCGCACTGGATGTCGCCGCCGCCGCCACCGTCCTGTATATGTTGCTGCCGGAAGCGCCGCCCTTCGGCCCGTTCCTGCTGGTGTACCTGCTGGCCCTGGCCGCCGGCGTGCTCAGCCATGTACCCGGTGGCGTGGGGGTGTTCGAAGCGATCCTGCTGGCGGCCTTCGCCGACAAACTCGGCGCTGCGCCACTGGCCGCCGCCCTGCTGCTGTACCGGATGATCTACGTGGTATTGCCGCTGTTGATCGCCTGTATCTTCCTGCTGGTCAACGAGGCCCAGCGCCTGTTCCAGACCCAGCAAAGCCTGCGCGTCGCCTCCGGCCTTGCGGCACCGGTGCTGGCCGTACTGGTTTTTTTGTCCGGCGTGGTCCTGCTGTTTTCCGGCGCCACGCCGGAGATCGATTCACGCCTGGAAAACATCGGCTTCCTGATTCCCCACCGCCTGATTGACGCGTCGCACTTCGGCGCCAGCCTGATCGGCGTGCTCTGCCTGTTGCTGGCCCAAGGCTTGCGTCGACGTTTGTCGGCGGCCTGGATGCTGACCATGGTGCTGCTGCTGGTAGGCGCCCTGCTCTCGCTGCTCAAGGGCTTCGACTGGGAAGAAGCCAGTCTGATGACCATGACCGCCGTGCTGCTGGCGATCTTCCGACGCTCGTTCTACCGCGCCAGTCGCTTGACCGAACTGCCCTTCTCGCCGCTGTACCTGGTGGCCAGCGTATGCGTGCTGGGCGCGTCGATCTGGCTGCTGCTGTTCGCCTACCAGGACGTGCCCTACAGTCACCAACTGTGGTGGCAGTTCACCCTCGACGCCAACGCCCCGCGCGGCCTGCGTTCGTTGCTGGGCGCCGCCGTCCTGCTGGTGATCGTGTCGCTGACCTGGCTGCTGCGTACCGCGCGCCCGGTCATCCATCTGCCGACCCCGGACGAACTCGAACGCGCCTCCAAAATCCTGATGGCCTCGTCCCAGCCCGACGGCGGCCTGGCGCTGACCGGCGACAAGGCCTTGCTGTTCCACCCCAATGACGAAGCCTTCCTGATGTATGCCCGGCGCGGGCGCAGCCTGGTGGCCTTGTATGATCCGATCGGCCCGACCCAGCCGCGCGCCGAGATGATCTGGCAGTTCCGCGACCTGTGCGACATTCACCACGCACGGCCGGTGTTCTATCAAGTGCGCGCGGAGAACCTGCCGTACTACATGGATATCGGACTTACCGCGATCAAGCTGGGCGAAGAAGCCCGCGTCGACCTGAAACGCTTTGACCTGGAAGCCAAGGGCAAAGAGATGAAGGATTTGCGCTACACCTGGAACCGTGGCACCCGTGACGGTCTGTCCCTGGAGATCTGCGAGCCGGGCACGGCGCCGATGGATGAATTAAAAGTTATCTCGGACGCCTGGCTTACCGGTAAGAATGTGCGCGAAAAGGGCTTCTCCCTGGGCCGCTTCAGCGACGACTACCTCAAGCACTTCCGTATCGCGATCATTCGCTTCGAAGGGCGCCCGGTGGCCTTCGCCAACCTGCTCGAGACGTACAACCATGACCTGGCCAGTCTCGACCTGATGCGCGCCCACCCGGACGCACCGAAGCTGACCATGGAATTCATGATGGTCGGCCTGATTCAACATTATAAGAACCACGGCTACGCACGCTTCAGCCTCGGCATGGTGCCGTTGTCGGGCCTGCAACCCCGGCGTGGCGCACCACTGACCCAACGCTTGGGTTCGATGGTGTTCCGCCGTGGCGAGCAACTGTATAACTTCCAAGGTTTGCGCCGCTTCAAAGACAAGTTCCAGCCTGACTGGGAACCCCGTTACATGGCCGTGCCCGCAGGACTTGATCCGCTGGTGGCACTGGCCGATACCGCCGCCCTGATCGCGGGCGGCTTGACTGGATTGGTGAAACGCTGATGATTCGACGCTCCTGGCGGTATGTATTGGCTGTTGTAGTGCTGCTCGCGCTGGTCCTGGGCGGCGGCTACTGGTACTGGAACCGCCCCGCCCCACAGCCGACCCTGGAGCAGATGCCCCAGGCCGATGGCTCGGTGATGACCCGCGTAAGCCCTGCCGGCACGGTAAAGGCCCGCGTGGCAGTGGCCGTGATGGCCGACGAAACCCTGACCGACAGCCAACTGATCGCCCTCAGCCAGGGTGGCTCGGCGCAGCTCGTCCAGGTGATCCTGCCCAAGGATGACTGCAAGCTGCAGGAGCAAGCGCTGCAAAGCGCCCTGGCCCAGCTTAAAGGCCCGGCGACCCTGGTCAGCGGCATCGGCCCTGGCGCGGCGCTCGCCTGGCGCTGGCTGGCCACACAGAGCGACGACAAGGCCAACGCCATTTCCGTCGGCTTCGCCCTGAAACAGGAAGGCTGCAACGACCCGCTGCCGAAAACCGCCGCCCATGGCAACTGGCTGGTGGCCTGGAATGACAACCCCGACGATGAAAGCGCCAGCTTCGTACGTGACACACCGCGCGCCACCACCAGCATCAGCGACTACGACATTCATTACCCGCAAGTGCTGAACAACGAGCTGCGCAAGCAGCTGGTAGGTTCGGACAACGGCGGCCTGGCGATTCCAGTGGTGGAAGTGCCGGCCGGTCAGGCCAAGGACACCGTGACCCTGTTCCTCTCCGGTGACGGTGGCTGGCGTGACCTGGACCGTGACGTGGCCGGCGAAATGGCGAAGATCGGCTACCCGGTGGTCGGCATCGACACCCTGCGCTACTACTGGCAGCACAAAACCCCGGAACAAAGCGCCAAGGACCTGACCGAACTGATGCAGCACTACCGGCAGAAATGGGGCACCAAGCGCTTCGTGCTGACCGGTTACTCGTTCGGCGCCGACGTCCTGCCGGCTATCTACAACCGGATGCCGGCAAACGAACAGCAACGGGTCGACGCGATCATCCTGCTGGCCTTCGCCCGCACCGGCAGCTTTGAGATCGAAGTGGAAGGCTGGCTGGGCAACGCCGGCAAGGAAGCCGCAACCGGCCCGGAAATGGCCAAGTTGCCCCCCGAGAAAGTGGTGTGCATCTATGGTGCGGAAGAAGTCGACGAGAGTGGCTGCACGGACAAGACTGCCGTGGGCGAAGCCATGAAGCTGCCCGGTGGGCATCACTTCGATGAAAACTACCCGGCGCTGGCCAAGCGGTTGGTGGATATCATTGTGAAACACCAGGCCAAGGCCGAGTAATCCCAGGCTGCACACAAAACTAAATGTGGGAGGGGCGGTGCGACGATTCGACTTGCCCCCGATAGCGGTGGATCAGTCACTACATCATTGACTGACACTCTGCTATCGGGGGCAAGCCCCCTCCCACATTTGCTTTGTGGTGTGGCTAAGATCTAACGCGGTTCGATATGCGCAATCATCAACTGCACTGTCTCATTCCCACGAAACTCGTTCACATCCAGCTTGTAGGCCAACTCCACCCAGCGCACGGTCGGGTTAGGCCAGACTTCACGGTCTACCCCAAACGCAATGCCATCAAGCTTCACCGACCCGCACTCGCTCTTGAGCACCACCTTCAAGTGCCGCTCGCCCACCACCCGTTGTTCCACCAGCTGAAACACACCGTGAAACAACGGCTCGGGAAAGTGTTGCCCCCACGGGCCGGCATGGCGTAGCGCGCGGGCCAGTTCCAGATGAAACTCTTCCACCGCCAGGGTGCCATCGGAGAGCAGGCGTCCGGTGAGGTCTTCTTCGCGCAGTTGCCGACGCACTTCGGCATCGAAAGCCTCGGCGAACAAGGGGAAATTCGCTTCGGGCAGGGTCAGGCCCGCCGCCATCGCGTGGCCGCCGTATTTGGCGATCAGGTTGGGGTGCTGGCTGGCAACCACCGCCAGCGCGTCACGGATATGAAAGCCTTGTACCGACCGCCCGGAGCCTTTGAGCATGCCATCACCGGCATCGGCAAACGCGATGGTGGGACGGAAATAACGCTCTTTCATGCGCGACGCCAGAATCCCGATCACCCCCTGGTGCCACTCCGGGTCGAACAGGCACAAGCCGTACGGCATTGACTCCACCGGCAAATCCTTGAGTTGGGCCAGGGCTTCGCGCTGCATGCCCTGCTCGATGGATTTGCGGTCCTGGTTCATGCCATCCAACTGCGCGGCCATTTCCCGTGCCGCAGCCACATCGGTGGTCAGCAGGCATTCGATGCCCAGGCTCATATCATCCAGGCGCCCGGCCGCATTGAGCCGTGGGCCGAGAATGAAACCCAGGTCGGTGGAGGTGATGCGGGCATGGTCGCGCTTGGCCACTTCGAGGATCGCCTTGATCCCCGGCCGTGCGCGACCGGCGCGGATACGCTCCAACCCTTGATGCACCAGGATGCGGTTGTTGGCGTCCAGCGGCACCACGTCGGCGACGCTGCCCAGGGCCACCAGGTCGAGCAGTTCACCAATGTTCGGCTGCGGGCTGTTGTCATACCAGCCGAGGCTGCGCAAACGCGCGCGCAGGGCCATCAGTACGTAGAAGATCACGCCCACACCGGCCAGTGCCTTGCTGGGGAACGTACAGCCTGGCTGGTTCGGATTGACGATCGCGTCCGCCGCCGGCAGTTCGTCGCCCGGCAAGTGGTGATCGGTCACCAGCACCTTCAGCCCCGCCGCCTTCGCCGCCGCCACGCCTTCGACACTGGAGATACCGTTGTCCACCGTGATCAGCAACTGCGGCTCGCGCTGCAACGCCACCGCAACGATCTCCGGCGTCAGGCCATAGCCGTATTCAAAACGGTTGGGCACCAGGTAATCGACATGCGCCGCACCGAGCAAACGCAGGCCCAGTGTACCCACGGTGCTGGCGGTGGCGCCGTCGGCGTCGAAGTCACCGACGATCAGGATACGTTGGCGTTGTTCCAGCGCCGTCACCAGCAGGTCGACGGCGGCATCGATGCCCTTGAGCTGCTGATACGGAATCAACCGCGCCAGGCTCTTGTCCAGCTCGGCTTCCGATTGCACCCCGCGCGCGGCGTAGAGACGGGTCAGCAGCGGTGGCAATTCACCGAGGAATGGCAGGACGGCGGGCAAGGGACGGGGATCGATACGCATACGGGGGTGATGACTTCTCTACTGATTCAACGGATAACAACAGTTCAAAATTCAACAAAGATCAAATGTGGGAGGGGGCTTGCCCCCGATAGCGATCTATCAGCCAGCTTATCTGTAGCTGATCCACCGCTATCGGGGGCAAGCCCCCTCCCACATTTTCTTCAATCACGCCCGCCCACCAGCCACTGCAACTGCACTTCATGCTGGCCACGGTCATCGGTGACGAAGATCGTGCCTTCGCTGATCATCACGTCCCACTTGATCACGCGCGGCATGTCCTTGGCCAGCACCTCCAGAATCTCCTGCGGCACGGCAGCGATGTGCACGTTCTTGAGGTTATTCGCCACCGGCACCACCTTGCCTTCCCACACCCGCAGGCTGCCGTATGCCAGCAGGCTGGTGCGTTCGGTGCGACGCGAGCACCAGGTCAGGCGGTCTGCATCCGGCTGGCCGACTTCGATCCAGTGCAACACCCGATCATCCAGGCTCTTTTCCCACAGGGCCGGCTCGTCGACATCCGACAAGCCACGGCCGAACGCCAACTGCTCGTTGTACCAGAGGGCGTAGGCCAGCAGGCGCACGGTCATGCGTTCTTCGGTTTCCGAAGGGTGGCGGGCGATGGTCTGTTTGACGCTCTCGTACACCGAACGGTCAAGGTCGGTGAGGTTGAGTTCGAATTTGTAGGTCGTGGACGGCTGGGCCATGAACGGGCTCTGGAGACAGGGAAAGACGGCCAGTCTAACCGATGGCGAGGCCAATCAACGAATACTGCGCTGCATCCAGGCTGCCTGCCTATGTTAAAAAGCAGTACGTCACCGTCCCGCGCGCTCAAGGATCCCCATGTCGCTTAATGCCAAACCGCTTGCCGGCCTGAAAGTCATCGAACTCGGCACCCTGATTGCCGGCCCGTTTGCCTCACGTATCTGCGCCGAGTTCGGCGCCGAAGTGATCAAGGTCGAATCCCCGGACGGCGGCGACCCCCTGCGCAAATGGCGCAAATTGTATGAAGGCACCTCGCTGTGGTGGTTCGTGCAGGCGCGTAACAAGCAGTCGCTGACCCTCAACCTCAAGCACCCGGATGGCCTGGCGATCCTCAAGCAATTGCTGGCCGACGCCGACATCCTGATCGAAAACTTCCGCCCCGGCGTGCTGGAAAAACTCGGCCTGGGCTGGGAAACCCTGCACGCACTGAACCCAAGGCTGGTGATGGTGCGCCTTTCCGGCTTCGGCCAGACCGGGCCGATGAAAGACCAGCCGGGGTTTGGCGCGGTAGGCGAGTCCATGGGCGGCCTGCGCTACATCACCGGCTTCGAAGACCGCCCGCCCGTGCGCACCGGGATTTCCATCGGTGACTCGATTGCCGCGCTGTGGGCGGTGATCGGCGCGCTGATGGCCCTGCGTCATCGTGAAGTCAACGGCGGCCTCGGCCAGGTGGTCGACGTGGCGCTGTACGAAGCCATCTTCGCCATGATGGAAAGCATGATTCCCGAGTTCGATGTGTTCGGCTTCATTCGCGAACGCACCGGCAATATCATGCCCGGTATTACGCCCTCCTCGATCCACACCAGCGCCGACGGCAAGCACGTGCAGATTGGCGCCAACGGCGATGCGATCTTCAAGCGCTTCATGGCCGCCATTGGCCGTGACGACCTGGCGAACGACCCGGCGCTTGCCAGCAATGACGGGCGTGACAGCCGCCGCGATGAGCTGTACGGGGTGATCGATCGCTGGGTCAACGCCCTGCCGCTGGAGCAGGTCATGGCGCAGTTGAACCAGGCCCAAGTGCCCGCCAGCCGCATCTACAGTGCCGAGGACATGCTGGGCGACCCGCAATTCCTCGCCCGGGAAATGTTCCTCAGCGCGCAACTGCCGGGTGGCAAGGATTTCAAGATGCCCGGCATCGTGCCCAAGCTGTCGGATACGCCAGGCAGCTGTGAATGGGTGGGTCCGCAATTGGGCGAGCACAACGGTGTGCTGCTCAACGCCCTGGGCTATGACGCGGCAGCCATCGCCCGCTTGCGTGCGGATGGCGCGATCTGAGCGCGCCGCAATGCCAAATTCCAGGCAAAAAGAAACCCCGAGGAGTGGGGAGACAACTCGGGGTTAAACGTGATCTACAAAGACCAGTACAACAAGCCACAAACACCGGAGCACAATGTTTGCTCTTGCTGTTACAAACTCTGACCGGCCGTGTTGTAGGAAGTTTCGAAGGATAAATAATTCTTCATGCGCAGACCGGGGTTCGCGTCATGGCGGCGTTTCGCAGGGCTGCAATGACCGAGGGCTCGAGTCGACCTTCAGCGATTTTCAAATCACGCAGCAGGCAATCCACCACATCCACCAGCGCGCGTTTGTCGGTCAACTGAGCGCGGTTGACTTCGCGCTCGACCATGATGGCGCCACCGGGGTTCTTCACGGTCACCAGGCATTCGCCCTGCGCACCAGAGGTGGTCAGCGTAACCAGATAAGGGCTCAGTGCTTCTTCGAGCAACAGGCTGATACTTTCCATCTCGATCACCACTCAATAGTTCGGGAACAATCGTTTCAACGGGTGCTGCATCTCTCCTAAGTGACTGGTCGTAACGTAGGAAAGTTCGCTTTTTCGTCTTTCAAGGGTTGTGCGGGGATGACGTATCCAGCATGCGCTTGCAACATGACAGGTAAAAAACGGCGGCACATAACTGCTTACGCAATGGGTTGCGGTTTTGGGCTACGCCGAGCGCGCAGGCCAGGCGTGAATCCTATACTCGGTGAGCGCTGATCACCCTGCCGTGCAGGCAGAGTGCATGTCATAAGGCCCTTATTGCGAAGGATGAAAATGATGTTGGAACAAAATGAACAGCAAGCATCGATGGAGAGGATGCATGCCGATGTAAGGCGCATCTATGCCGAAATATCACGCATGCAGGCTGAGCAAGATAAGCTCAAATCGGAATCACTGAAGATAAATTGCGAAACTTTCTGGTACCCCATGGGCGTAGCGATGGCCGTGGTCGCAACGATCGCCTCAATCACTGGAGTGGCTATTAAACTGCTCCTGTAAACAGCACGTTGCCGGGCCTGCCAGAAACAAAAAACGCCGCTGACCCAGGGAAGGGAAAGCGGCGTTGTTGTCTACGCGGTGCGCCTTACAGCGGCTTGCCCCGATTGCCATGCTGGCTGACAAACGCCTGCACAGTCTTCAGGTCGTTAGCCAGCACCGTGCAACGCTCTTCGCGCTCGAACAGATCAGCCAGGTGCTCCGGCAACTCCAGGGCCTTGCCAACACCGGCCTTTTCCACCGCCTCCGGGAATTTGACCGGGTGTGCGGTGCCAAGGATCACCATGGGGATATCCAGGCTGCGACGGCACTCGCGGGCGGCCTTCACACCGATGGCCGTGTGCGGGTCAAGCAACTCGCCGGTCTGGGCGTAGACCTCGGCGATGGTTTCGCAGGTCTGCGCATCGTCCACGGCCAGGGAGTCGAACAGCTTGCGGGTTTCGGTCCAGCGCTCCTGCTCGACGCTGAAGCCGCCACCTTGCTTGAAACTGCTCATCAGTTCGGCCAACGCCGCGCCATTGCGGCCATGCATGTCGAACAGCAGGCGTTCGAAGTTCGACGAGACCATGATGTCCATCGACGGCGACAGCGTGGCGTGCAGGGTTTCCTTGACGTACTGATTGCCGCTCATGAAGCGGTGCAGGATGTCGTTGCGATTGGTCGCGACGATCAACTGATTAATCGGCAGGCCCATGTTGCGCGCCAGGTAGCCGGCGAAGATGTCGCCGAAGTTGCCGGTCGGCACCGAGAACGACACTGAACGCGCCGGGCCGCCCAACTGCAGGGAGGCGTGGAAGTAGTAGACGATCTGGGCCATGATCCGCGCCCAGTTGATCGAGTTCACCGCCACCAGTCGCGTGCCCTTGAGGAAACTCTGGTCGGCGAAGCTGTTCTTGACCATTTCCTGGCAGTCATCGAAGTTGCCTTCGATGGCGATGTTGTGGATGTTCTCACCGAAAATGGTGGTCATCTGGCGACGCTGCACCTCCGACACGCGCTTGTGCGGGTGCAGGATGAAGATGTCGACGTTTTCGCAGTGCTTGCAGCCTTCAATGGCCGCCGAACCGGTATCGCCGGAGGTAGCGCCGATGATCACTACGCGCTCGCCGCGTTTTTCCAGCACGTAGTCGAGCAGGCGACCCAGCAATTGCAGGGCAAAGTCCTTGAACGCCAGGGTCGGGCCATGGAACAGCTCAAGCACCCACTCGTTGCCGTTCAACTGGCGCAGGGGTGCAATGGCGCTGTGGGAAAACACGCCGTACGTCTCTTCCAGGATCTTCTTGAAATCCGCGTCCGGAATGCTGCCGGTGACGAACGGGCGCATCACCCGGAACGCCAGCTCGTGGTAAGGCAGGCCGGCCCAGGAAGCGATTTCTTCCTGGGTGAAGCGTGGCAGGTTTTCCGGCACGTACAGGCCGCCGTCAGTGGCAAGGCCCGCCAGCAGAACGTCTTCGAAATTCAGGGCCGGTGCCTGGCCGCGGGTGCTGATATAGCGCATAGGGGCAAACCTTCGGTTTGGGCTTCAAGCTTCAAGTTACAAGCGGCAAGTTAGAGCGAATCGGCTTTTACTTGCAGCTTGCAGCTAACCGCTTGCAGCTGAATTAATTCAAATGTTCGACGCGGATACGGACCACCGGCCCTACTACGCCCTGGAGCGCTTCAAGAGCCCGAATGGCATCGTTGATATGCTGCTCGAGCACGCGATGGGTCAGCAGGATCATCGGCACCTGGCCGTTCTGCTCCTCGACTTCCTTCTGCATGATCGACTCGATGTTGATCCCGCGCTCCGACAGGATGCTCGCCACCTGGGCCAGCACGCCAGGATGATCCTGGGCCTGGATGCGCAGGTAGTAGGCACTTTCGCAGGCTTCGATCGGCAGGATCGGGTGGGCCGACAGCGAATCCGGCTGGAAGGCCAGGTGCGGCACGCGGTTTTCCGGGTCGCTGGTCATGGCGCGAACCACGTCCACCAGGTCGGCGATTACCGACGAAGCGGTCGGCTCCATCCCGGCACCGGCGCCGTAGAACAGGGTGGAACCGGCGGCGTCACCGTTGACCATCACCGCGTTCATCACGCCATTGACGTTGGCGATCAGGCGGTCGGCGGGGATCAGTGTCGGGTGCACACGCAATTCGATACCGGCCGGGGTGCTGCGCGCCACACCGAGGTGCTTGATGCGGTAGCCCAGGGCTTCGGCGTAGTTCACGTCGGCGGTGGTCAGTTTGGTGATGCCTTCGGTGTAGGCCTTGTCGAACTGCAGCGGGATGCCAAAGGCGATGGACGCCAGGATGGTCAGCTTGTGCGCCGCATCGATACCTTCCACGTCAAAGGTCGGGTCGGCTTCGGCATAACCCAGGGCCTGGGCTTCAGCCAGCACGTCTTCGAAGGTGCGGCCCTTTTCGCGCATTTCGGTCAGGATGAAGTTACCGGTGCCGTTGATGATGCCGGCCACCCAATTGATGCGGTTGGCGGACAGGCCTTCACGAATCGCCTTGATCACCGGGATGCCGCCGGCCACGGCGGCTTCGAACGCTACGATCACGCCCTTCTCACGGGCCTTGGCGAAGATTTCGTTACCGTGCACGGCGATCAGCGCCTTGTTGGCGGTGACCACGTGCTTGCCGTTCTCGATGGCCTTGAGCACCAGCTCGCGGGCCACGGTGTAGCCGCCTACCAGCTCGATGACAATATCGATGTCAGGGTTGGTGGCCACGGCGAACACATCGTTGGTAATCGCAATACCGGTCGTTTCGAACTGAGGCTTTGGCGAACGCGTGGCGATCTGCGCCACTTCAATCTCGCGCCCTGCACGGCGGGAAATTTCTTCGGCGTTACGCTGAAGTACGTTGAAGGTGCCGCCACCGACGGTCCCTAACCCACAGATGCCTACTTTGACCGGTTTCACTGAAAACTCCCCATGAAACGGCCGACGCGAGGTCGGCCGTGGAACACCGCCGCACAACTGCGGCTCTCAATTAATGACCCGCCGACGGTTCGGCGGATCATGCTCGTCAAAGGCTCGACGATTAATGCTTACTTGGCACCCAGTGCCAGTTTGGCAACTTGTGGTGCCGGCTGGTAGCCCGGAATCACTTGGCCGTCGGCCAAAACGATGGCCGGTGTGCCGTTCACACCGATGGACTGGCCCAGGGCGAACTGCTTGGAAACCGGATTGGCGCATTTGGCCGCCTTGATTTCCTTGCCATCGACCATCTTGTCCATGGCCGCCTTCTTGTCGGCCGAGCACCAGACCGCCTGCAACTGCTCATCACCCGGCGAACCGAGGCCCTGGCGTGGGAACGCGACGTAGCGCACTTCCACACCGAGCTTGTTCAGCGCCGGCACTTCGGCGTGCAGCTTGTGGCAGTACGGGCAGGTGGTGTCGGTGAACACGGTGATGTGGGTCTTGGTTTCACCGATGGCCGGGTACACCACGGTCTCAGCCACCGGAATACCGTTGATCAGCTTGGACACGCCGAGGCGCTCGGCTTTCTCGGTCAGGTTGACCGGTTTGCCGTCCTTGAGCTGGAACAGGTAGCCCTGAACGATGTACTGGCCGTCGGCACTGGCGTACAGCACGCGGCTGCCCTTGAGCTTGACTTCATACAGACCGGCCATGGGGCTGGCGCTGATGCTTTCGATGGGAGTATCGAGTTGCAGGTTGACCAGGCTCTTGCGAATGGCCTGCTCAGCCGCATCGTCGGCGACAGCAAAGGTGGAAACCAACGCAATGGCTGCGGCGGCAATAATCTGGGTCAAGCGCATGGTAACTCCTGAAGGCAGATGCAGGGACGGGTGCCGCCACGCCGATTGGAAACCAGGGTGTGGACCGTCGCCTTTGCGAACCGACAAAGCCTACCACAGTTGGGCCGCAGGGCAGCCCGCAGCCGGAAAAATCGGGATTTTTCAGCCGCGTGGATGGTGCCTGGCGTGCATCTCCTGCAAGCGCGCCCGTGCCACATGGGTGTAGATCTGGGTGGTGGACAAGTCGCTGTGGCCGAGCAGCATCTGTACCACGCGCAGATCCGCGCCATGGTTGAGCAAGTGGGTGGCGAACGCATGACGCAAGGTATGCGGCGACAGGGACTTGCCGATCCCGGCCACTTTGGCCTGGTGCTTGATCCGGTGCCAGAAGGTCTGGCGGGTCATCTGCTCGCCACGCAGGCTGGGGAACAGCACATCGCTGGGACGGCCACCGAGCAGTTCGTGACGCGCATCGCGCAGGTAACGCTCGACCCACACAATCGCCTCCTCGCCCATCGGCACCAGGCGTTCCTTGCTGCCCTTGCCCATCACCCGCAACACGCCCTGGCGCAGGTTGACCTGCTCCAGGGTCAGGCTGATCAGCTCGGTGACCCGCAGCCCGCAGGCGTAGAGCACTTCCAGCATGGCGCGGTCGCGCTGGCCGATGGCCTCACTGAGATCCGGCGCGGCCAACAGAGCCTCCACGTCAGCTTCCGACAAGGATTTAGGAAGAGGCCTACCTAATTGCGGCATATCCACTTGTAGAGTTGGATCGACTGCGATGAGCTTTTCACGCAACAAGTAGCGATAAAAGCCACGCACACCGGAGAGAAATCTCGCGGTGGATCGCGGCTTGTAATGTTGCTCGAGGCGCCAGGCCAAGTGATCGAGGATCAGCTCGCGCCCGGCATTGATCAGCTCCAGGTTTTTCTCCTGCAGCCACCCGTTGAACAGGGCCAGGTCGCTGCGGTAAGCCTGGCGCGTGTTGTCGGAGAGGCCTTTTTCCAACCAAAGGGCGTCAAGGAAGCGGTCGATCAGGGGGTGGTCAATGGCGGGCATGGTTACTCAAGCGACGCGGCACGGGGCTCGGCGCCCTTTTATTTAGTGAACTGTGGCAAGGGCCACTAGTCTTTCATAGCCCGCTACTTCTAGGAACAGGAAGCTTTAATGAACGAACAACAGATCTTGTTGGCTTTCGGCGGTATCGGTGTGGCCGCGCTCGGCTGCCAATGGCTGGCCTGGCGCCTGAAATTGCCGGCGATTCTGTTTCTGTTATTGAGCGGAATCCTGGCAGGGCCGGTACTTGGCTGGCTCGACCCGCAGGAAATGTTCGGCCCGTTGCTGATGCCATTGGTGTCGCTGGCCGTCGCATTGATCCTGTTTGAGGGCAGCCTGACGCTGCATCTGTCGGAATGGAAGGAGATCGGCAGCGTGGTTCACCGACTGGTGACCCTTGGCGCACTGACGACCTGGGCGGTGATTACCCTGGCAACCCACTGGCTGTTGGGTTTCGACTGGATGCTGGCGCTGCTGTTCGGCACCCTGACGCTGGTCACAGGCCCGACCGTCATCGTGCCGATGTTGCGCGTGGTACGCCCCAAGGCGTCCATCGCCAACATCCTGCGCTGGGAAGGCATCGTCATCGACCCCATCGGCGCGCTGCTGGCCGTGGTGGTCTACAGCTTTATCATCGCCAGCGCCTCGGGCGATGGCTTGAGTCACAGCCTGCTGACCTTTGGCGGCGTCATCCTGTGCGGCAGCCTGTTCGGGATTGCCGGAGGCTGGGTGCTGGGCCTGGTGATGCGCCGCCAGTGGTTGCCGGAATACCTGCACAACCTGGCCACCCTGGCAGCGGTGCTGGGGGTGTTCATCGCCTCCAATCAGGTCATGCATGAGTCCGGCCTGCTGGCGGTGACACTGATGGGCATGTGGATGGCGAACATGAAGGGCGTGGACGTGCGGCACATCCTGCACTTCAAGGAGAACCTCAGCGTCCTGTTGATTTCCGGCTTGTTTATCCTGCTGGCGGCGCGCCTGGACCTGAACGCATTGATCGCCCTGGGGCCTTTTGTGCTGATTCTGCTGCTGATCATTCAGTTCATTGCGCGCCCGCTGAACGTTGCTGTGTCGACCGTCGGCTCGAAACTGAGCTGGCGCGAACGCGCACTGCTGGCCTGGATCGCCCCGCGCGGGATTGTGGCCGCAGCGGTGTCGGCGATTTTTGCGATTCGCCTGGATGAGGCCGGCCACGAAGGTGCGTTGTTGCTGGTGCCGCTGACGTTTGCGGTGATTATCGGCACGGTGGTGCTGCAAAGCGCGACTGCGCGCCCTCTGGCGCGCTTGCTGAAAGTGGCCGAGCCCGCGCCAAGCGGCTTTCTGATCGTCGGCGCGAACGCCCCGGCCCGCATCCTCGGCAAAGCCCTGCAACAGTTGGGCAGCCGAGTGCTGCTGACCGATTCAAGCTGGGAAAACATTCGCGCCAGCCGCATGGAAGGGCTGCCGACCTACTTCGGCAACCCGGCATCACAGCATGCCGAGTCCCATCTGGACCTGGTCGGTCTGGGGCATTTGCTCGCGCTGTCCCCTTCCGGCGAATTGAACACCCTGGCCACCATGCGCTTTCGTCATGACTTCGGGCATCGCCTGTTCGCCTTGGCCAACAGCCAGGAAAGCCGTCGCACCGACAAGCACCGGGCCAGCGGCGAGCACCGTGGGCACTTGCTGGGCAGCCAGCCGCTGAGCTACACCAAGCTCGCCAGCCTGCTGGGGCAAGGCGCCGAACTGTATACCACGCAACTGACCGATGGGTTTGGCTGGAGCGACTATCAGGCACTGCATGGGGAACGGGCGACGCTGCTGTTTGCCCGCGATAACAGCGGCTGGGTGCATGTGGTCACGCCTGAGAGCGATATGAAACCGTTGGCGGGATGGACATTACTGGCAGTCATTCAGCCTGGTCAGGCCTGAGGGCGCACGGCACAAATCGCAGGCACAAAAAAGCAGCCCGCAGGCTGCTTTTTTCTGCATCGGGAAGCTGGACTTAAGCCAGTTTTTCCTTGATGCGAGCTGCTTTACCGGACAGGTCACGCAGGTAGTACAGCTTGGCTTTGCGTACGTCACCGCGACGTTTCACAGCCATGCTGTCGATTTGCGGGCTGTAGGTCTGGAAAGTACGCTCTACGCCAACACCGTTGGAGATTTTACGAACAGTGAAAGCACTGTTCACACCACGGTTACGCTTGGCGATTACCACGCCTTCGAACGCTTGCAGACGCGAACGGTCGCCTTCCTTCACTTTCACCTGAACGACAATGGTGTCGCCCGGGGCAAAGGTAGGGATCTCTTTGGTCATCTGCTCTGCTTCGAGTGCAAGGATGATTTTGTTAGTCATGCTGTGCTCCTAAGGTAAGTCAATGGACCTACCATCGATACGTTGTTAACTATCGTCCCGCGCGAGGATGTATTCCTCGAGCAGCTTCTTCTCTTCTCCAGAAAGCGAGCGGCTTTCCAGAAGATCGGCGCGTCGTTCATAGGTCCGACCAAGGGACTGCTGTAAACGCCAACGCCGGATGTGTGCGTGATTGCCACTTAGCAATACGTCGGGAACACGCTGATCCGCATACACCTCCGGACGGGTGTAGTGCGGGCAATCCAGCAAACCATCCGTGAAGGAATCTTCCTCCGCGGAGTCCGCATGCCCTAAAGCTCCAGGCAGCAGTCGTGTAACCGCATCTATCAGGACCATCGCCGGCAGCTCGCCGCCAGACAGGACATAGTCCCCAATCGACCACTCTTCATCGACATGAGCTTCAATAAAACGCTCGTCAATGCCTTCATAGCGACCGGCAATCAGGATCAGTGCCTCCTCATTCGCCAGTTCGCCTACCGCAGCCTGTTTCAGCTGACGGCCTTGAGGGGACAGGTAAATAACCTTCGCCTTCTCCCCGGCGGCTGCCTTGGCCTGGGCCAACGCGTCTTCCAGGGGCTTGATCTTCATCACCATGCCCGGGCCACCGCCAAATGGGCGATCGTCCACAGTGTGATGTCGATCCGTCGTGTAGTCTCGCGGGTTCCAACAGGTAAGCTGCAACAGCCCCTGTTTCACCGCCCGACTGGTGATGCCGTACTCGCTGATGGCGGAGAACATCTCGGGAAACAAACTGATCACTTCAATGCGCAAATTAGCCACGCTTAGAAGTCCGCGTCCCATTCCACCTTCATCTCGCCCGCTGCGAGGTCGACGGCCAACACGCACTGCCCGGTATAGGGCAACAGGCGTTCGCGATCATCCAGGCTGCCAGCGCAAGGCTTGACCACCATTACATCATTGGCGCCGGTTTCCAGAAGATGATCGATTTTCCCGAGCAGTTGCCCGAGTTGATCAATAACCTTCAGACCTTCCAGCTGGTACCAGTAGTACTCGCCGTCGGTCAATTCAGGGAACAGGTTGCGCGGCACGCAGATCTCATAACCAGCCAGAAGACGAGCTTCTTCACGATCATCAAGACCCTTGAGCTTTGCGACCAGGAACTTGTCGCTCCCGCGTCCACTGACCAGCTCGACCTGTTTCACGCTGCCTTCGCGCTTGAGCGTCCAGGTTTTGTACTGCAACAGGTTTTCAGTCGGATCAGTAAAGGAATACACCTTCACTTCGCCGCGAACGCCATGAACAGAGTAAATCTTGCCGATAACGATCAAATCATCAGCAACAGTTGGCGTCGCGTTCATATTGCTCAGGCTGCGGCCTTAGCCGAGTCTTTCAACAGCTTGGCAACGCGCTCGGATGGCTGTGCACCAACGCTCAGCCAGTAGGCTACGCGCTCTTGGTTCACGGACAGACGAACTTCCTGACCTCGAGCGATCGGGTTGAAGAAGCCAACTTGTTCCTTGTGAGAGCCGTCACGTGGGTTGCGGCTGTCAGTTACGGTCAAGTGGTAAAACGGGCGCTTTTTGGAGCCGCCAAGGGCAAGACGGATTGTTAGCATGTGAACATCGTTCCTGTAGTCGGTGCTGCAAATCTAAATGCACAGCGGGCATAGGTGCCCGAAAGGCCGCATATTCTAAGGAATATCCGGACTTTTGCAAATGTCTTTTTCCGGCGCCTACCCGCGTGCCATTCAGATCTGCTATAGAGCCGTCGGTTAAAACGGCAGGTCAGCGCCCGCCAATGGCGGGTTTGCTGGAGATCCCGCATCCCTGCGGGTCGGAGCGCAAGCAGCGCCTGCGCTCGAATTCTTTACATCTTGGGCATGCCGCCGCCGGGCAACATACCGCCCATGCCGCGCATCATCTTGGCCATGCCGCCCTTGGCGGAGAATTTCTTCATCATCTTCTGCATCTGCTTGTGCTGCTTGATCAAGCGACCGATGTCCTGCACCTGGGTGCCGGAACCCATGGCGATCCGGCGTTTGCGCGAACCGCTGATCAGCTCAGGGTCGCGGCGCTCGGCCGGGGTCATGGAGTTGATGATGGCTTCCATCTGCTTGAACTGCTTCTCTGCCGCGCCCTGGGCGTTGCCCATTTGCGCCAGGTTCACGCCGCCGATGTTCGGCAGCTTGTCCATCAGCCCGCCAAGGCCACCCATGTTCTTCATTTGTTGCAGCTGATCGCGGAAGTCTTCGAGGTCGAAGCCCTTGCCCTTCTTCAGCTTTTTGGCCAGTTTGTCGGCCTTGTCCTTGTCGAGCGTGGCTTCGGCCTGCTCGATCAGGCTGAGCACGTCGCCCATGCCGAGGATGCGCGAGGCGATACGCTCGGGGTGGAACGGCTCGAGCGCGTCGCTCTTCTCGCCCATGCCGATGAACTTGATCGGCTTGCCGGTGATGGCACGTACCGACAGCGCGGCACCGCCACGGGCGTCGCCGTCGACCTTGGTGAGGATCACGCCGGTCAGCGGCAGCGCGTCACCGAAGGCCTTGGCGGTGTTGGCCGCATCCTGGCCGGTCATGGCGTCGACCACGAACAGCGTCTCGACCGGGTTGATCGCGGCATGCAGCGCCTTGATCTCGCCCATCATCTCTTCATCGATGTGCAGGCGACCGGCGGTATCGACGATGACCACGTCGATGAACTTGAGTTTGGCTTCTTTAATGGCCGCGTTGGCAATGTCGACCGGCTTCTGGCTCAGGTCCGACGGGAAGAAGGTCACGCCCACTTCGCCCGCGAGCATTTCCAACTGTTTGATGGCCGCCGGACGGTATACGTCGGCCGACACCACCATCACGGACTTCTTCTTGCGCTCTTTAAGGAAGCGCGCCAGCTTGCCGGCGGTGGTGGTCTTGCCCGCACCTTGCAGGCCGGCCATCAGCACAACGGCCGGAGGCACGGCGCTGAGGTTCAAGTCTTCGTTGGCTGCGCCCATCAGGCTTTCGAGTTCGGCCTGGACGATCTTCACGAAGGCCTGGCCCGGGGTCAGGCTGCGCGACACTTCGGTGCCGACCGCGCGTTCCCTGACCGAGTTGACGAAATCCTTCACCACCGGCAAGGCCACGTCGGCTTCCAGCAACGCCATGCGCACTTCACGCAGGGTGTCTTTAATATTGTCCTCGGTCAGCTTGGCCTTGCCGGTTACATGGCGCAGCGTCTGCGAGAGACGGTCAGTCAGGTTTTCAAACATGCGCGATCCTTTCAGGCCCTATTCAACGAAATGCATTGGTAGACCGAGGTAATGGCGGCCCAGGCTGTGGTAAATCGCTATTAAACATAGCGCTCGGCGAGCCTGCGGCGTGGGCAGGTCGCGGATTATAGCGAAGACTGCGCCCGTGCACACCCGCTGTCTGGCGGGGGAGTCTTTCGTGCGGCGCAGGTGTGTGCCAAACTCAGCGCCTTTCGGGCTTGTCTATCAGGATTTATGCTCCCCTTGTCACCCAGTTTGCTACCCAGCCTCGCCGCCGCCCTCTTGTATGCCGCTGCGACCCTCTATCAGGGCTCTCGTCTGGCCCAAGGCGCCAAAGCGGACAAACGTCTGCTGACAGGCCTTGGCGTCCTCGCCCTGCTGGCTCATGCCGCCAGTCTGTTTACGCACCTGATGACCCCGGTCGGCCTGGGCCTGGATTTTTTCAGCGCCGCCAGCCTGATCGCCGCCGCCGTGATCGCACTGACGCTGCTGGCGTGCTACCGGATTCCGGTCGAGAACCTGCTCGTGCTGCTGTTCCCCCTGGGCGTGCTCACAGTGCTGCTGGCGCAATTCGCCCCCACCGGCACCGTACAGGTGATCGATGAAGAGCCGGGCATCCTCGCGCACATCCTGTTGTCGATCCTCGCCTACGGCATGTTCACCATCGCGGTGTTCCAATCGCTGCTGGTACTGCTGCAAGACCACCAGCTCAAGCACAAGCACCCCTCCGGGTTGATCAAGAACTTCCCGCCGCTGCAAACCATGGAAAGCCTGTTGTTCGGGTTCCTGTGGGCCGGCTGGACATTGTTGTCGCTGTCGCTGATCTCCGGCTGGCTGTTCGTCGAGAACCTGTTCGCCCAGCACCTGGTGCACAAGACCTTGCTCGCCTGCCTGGCCTGGATCGTGTTCAGCGTGTTGCTGTGGGGTCGCAACCGCCTCGGCTGGCGCGGGCACAAAGCCATCCGCTGGACCCTGGCCGGTTTCTGCCTGCTGATGCTGGCCTATTTCGGCAGCAAGCTGGTTCGCGAATACATCCTGCATATCTGACGAGCGGCGATCATGGACAACTTGCCCCTTGGGCCGATGCTCGCCGTAATTGCCCTGCTGCTTTTATGGGCGGCGCTGTTTACCGCCATCGAAGCCGCGCAACAACACCTGCTGGCCCTGCGCCCCGGCACACGCCAGGGTGACAAGGCGGCCGCACGCCTGAGTTTCCCGCGCCACAGCCTGATCCTGTGCAACAGCCTGAGCCGCGCAGCCGTGGTCATCCTCTGCACACTGCTGGCGATCCATGCCTGGGCGCAGAACGGGCCATGGCTCGGCGGGTTGATCGCCTGCGCATTGCTGCTGATCCTCGCCGACTACCTGCCCCGCGCCCTGGCTACCCGCTATCCGCACGCCATACTGGGTTTCGGCAATGCGCTGCTGGGCGTGCCGCTGAAAATCCTGTATCCCGTTGCCTGGCTGCTCAATGGCATCAGCCTGATGCTGCTGCGCCCGTTCGCGCGCAAGGCCGGCGTGGTGAGAAACAGCGACGAGCCTTCGTCCGACCACCACGACGAACCACACCCTGATGCCGATGAAGAGCCTATGCCCGGCATGCCTGGCATCCATGCCCTGGACAACATCACCGTCAATGACATCCTGGTGCCGCGCAGCGAAGTGGACGGCATCAACCTGGATGACAAGATCGAGGAGATCATCGAGCAACTGCGCACTTCCCAGCGCACGCGGTTGCCGGTGTTCCACAGCGACATCAACCAGGTCGAAGCGGTGCTCAACACACGGCAGATCCAGCACCTGCTGGCCGACGCCAGCCTGACCAAGGAAGCGCTACTGGCCGCCTGCCACGAACCCTACTTCGTGCCGGAAAGCACGCCGTTGCAGCTGCAACTGCTGAATTTCCACAAGCAACAGCGCCGCCTGGGCATGGTGGTGGATGAGTACGGCGAAGTGCTGGGCATCGTCACCCTGGAAGACATCCTGGAAGAAATCGTCGGCGAATTCGAAAGTGATCAGACTGTGGATAACCCCCACATCGAAGCCCAGCCGGACGGCCGCTACATCATCGACGGCGCGGCTTCGATCCGCGAACTGAACAAAAGCCTGGGCTGGCACCTGCCCAGCGACGGCCCCAAGACCCTCAACGGCCTGGTCACCGAGGCGCTGGAGACCATTCCGGACTGCGCGGTATGCCTGAAGATTGGCCGCTATCGCCTGGAAATCCTCGAGACCGAGGACAACCGGGTAAGCAAGGTGCTGATCTGGCATACCAGCCATGTGCCTGTAGCCGCATAATCCCGACAAACTAAAATCCAATGTGGGAGGGGGCTTGCCCCCGATAGCCATAGGCATCTACACAACTCTGTAGCACCCAACCGTAACCCCGATGCGAAGCGAGTCGCTCTTGATCTTGATCTGCTTTTGATCTTGATCTCAGGCGCCCCGTTAAACCACGCTGGCCGAACGCAGGCTTGAATC